>NZ_QUEN01000007.1:423-171095 GCF_003478175.1 Faecalibacterium sp. OF03-6AC | reverse complement strand
ACCAGATATTGAACGTCAAATCGTAAGATTTGGCGTTCTTTCTTTATGTAGGAAAGCGGCTGCACACTTTCTGCACACCGTTTGCACATTTGCCCAAATCAGGGGCTTTTCTGAGCAAGGTTTGCACAGCCTGCTTTCCTTTGCATAAAAAGAAGAAATTTTAGGCGAACAAGGCTCTCGTCAATTCTCTGCGTTCGTCTGCGTCCATCAGCCGGATGGCTTCAAGGATCTCCTTGCCGGAGATTTTTGTTGCCGCCGGCTTTTCATTTTGCTGGGGCTGGGGTGCTGCCGGGGTCAGGTCTTGGGAATAGAAGTTCGCTTCGATCTTCTCGGTCAGTTCCAGCCGGGGCTTGTCCTGCGTGTGGGCGTAGGTGTCCATCAGGACAGATGCGGTGGCGTGACCTGTATTGCCCTGCACCGACTTGAAGTCGCCGTCCGACTGCAAGAGCTGATAGGTGGCACTGGAGTGCCGCAGACCATGGAACACGATCTGTTCAAACTCCGGGTGCTCCGCTCTCCACAGACGGTACCATTTCGTCAGCAGCTCCGGTGCGATGGGCAGACCGTCCGGGAGCCGGAACAGCTGTCCGCAGTTGCTGTACTTCTCCGGGGCGCTCTGCTCGTCCTGCTTGAGCTTTTCAAGCCATGCTTGAAGTTCCTCTTTCAGAGGTTTGGTCATATACAGGATACGATTTGACTTCTTGGTCTTGGGCTTTTTCAGGATGAGAGAGGATTTGCTACCCTCACGCCTGTCCGGGAACGTGTAGTAGACCTGCTTGGGGTCGAGCTTTTCCAGAGCGTCCTTGTTGGCTCGCTGCATGGTCTTATTGACCGAGATAGTGCCACGCCCATCGGCTGCATCAAAGTCCAGATCACTCAGCTGTAGGCCGAGGATTTCGCCCTCACGGAGCGAAAGGATCATGCTCATGTGCACCGCTAGATGCAGGGCAGGGTTCTCGATGGTCTGCAACGCTGCCAGCATGGTTTTCTCGTCCCAGATGGTGCGTTCCTCGATGTTGACCTTGGGGGCATCACGGGGCAGGGGAATCTTGTGGATCAAGTCCCATTCTACCGCATAGGAAAATGCGGTCTTGAGTAGCGTGTGGACTTCGTGGATGGAGGTGCTGGACAGCAGCCGCTTCTTTTGCTTGTCGGAAAGATTCTGTTTCACACCGTGCACATACTGCCCGCAGGGGGTCTTGGCAAGGGTAGCATAGAACTTTTCAATGTCGTAGGTTCGCAGCTCCTGCACCTTGCGATTGCCGATATAGGGCACGATAAGGTTCTGCACCATCGCCACGGACTGGGTGTAGGTCTTGGGTGACCACTTGTGTTTGGTGGACTGGATCGGAATCCACTTGTACAGCATTTCCTCCACCGTTATGGTGTCGGGAACAAGGAACGTGCCGTCCAGCAGTTCTTTCTCGACCGTGATTTTTCGCTCCTGCGCCTCCTTCCTGGTCTTGAAACTCTCCCAGCCCTCGCAGGGCTTGCCGGAATGGTCTTTGTACTTATAACGGACGGAGTAGGAATCTCCGCGCTTCATAATAGATGCCATAGATTACCTCCCTCAGACCGCCGCAAACCAGTTGTCGAAACTCTGCTTGTTCACCCGGATGCTGGTGCCGATGCGCAGCACCCGGAAATCCTTCGTGGTGTTGCACAGGTTGTACGCCGCACGGGGAGAAATCGCCAAAAGTTGGGCAATCTCCTCCACCCGGTAAACAAGAGGTTCGTGCTTGGCTGCTTTGGTCTGGTCAGAAGATCCAATGGCAGGGGATTTAGACATCTCCATTGTAGCGAGGTTCGAGTCCATTTGCAAGGATTCATTCGTATAATCTTTATATTTCACATTTTCGGTCATGTCAGGCCGATTCATATTCATAGGCAGACCTCCAATTCCTTGTAACCGAACGCCTGTAACCGGGCAGGAAAACTCTCTTTTTCTGCACACAGGACATTCGGTGGACTTTATACTTTTTCTTATCTTTTTAAGGTTACATGGTTACAGAAAGCGGAAAATGCAGCAGTCATGCGGACTTTTCGGTGTAACGACGGCGTAACCAAATCTGTAACCAGACGTGTAACCGCTGTCCATCAGAAGGGAAAGCCCATCTGCTCGGCTTCCGCATCCGTTATTTCGGAGAAATTTTCAGCCCCGGTTTCGTGGCTGGTTACGCGCTCCCAGCCTTTCTGAACGCCGTACTTCGGGTAACGCTTAGCGGTCTTGTGCGCCTGCCAGCCTTGGATATCGCCGCGCGAAATACCCGTGTTCATGATCTCGCAGATAGCACGGGTCTCCCACTCAGCCGGGATGTTGTTGTTGCCAAGCGCCTCCGCATAGAGCTGCTTGGAACACACCCGGTCCCCCGTGTAGTCCTCCAGAAAGGCATAGATCATGCCAGCCTGTGCATCCTCCTGCATAAAGTCCTGCTGATGGGCTTGCAGCGTTTCCTGCATGGCAGGGCTGAACGCCAGCTTGTAGTTGCCGCTGTTGTAGATGGTCATGGCTTCTGCCCAGAGCTGGTCGATATAGGCACGGGATCCTTCTTCGTTGTCCAAAACGTGGACTTCGGCCAGTTCCGCATCCACCGGAACAGGAATGAAACGGCGGTTGCCGGTGCGGTCACGGGGCAAAAAATCCTGCCGGTTGGTCGTGCCAGCAAAGACGCACTGGCGCAGACGGTCGGCAGGATGGGTCTCGTAGGGGACTTTATAGGTCTCCTTCTGCTTGCTGAGAAAGCTCTTGATCTCCTCGATGCTCTTGGCATTGGCGGTGGCGATCATCTCCGACATTTCGATGATCCAGTGACCTTGCAGCTTGCGGTACACGTTGTCATCGTCCAGCCGCCGCAGGTCGTCCGAGAACCACTCATCCTTGACCGCCAGCAGTCGGAAAAAGCTGGACTTTCCCACACCCTGACCGCCCACCAGACAGAGCATGGTTTCAAATTTGCATCCCGGCTGGAACACGCGCTTAATGGCTCCCAGCAAGAAAATCTTCATGGCTTCGCAAGTGTATTCGTCCTCCGCAGCACCGAGGAAGTGGTGCAGGACGTGGGGGATCCGTTCCGTGCCATCCCATTGCAGACCGTTCAGGTAATCCCGGATGGGATGATAACGGTTCTCGTTGGCAGCAATGCGGATGGCAGATTCGATTTTCTTTTCGCTGGAAATGCCGTATTTTTCCATTCGGCGCAGAATATACTTCATGTCGGTGTCGTTCAGCGTCTTGCCGGAGCGGGGCCAGCCCACGGGCTTTACAATGTCAATGCGCTCGCTCAACAGGTTCAGCCGGATGGCATCGGCAAGCACATGGTCGTTCTGCAGAATCGTGATGCAGTTTTGAATCGTCCGCTGGATCTCGCCGTTGGAGTGCTTGGTCAGCATTTCTTTTACGTCCGCAACGGTTCGGGGAGTGCGTTCTTCGTTGACTTCTTTGCTCAATAAACATCACCTCGTACTATTATTGAAAACAATTTTCCGATTTTTCGGCGGCAGGCGGTGCGGACGGCTTCCGTTGGGTCTGTTCCGCCTGCAAGCGGTTCAGCAGTTGCAGCACCGAATCCCGTGCTTTTTCCTTGACCTGCTCTTTGCCTTTCTGCCGGACTTCCGGCTTCAGCAGCTTCTCCTGCAAACGAGTGGCGGTGGTCTGCATGGTCTTGAGGAACTTGTCCAGCATGCTATCCAGATGTTTTGCGGTGTACTCCCGTGTGGCCTTGGGAGCTTTGCGCTCCGGGGACAGCACCCACTTTTTCGTGTCCTCGATCATCCGCATATCTTCCTTCCGGGTCTCTGTGCGCACAACATCCGTCACGATATCCACCGCCTTGTCGTAGGCCGCAGCCGAAACATCTTCCAGCAGGGTCTCCATGTCCGAAACTTTCAGGGTCAGCTCGTCCAGCTTGCTCTGCTGGGCAGCAAGCTGCTCCTTCTGCTTGGCAAGGATAAAGTCTTGCTTTTCGAGATATTGCCGGTTGCCGTATTCTGCTTTCTCCTCCAATTCCAGCCCATGCCGCTTGGCAATCTCGAACAGCATCTTCCGGCAGGCTGCATCAAAGGTGATCTTGCGGTTGTTGCGGCGGCTGAGGGGCTTGCCCGGGTCAGGCAGCTCAAAACCCAACGCTTCCAGCGCCTTTTCCTGCTGGGGAGCCACCTCGCCGTACTTGTTCTCGCAGTCGAACACATGGCGCTCGTGGATGTGGGGTGTGCTCTCATCCAGATGCAATGCCCAGTCCAGTACATGAACGTGTTCGCCAAATTTGCCCTTGAACTCCTCGATGAACTCGGTGACGATGTTCAGCAAGTCCCCTGCGGAAGCGTGTTCATCCAGCGTTCCCAGCTGGTAGATAGTTTCTTCCGGGCAGGTCTTGCGACTGGACAGCAGGTCGGGAATGGAGCGGTTTCGTTCGGTGTGCCGGATCTTTGCGTTACGCTCGTTCTGGTTTTCGATGAAGGCCGTGTAGTGGGTCTCGTAGAATTGCCGTTCCACATCCGAGAATGTCCCGGCCAGATCATCCGGGTCTTGTGGGGCGATAGTGGAGCGAAATCCGTGGAAGCAGTCCCAGTAGATGTTGCCCTTGGCTCGTTCCGGGTCGATGTGCTCACTGTTGGCAAGGTTAAAACTCCGGTCATTGTGCTTTGGGTTATAGGTGCCGTGGGTTCCGGCTCGTCCGTTGTGTCGTGTCAGTTTCAGATAGACATCCCTCCGTTTCAACAGCTTGGTGGGGAGAACGCAGCAGCGGAGCTGCTGGATCTGCCGCCGTTTTGCGCCAGATAATACCCAGTAGGATATGACGCACAGCATCATATCACTGGGCAAGGCGTTCCCCCTTGACTCCCTTCAACGGGCCATTTTGGTCCGTTGATTTTGGCAAGCTGCGGGCAAAGATTTGCGAATCCCTGCCCACAGCTCGTCCGGCTTTTTCAGTGGGCCATTTTGACCCACTGATTCTGTTACGGGTAGAATCAAGTGCCGGGTGGCGGCACCTGATTTTCAATAGACCTTGCAGTGTTACAGGTGGAATCAGGTGGTCATCTTGACCACCTGATTTTTACGGAGTGGGGGTGATGTGTTACAGATAAAACCGAAGTTCTCAAAATGATAACTCCGGTGGCTTCGTTACGGCTAAAATCAAGTTCCCAAAGTGGGAACTTGATTCAGCAAGGGCTACGAATCAAGTTACGGAAAGCGTAACCTGATTTCAGATAATCGCTCACTCCCAAATCCCCAAAATGGGAAGCACCACTTTACAGGATAGAAGCAGCATTCACTTTACGCTGGCGGTAGTCTTTCTGACGACAGGCATTGCTGCAATATCTGGCATCCGCCCGAATTGGTAAGAACTGCTTCCCGCAGCAAGCGCAGGTATACTTTCCTCGCTCAACGCGCTTTTTAAGGCTTTTCCGCAGATTCAGCATCTTGTGACCGCAAGTCTGGAAGCTACAATATTTTCGGTTCCGGGTCTGGGTGTAGATGACCTTGCGGCAGTATTCACATTGGATTCTGCGCACACTGGGGTCGCCATCAATGAAATATTCCATCAGGGTGTCCTGATTTTCACGTTCCCATTGTTCTGTTGTCATAGGCATCCTCCTTTGGCTGTTACGGGTGTGTGGTGGATAATGAAAAGCATTATTTGCCCCAAATGTTACGGGTATATGGTGGTTACCAAAATGGTAACCACCACTTTTACACAATAAAGCGTTACGATTGTCTGGTTGGTGATCAAAATGATCACCAACTAAAATCTGTGCGTTATGGCTGGGTGGTAAGTGGACATTTTGTCCATTTACTACTTCCAAGTGGTGAGTTACGGTTTTCGTAACCCACCACAGAACGACCGTGTTACGGTCATTTGGTAAGTACTGAAAAGCAACACTTACCGGATTTCACCGTGGCTTGACAAAATGTCAAGTCGAGGTCAAACGTAACACGAACGGAGTCAATGTGGACAAATTGTCTACATTGATTCAAGCTGCGGCAATTCACCCCATGTGGTCAAAATGTCCACATGGGGTCAGCCGTAACGCAGAAAGTTTTTCTGGTGAATGACGCTTTGTGTCATTCACCACATCAACTGGCCATTTTGACCAGTTGATATTGGGTGTGCCGTTCTCCCTGCATGGATTTCCTGCCCCCTTCCGGCGGCGTTTTCCGGCTCTCCCTTGCGGGGTTATCGCCGGGTATCCCATGCAGACGGTCATGCGGTTGTCAAGGTACGGTGCTGGATTTGGCAATAAAAAATCGCCACACAACAACCTGAACCTGACCATCCTTTCCGGGATGGCCTTGGTTCGGGTTCGTTATGTAGCGAAAAGAAAGTCAAAAACTTGCTCCGGCTCCTTCGGGAGCAGAGCTGGAACTCTAAGTAAATATGTTATATTAAATTGTTGGGATAGATTACCACAAAAAACGAACTTTGTCAACAAAAACTTTTGAGAATACGCCACTTTTGGCAGCTTGCAAGAAAATGCATCAAAAACTTTGGCAAAAAGAGAGAGCCAGATGGGCTCGTTTTGCTTATTTGTTTTTTACCAGCAGCGCCTGATAGGGCTCCAGCTCCACATCCGCCAGCCAGACGGAAGTGCCCTCCGGGGTGTGATACTCGCCACCCAGAGCGTCCAGACTTGCCCCTGCCGGGTACTCGGTAAAATTGAACAGTCCCACCAGCGTTTCCTCGCCGCGCTTGCGCACCAGCGCCAGCACGCCGGGGTTGTGGCTGTCCCATGTGGTCACCCACGCATCCGGGGCAAAGCAGGGGTCTGCACGCATTTTGCGCAGCTGCTCCATGCCTTGCCACAGCTGGTTTTGCAGCGTGCCTTTTTGGGTGCGCTGCTTTGCATCCTCCCAGTTGAATTTTGTGCGGTGCAGGTTGCGGCTGTCCTCCACACGGTCGGGGTCGTTTTTGTAATCCCAGCCGTTGCGCTGTGCGATCTCGTCACCGCAGTTCAGCATGGGGAAGCCCTGCAAAAACGCCATAGCAGTGTGTAGCAGCAGGTCACGCTTCACGGCATAATCCAGTGCGATTTTATCGCCCTTTTCCAGCGCCTGCTCCACGCCGCACAGGCTGGCGGTGGTGCCGCAGCTCCGGGCATCGCCGGTGGCAGGGTCGTAATTGTACAGTTCGCCTTTTGCCCAGCTTCCGGGGAAGTTGCCCTCGTAGAAGTGGTAGAGATACTCCTTGTGCTTCTGCGGGTCGATGCCCAGCCGGTTTTCCACCGCTTCGTCCAGACCCCAGCCAATATCATCGTGGCAGCGCAGATAGTTCACAAACCAGCAATTTTTTGGCAGGGCGTGCAGGGCATCCAGCTGCGCCTTCAGCAGCCGGGTGTCCCGGCTGGCAAGGGCGCTCCACAGGTTGACCATCGTGGATACGTTGTAGAGCATGTGGCATTCCGGTTTTTCCGGGGTGCCGAAATAGGCAGCCAGCTCCTTGGGTGCCATGACCACCTCGCCCTTGAGGATGACCGCCGGGCAGACGCATTCCAGCACCATGCGGAGCATCCGCACAATGGTGTGCACCTGCGGCAGATTGCGGCAGGTGGTGCCCAGCTGCTTCCAGATGTAGGGCACCGCATCAATGCGGAACACCTCCACGCCAAGGTTGGCGAGGTGCAGGATGCTCTTGGTCATGTCCACGAACACCGCCGGGTTTGCGTAGTTCAGATCCCACTGGTAGTCGTGGAAGGTGGTCAGCACCCACTTGTGCATCTCCTCGCACCATGTAAAGTTGCCGGGCGCAGTGTTGGGGAACACCTGCGGAACGGTCTGCTCGTACTGGTCGGGGATGGTGCGGTCCTCGTAGAGATGGTAATAGGCCTGAAACCACGGGTCGCCCGCCTTTGCCGCCATGGCCCAGCGGTGGGTGCTGGCGGTGTGGTTCATGACAAAATCCAGACACAGGCTGATGCCGGCCTTGCGCAGTTCACGGGTCAGGTTTTCCAGATCCTTGTTGGTGCCAAGGGCAGGGTCTACGGTGTCGAAATCCTCCACCGCATAGCCGCCGTCGTTGTGGGGATGGGGCATCTGCAAAAGGGGCATCAGGTGCAGATAAGTCAGCTTCTGCTCCTTGAGGTAGGGCAGTTTCTTTGCCAGTTCTTTCAAGTTTCCGGCAAAGAGGTCGGTGTACATGGTCATGCCGAACATATTGCCCCGCTTGTACCACTCCGGGTCGGCGGTGCGGGCTTTGTCCAGTGCTTTCAGCTCAGCACTGCGGGCGTTGTAGGCTTGTGCCATCTCACGCTCCAGAACTTCCAGCCCTTCCCGGTTGTGGTACAGCTCCATGAACAGCCATTCCAGCTCGTCCTTGTGCTTGGCAAACCGGGACTCAAATTCCTGTTTTGCTGCCATGGTTCAGCCCTCCACTTCCGCAAGGGTGGGCATGGCAGGGATAGCACCGTGGCGGCTGGTGGTGATGCTGGCGGCTTTGTTGGCAAAGGCCAGAATGCCTTCCAGTTTGTCCACCGTCAAGGTGTCCAGCTCCTCCTTGCAGAGCTTGGACAGGGCAGCCCCAAAGAAGGTATCGCCTGCGCCGTTGGTGTCGCCCACCTTGCAGGGGACGCCAGCGACATGACCGGTCTTGTCCCCAAAGCGGTAGAACACGCCGTTTGCACCCAAGGTGACAAAAATCAGCCGGATTCCGTTCTGGGCAAGCTGGGCTGTGCCGCTTTCGCAGTCGGTGGTGCCGGTGAGCAGGGGCAGTTCTTCATCGGAAACTTTTAGAATATCTACCAGCGGCAGGGGTGCTTTCATCTGGGCAATGGCATCCTCTTTGTTCTTCCAGAGGTTGGCACGGTAATTGGGGTCATAAGTAATGACAGCACCCAGCTTTTTGGCGCGGGCGGCAGCATCCAGCGTCGCGGTGCGGGAAGGGTCGGCAGTCAGGCTGACAGAACCAAAGTGGACGATTTTGGCAGCTTTCAGAGCCTCGTCCGAAATGTCCTCTTTGCGCAGCATCACATCGGCGTTGGCACTGCGGTAGAAGCTGAAATCCCGCTCGCCGGTGGCATCCACCGAGACCACCGCCATGGTGGTGGGGTGGTCTGCATCCACCGCCATGCCGGAAACGTCCACCTTGTTCTCTGCCAGAACCTCTTTCAGGTAGCGGCCAAAGGCATCCGCACCCACCTTGCCGATAAAGGCGGTCTGTGCGCCCAGCCGGGCGGCAGCCACCGCCAGATTTGCCGGTGCGCCGCCGGGATTTGCTGCGAACTGCGGGATGCCGCGTTCATCCTTGCCGGTCTGGGTCAGGTCGATCAAAACTTCGCCAATCGTTAAAATGTCCATGAGTCCTTCTCCTTATCATTCATCGTAGCGGGGTGTCTGCTCCGGGAACTGCTGCCGGATCTTTTCCTCAATGCCATACGCGGCATCAAAATCGGAATACAGCAGGAAGAAGCAGACGAACCAGATAAACCACACACCGAGGAACGGCACCAGAAAGCCCGTCCACGGCAAAAACAACACGAACAGAAGCCACCAGCCCAGTTGCAGGATTGCCGTGCCGATCACATGCTTGCCATATTTCAGGCAGAACAGGATGGCGTTTTGCAGTCGGTGCAGGTTGCTTTCCTCAAACAGGACGACTTGCGGCCAAAAGGCGGTGAACAGCATCAGCAGCAACAGCAGTCCGACAAAGAAAACGGCCAGTGTCCCGATGCCCGGCAGCTGTTCCGCAGAGAACAGCACCATGCCGAAGAACAGCTCGATGCCCAGCGCAAGGCAGAATACGATGCCGGGCAGAAGGGATGCTTTCCAGTTTTGCTTCATGCCCTTGCAGTAATTTTCCCACCAGCCGCGGGGTGCATCCCGGTAGCTGCGGAACAGCGCGTCCATCATGCAGGAGATTGCCGGGCCCACCAGCAGTCCACCCACCACGCAGACGGGAATCAGCACCAGCAGACTGGAAGAAAGCAGGGCGTACCCCACCCCCAGCCCGTAGGGGATGCACAGACCCAAGGTGACAAAATCCGCAAAGAGAAAGCTTTTCCAGTCTCGTTCCAGCAGCTCCTGATACCGGGGCAGACCAGTGGCGCGTTGACCATGGATGACCGGGTCACTCGGAAAGAATAAGCCCATTTCTACGCCTCCTTAATAGGTGCAGCCGTTCAGAAATTCGGTCAGTACAGCCAGTGCATCGCCGATGTAGCTCTCCTGACAGGAAAGCTCCCACTCTATGGCACTGGTGCCCTTCTGTCCAAAGGCGGCAACGCCAAAGGCATAGGGGTTGCTCTCGTCCTGATAGGTAAACTGAATGACAGTGTACTCCTGCCCGGCGGCAGTCAGGGTCTGTGTGTCAGAAATATCGTAGTTCTGCTGTGCCAGCTCCTGCCAGCCGGAAACAGCGGAAGCTGCCTTTTCTTCGGTCTTGTTTTCCTGTACCACCAGCGTCAGCTGGGCATCATAGAGATCGACTGTCTTACCCTCGCTGTTTTCATAGGGCTGGGGTTCTCCGTTGACCCAAGAAGCATAGTACAGGCCGTTGGCGGCAAGGATATCCTTGTTGTCCAGCAGAACGAAATCATCCTGCGGCGCAGGAGCGACCAGTGTACTGCCCACCGGGGCAGTGCCGTCCGCATTGACCAGCGGGTCGCTTTTCAGGTCTTCGTCTTTCACGCCACAGCCGGTACACAGCACCGCCGCCAGTGCAAGGACGAGCACAAACAGTCCATTCCGTTTCATGGGGTTGCTCCTTTCGTCAGGTTCTGCCACAGCCGTTCGGCCCCTTCACGGGCACGGGCGGCTTTTTCTGTTTTTGCGTTTTCATAAAAGGACCGGCGGCCTAAATACAGATTTTTAACCAGTTCCATATTCTCGCCGGTGACGGTCGTTCCCAATACAGTGGTCTGATACGTTCCAAGGTCCGCTTCGACCAAGGCCGGACAGTCTGCCCAGCACACGGTTTTCCCGGCGGCGGTATAGTCGCTGTCGCCCGGCGGGGTGCCGTCCCAGTTGGCAAGGGCCTGATAATCCAGCTGGAAGTGTGCCGGGTCGTCCAGCAGCAGGAAATAGCTGTCCTCAGCGTTCATGTCGGAGAGAAACTGCATCTGCGCCGCCAGTGCATAGGTCGAGGCGTTTTCTTTGTCCTCGGTGTCGCTGACGTATTGGTTGAGCCTGACGCAGACAACGCCGTCTCCGTTCAGATCCTCGCCGTACTGCGCAAAGGCGCTTTCAATGGAGCGGGCAGTATCCTCCGGCAGGGAACTTTTGCCGACGTATGCGATCTGATAATCTGGCAGGGTCTCGCCCCAGTTCAGGGCGTTGGCCAGCCAGCTGATGCCCACCCAGAGCACCACGGCTGCGATGACGAGATAGACCCAGTGGTAATGCAGCCAGTTCCTGACCCAGTACCACCGGCCTTTTTCCGGGGCGGTCATGCCTTGGTGGTGCCGCCGTAAGCATAGCTGACCGGCAGGCACAGCAGGGAGGGGGTATTGGCGCGGTTCTCGTTCAGCACGACTTCCACGCAGGTCTCTGCGATGGCGTCCACGGGCTGAACGATGGTGGAACAGTAATAATCCATGTCGCCGAAGGTGCGCAGCCCATCAAAGCCGATGACCTGCACGTCCTCGGGCACCCGAAGCCCCATGAGACGCAGCAGCTGAACAATCTGGTAGGCCAGACGGTCGGTCACGCAGAAGATGCCGTCAAACTCCAACACGCCGTCCTGCAGATGATCGTCCAGGAACACCGCGAACTCGGCCATGGGGTCAAAGACGGTGCCGTCCCGCGCATCTTCCAGATTCTTTATTTCATAAGGAACGCCTGCGGCTTCACAGGCGGCCACAAAGCCGTCCTTGCGTTTGTTGGTCTCGCCCACGATGCTGGAACCGACGCGCAGGAAGGCGAGCTTCCTGCAGCCGTTTTCCATCAGCTTTTCGGCGGCCAGCCGCCCGCCTGCGTAGTTATCTGATGCCACGCAGGGGATGTTGGCGCCGAGATACCGGTCGATGGAGACGGAGTTGATCTCCGAGGGTACTTCCAGCTTCGGGTCATAGGTCAGGGCAATGATGCCGTCCACCTTGTTCTGCTCGGCCATGCAGATCATTTCCTGCTCTTTTTCATTGTCATAGTCGGTATCGCAGAGCAGCATCCGGTAGCCGCGCTTTTGCAGCGAGCTGTTGATGCAATGAGCGATCAGGCCGAAATAGGGATGTGCGATGGTGGGCAGGACGACGGCGATGGTATTGGTGCGGTTGCTTTTCAGGCCGCGCGCATAGGCGTTCAGGTGGTAGTCCAGTTCCTTGATGGCCTGCTCCACCTTTTTGCGGTATTCCTCGCCCACCGGGATGCCGTTGATGACCTTGGATACAGTGCCCAGAGAGACCCCTGCCTCCTTGGCCACATCCTTCATCGTAGGGGCGGTGTTCTGTTTTGCCATGCGGGCCACTCCTTTGTTTGTGAAACGTTTTTATTTCAAGTGGATATATATCAAAGGAAATCTTGCTGTATTCCTGCTAACTCTGAGGTTTTTGCAGCTTCAGTATAGCATGGTTTTTCCAGAATGTAAAGGCTTTTTCGTGAAATTTCATGAATCGTTTCACGAACGCACGATGACGCATTTTGCACAAAAACATCATACAGCAAGTGTACAAAACATTGAAAACATGGATACAAGGCGTTTTTTGCGTAAAAACCTGTTGACACAAAAACGCTGGCGTGCTATCTTTGTGTTGCAAGCCGTGTAACGTTTCACGAGAAACGGCAAAAACGATCCCCGAACGGCAGGGGACCCCAGCCCACG
The DNA here is from genome assembly GCF_003478175.1 of Faecalibacterium sp. OF03-6AC. Lineage (NCBI taxonomy): Bacteria > Bacillati > Bacillota > Clostridia > Eubacteriales > Oscillospiraceae > Faecalibacterium > Faecalibacterium sp. OF03-6AC. The sequence continues at coordinate 158,349 of NZ_QUEN01000007.1, read as the reverse complement.
GGCCTGTGGGCAGCGTAAAAACAAGAAGGAGGAGTTTTTATGACGCAGACCTCGCCAGCTGCTGCACGTCAGCTGGACGCTATCCCGGTCCACCGCAAAAGCCTCAGCCAACGGCTGCGGGAAAACTGGCAGCTCTATGTGATGCTGCTGATCCCCGTGGTGCTGACCATCGTTTATAAGTACTGGCCCATGTACGGCATCCAGATCGCCTTCCGCGATTTCAAGGCAAGCCGGGGCATCACCGGCAGCGAGTGGGTCGGCCTGTACTGGTTTGAACGGTTCTTCACCGCACCCAACTGTGTGCGCATGATCAAAAACACCGTGCTGCTGAGCCTGTACAGCCTGCTGTGGAGTTTCCCCATCCCCATCATCCTGTCCCTGTGCATCAACCAGCTGCGCTTTGCAAAGTTTAAGCGGGTGGTGCAGACGGTGCTGTATGCGCCCCACTTCATCTCCACCATGGTCATCTGTGGTATGATCAAAATTTTCCTCAGCCCGTCCGGCGGTCTGCTGAACCTGATCCTGGGCACCAGCGTGGACTTTCTTTCGGAGAGCACCGCATTCCGTACCATTTATGTGGCCTCCGGCATCTGGCAGGAAGCCGGATGGGGTACCATCATTTATATGGCTTGTCTGGCTGCTGTGGATACCAGCCTGTACGAAGCCGCTAAGATCGATGGCGCGTCCATGTTCCAGCGCATCCTGCACATTGATATCCCCGAACTGATCCCCATGATCGTACTTCAGCTCATCATGAGTGTCGGCAACCTGATGAACGTGGGCTTTGAAAAGGTGCTGCTGCTGCAGACCGAACTGAACAAAGCAACCAGCGATATCATTGCCGTGTATGTCTACGAGCAGGGCATCATCAACGCCAAGTACAGCTATTCCACCGCTGTGGGCCTGTTCAACACGGTGGTCAACATCATCCTGCTCATCATCGTCAACCGCATCGCCAAAAAGGCGGCGGACGTCAGCTTTGTGTAAAGGGGGCGAACTGTTATGGCAAAAAACATTGCAGCATCCCATCAAAAGAAGCCCGGCGGTCTGTCCGATAAGGTCAGCGATATCGTTCTGGTGGTCATCTGCGCCGCCGTCATGCTCATCGTGGCTTACCCGCTGTACTACGTTCTGGTGGCGTCCTTCTCAGACCCCTACGATGTGTACGCCGGCAAGACCTTCCTGCTGCCCAGCCAGTTCACCTTGAAAGGCTATCAGGCTGTGTTTGCAGACAGCGCGCTGTTCTCCGGTTTTGTCAACAGCATCAAATACACCGTCATCGGCACGATTTATTCGGTGGTCATGATCTATCTGGTGGCTTACCCGCTGAGCGTGAAGGATCTGCCCGGGCGCAAGTACATCAGCCTGTTCTTCGTCATCACCATGTATTTCGGCGGCGGTCTGGTGCCTACCTACCTCATCGTCAAGCAGACCGGTCTGCTGGGCAGTATGTGGGCGCTGTTCCTGCCTGGTGTGGTGGCTGTGGGCAACGTGATCATCGTCCGCAACTTCTTCGAGAACAACATTCCCAGAGAACTGCTGGAAGCCGCCGAGATCGACGGTGCCTCCAAGTGGACCGTCTTTGTAAAGATGGTCATCCCCCTGAGCCGTTCCATTATGGCCGTTATGGTGGTGTACAGCATGGTGGCCTACTGGAACGACTGGTTCACCGCTCTGATCTACCTGAGAGCCGATCAGGCTCCGCTGCCGCTGGTGCTGCGCAATATCCTGATCAAGAGTTCTACCAGCGCCAGCCAGTCCTCTATGGTAGCGGGCGGCTTTGCAGAACTGAATAAGCTGACCGAAATGATCAAGTTTGCTTCCATCATCGTGGCAGCCGCCCCCATGCTGATCGTTTACCCCTTCGTACAGAAATATTTTGAAAAAGGCTTCATGGCAGGTGCCGTGAAAGGCTAAAATTTCGACCGCGGCCTGCAAGACGCGAGTGCCGCCCAAGGCACGAAGCGGATGCAGAGCATCTCAAGAGAGCACTGAAGCCGCTGCCCATTCCAGAAAACGAAAAGAATCTGATATAACATTACAGAAAAGGAGAACAACCATGAAAAAGATGATCTCTCGCCGCAATTTCCTGAAGGTTTGTGCCGTTGCCGGTTCTGCCGTGGCGCTGTCTGCCTGCGGCGGCAGCAAAAAGCCTGCTGCACCGGACCCCTCCAACACCGACCAGACCAGCTTTGACATCGTGGGCGGTCAGTCCGCCCTGAGCCCCGGCTACAACGACAACGAGGTGCTGAAGAAGCTGGCAGATAACGTCGGCATCAAGATGAACTACGAGACCATGAGCGACTCCCTCAGCGAACAGGTGAACATCCGCATTGCAGGTGACCAGCTGCCGGACGCCTTTATGGGTGTAGGCTTCTCCAATTACGATATCGCCAACTACGGTGCAGACGGCACCTTCCTGGACCTGACCCCCTATATCAACGCCGAGATCATGCCCAACCTGACCAAGATTCTGGATGAGCACCCCAACATCCGTGCCGCCATCACCATGAGCGACGGCTGCATCTACGGTCTGCCTGCTGCCGAGCAGATGGGCACTGCAGGCATCGGTGCCGATGAGGATTACAGCATCTTCACCATTCCGCAGTTCTCCATGATCAACAAGCGCTGGCTGGACGAGCTGGGGCTGGCAGTGCCCACCACGCTGGACGAGCTGCACGCCGCCCTGAAGGCTTTCAAGGACAACGATATGTCCGCCAAGGTCTACGGCAACGCTCCCGGCAGCACCATCCCCATGTCCACCGGCTTTGACGAGTGGTGCTGGGGTCAGAACATCTTCTACGCAGGCTTCGGCTTCACCAACTGGCCCAACGATGTGTGCAACGATCTGGTGCTGCAGAAGGACGGCAAGTGCCGCTTTGTCTGCGCCGAGGACAACTACCGCAAGGCGGTCACCTACTTCCACGACTGGTACGCCGAGGGTCTGATGGACGTGGAGATGTTCAGTCAGGATGCCAACCAGCTGCTGGCTAAGGGCGCACAGGGCTATCTGGGCGTTTCCACATGGTGGTACATCGAGGAACTGATGGGCGATTACGCCAAGGACTATGTGTTCCTGCCGGTGCTGAACGGCCCGGACGGCACCCACAACGTCACCGTGCGTACCGGCGGCGGCACCAACAGCGGCAACCTGAACGTGACCAACAAGTGCCAGAGCCCCGCCAACCTGCTGAAGTTCTTTGACCAGTGGTATGACGGCGAGACCGTGATGCAGCTGCAGTACGGCCCCATTGGCGTGTTCTTCACCGAGCAGGACGCCAACGGCAAGTGGAAGTCCATCACCGAGGAGGAGGCCAAGGCAAAGTACAACAAGGGTGCCGGTGAGTTGAAGTCTACCTACGAGGTCTGGGGTCCCAAGCTGATCCTCAGCGAGTACTACGACGAGTACTTCTACATGGAGGACCGCGCCATCGAGCGTCTGACCGACCTGAAGGACTTCTGGATGCCCTTTGTGGACGACACCACCACCTACCCTATCGACTGCGTGTTCACCAGCGAGGAACTGGACACCATTGACCGCTACCGTGCAGATTTTGAGAATGCAGTCTCTGAGCAGGAAGGTCTGTGGCTGAAGGACGGTGGCCCCTCCGACAGCGAGTGGGCAGCCTATCTGGACACCCTGACCAATAGCTGCGGCATGGATAAGCTGCTGGCAGCTTACCAGGGCGCATACGACCGCTACAAGGCGAACGCCTGATTCTAAGACGCAAGGAGGCATCCGCGATGCCAAGTGAAATTTTGAACAAAGCCCGTGCCTACGAGGCCAAGCACGGCGCTGCCATTTCCCCGGCGGAACGCCCTGCCTACCACATGACTCCTTATGTGGGCTGGCTGAACGACCCAAACGGTTTCTCTTATTATAAAGGCAAGTATCACCAGTTCTATCAGTATAACCCCTACGATGTGCGGTGGGCGCCCATGCACTGGGGTCATGCCGTCAGCACAGACCTGCTGCACTGGGAGTATCTGCCCTGTGCGCTCGCACCGGATTCCCCGGCAGACAATGGCCCCGGCTGTTTCTCCGGCTCTGCCACCGAGATGGACGACGGCAGGCAGCTGCTGATGTACACCAGCGTGATCGCAGAAAAGCAGCCCAATGGGGAGATGCGGGATATCCAGACCCAGAGCATTGCCATCGGTGACGGTCTCGACTACGAAAAGCCCGCCTGCAACCCGGTGCTGACCCAGAAAGACCTGCCGGAAGGCTTCAGCAGGTTCGACTTCCGGGATCCCAAGATCTGGCGGGAGGCCGACGGCACCTACTCTGCCGTCACCGTCTGCCTTGCCGAGGACGGCAGCGGCGCAGCGGCACTGTTCCAGAGCAAGGACGGCTTCGACTGGCACTTTGTCACAGTGCTGGAACGCTGCAACAATCAGTACGGCAAAATGTGGGAATGCCCGGACTTCTTCCCGCTGGATGGCAAGCAGGTCTTGATGCTCGGCCCCATGGAGATGCTGCCCAAGGGCGAGTTCCACAATGGTCACAACGTCATTGCCTTCATCGGCAGCTATGACGAAGCCACCCACACCTTCACCAAGGAAAATGTGCAGCTGATGGATGGCGGCATCGACTTCTACGCCACCCAGACCACCCTTGCCCCGGATGGCCGCCGCATCATGACCGCATGGCTGCAAACATGGTCGGACACCGAGGATAAGCCGCAGGGCTGCAAGTGGTTCGGGCAGACCATCTGCCCGCGCGAACTGCACATCAAGGATGGGCGCATTCTTCAGACTCCGGTGCGTGAACTGGATGCCGTCCACGGCAAGCGCACCTTCCACGAAAATGTGACCGTGCAAAGCGAAACTTCTCTGGAAGGCATCAAGGGCCGTGTGGCGGACCTGACCGTCACGGTGCAGCCCGGCGAATACCGCTCCTTCACCCTGAAGCTGGCCGCCGATGCAGACCATCACACCAGCCTGACCTACGATCCCTACACTTCCGAGCTGACGCTGGATCGCAGCTATGCCGGTTCCCGCGCCGACATCGTGCATACCCGCAGCTGCAAGGTGCGCCGCCAGAACGGTGCCCTGAAGCTCCGCATCCTGCTGGATAAGAACAGCATCGAAGTTTTCGCCAACGATGGCGAGCAGACCATGACCGCATGGATCTACACGCCTCAGTCTGCCGATGGCATCACCTTTGCTGCCGATGGCAAAGCAACAATCACGGCAGAACAGTTTGAGCTGAATCTGTAACCTGATATTCCCTTCATTTCTCCTTCATCAATACAGCCCCGCTTTGGTTTCTTCTTCACCAAAGCGGGGCTGTTGTTGCTTCTATGTAAGGTTAGTCCTCTAATCTGCCGTGTTCGCAGCCAAGGGAGAGGTAGCGTTCCATCTCGCCACTCAGCACCATCTGTGCATACTCCAAGGGCTTGTTGTAGAGCAGCCAGTCCAGTTCTGCCCGCTGTGCCGGGGTGTTGCCGTACTCGTCCTCAATGGCGGTGCAGTCGATGGCAACGGCAGAGCCGTCCGTAAACCGGGCTTCCACCCGGTTGGTATCCATGTTATAGTGGCAGGAAAGCAATTTGTTCATAGGAAACCTCTTTCTATATTAAGGTGATGTCTGTTCGATTGTCCAAATCCCTGCCATGAATCATAGTTGTGAATGTACATTTGATGCTTGGTCTAAACAGGCAAGATTTCAGCTGCTGTTTTGGGCTCGAACCCGACCGGTTTCCCGGCTTTGCATAAAAATCCGATACCTGTTTTAAGGGGTTGATTTTGGCTCTGCACATTTTTGCACACTTTTTGCACACCGAAACGGCTGGATAACAGATGCAAGAGAGGATAACAGGTGCAAAGAATGCAGCAGATGCAAAACGCAAATTTACGGTGAAACGATAAAAATAACGAATTTGCGTAATTCTGAAAATTGACGATTGTTGCGCGTTGGTTTCTCTTAATCAGTGGGCCCAGGGTTCGAGTCCCTGGAGGTGCACCAGATATTGAACGTCAAATCGTAAGATTTGGCGTTCTTTTTTGTTATGTAACCCCGAAAAATCGGGGCTTGCACGATCAACGCACGGTTTTTGCACGGTTGGTGTTTTCATAGGAATCCTCTGCATGGGCTGGAATTACTTTGAAATGCGTGGTAAATTTTGCATCAGGTCAGCAGAGCCAGACGGAGCTGCGCCTTTACTTCGGGGTCTGCATTCTTCAGAAGTTCCAGCAGAGCAGTCGTAGAGATGGTCGGTTCGCCTTCGGCGGGTAACTGCGCCAATATCTGCATGGATGCAGACAGACTGCCGCTGAACTTCCGGCGGGCAAACTGCCTAATTTTGGTTGATGCAGGCGTAGAATGCGTTTGGATTTTTGGCGGTCATCCGCCAGAATGGATATTTGATGATGACTGGGGTGTTGTAGCCAACGCCCAATTCCAGAAAGAGGATGCGCTGTCCCTCGTGACGGCGCAGAAATTCACTGTATCGCTCTGCCGCACGGTGCCATCCTTCGTCCTCTACAAAGGTAAGTAAAAGACGGGGTGCTGTGCATTTGTGCAGCACCCCGTCTTTTATTTGTGTTCATCTGCGCCCGGCTCATAGAGCAGCTCCAAATGCGGTGCCCATGGTTAGATGGATCTCGTCCTGCGGCAGAAGATCAATAAAATTGCGATAATAAACTATTCGCCCAGATGCCAGATGTCGCGGTCGTACTCGGCAATAGTGCGGTCGGAGGAGAACATGCCCGCTTTGGCAATATTCACCAGACACTTGCGCCGCCAGCCCTTCGGGTCGCAGGCGTAATCGCTGAGGGCCTGCCCCTTGCGCACAACGTAGGCATTGAAGTCCGGCAGGGTCTGGAACCAGTCTTTATGGATCAGCTCGTTGTGCAGGCGGGTCAGGTTTTCGGCGTGACCGGCGGCCAACATCTCCGGGCCGGTGAGGAAGTTGATGGCGCGGCGGATGTTGGCATCGCCCTCCACCCACTGGGCGGGGTCGTAGTCGCCCACGGCGTAGCGGTGGATGACCTGATCGGAGGTCTGGCCGAAGATATAGATGTTCTCCTCGCCCACCTGCTGGCTGATCTCCACATTGGCACCGTCCATGGTGCCCAGCGTCAGCGCGCCATTCAGCATGAACTTCATGTTGCCGGTGCCGGAAGCTTCCTTGGAGGCAAGGCTGATCTGCTCGGACAGGTCGCAGGCGGGGATCAGCTTTTCGGCGGCGGTAACGTTGTAGTTCTCCACGAACACCACCTGCAGCCACTTGGACACTTCCGGGTCTGCGGCAATGACCTTGGACAGGGTCAGCAGCGCATGGATGATGTCCTTTGCAATGGTGTAGGCAGGTGCCGCCTTGGCACCGAAGATGCTCACCAGCGGAGCAGCGGGCAGGTGCCCGGCCTTGATCTCGTAGTACTGATGGATGAGGTACAGCAGGTTCAGCTGCTGGCGCTTGTACTCGTGCAGGCGCTTGGACTGGATATCGAACACAGCATCGGTGTTCACGCTCACCTTCTGGGTGCGCAGCAGCCAGTCTGCCAGTGCTTCCTTGTTGGCCTTTTTCACAGCGGTCAGCTGCTCCAGCACAGCTTCGTCGTCAGCAAAAGCCAGCAGCTTTTCCAGCTCGGCGGCATCCTTACGGAAGCCGGAGCCGATGTGCTGTTCCAGCGCGGCGGTCAGGCGGGGGTCGCATTCCAGCAGCCAGCGGCGGAAGGTGATGCCGTTGGTCTTATTGTTGAACTTTTCCGGGTACAGCTCGTAAAAGCCGTGCAGCTCGGAATTTTTCAAAATCTCGGTGTGCAGCGCTGCCACGCCGTTGGTGGAGTGGGTGAAGTGGATGTCCATGTGGGCCATGTGCACCCGGTCGTCCTTGTCGATGATGGCAAGGCTCTCGTCCTTGGTGCGGGTGCGGGCCAGTGCGTCCAGCTTTTCGATAATGGGCATCAGCTGGGGCACCACGGCATCCAGATAGGCGCGGGGCCACTTTTCCAGCGCTTCGGCCAGAATGGTGTGGTTGGTGTAGGCGCAGGTCTTTGTGACGATCTTTACGGCTTCCTCAAATTCGATGCCCTTTTCGCCCAGCAGCCGGATCAGCTCCGGGATGACCATGCTGGGGTGGGTGTCGTTGATCTGGATGGCGGCGTAGTCGGCCAGATCATGGTAATCGCAGCCACGGGCGGCACACTCGGCCAGAATGAGCTGGGCACCGGCAGAGACCATCAGGTACTGCTGGTACACCCGCAGGCGGCGGCCTGCCTCATCGGAATCGTCCGGGTAGAGGAAGAGGGTCAGGTTCTTGTCGATGGCAGTTTTATCGAAGGCGATGCCGTCGTGGACGATGCTTTCATCGATGGTGTCAAGGTCAAACAGGTTCAGGGTGTTGGTGCGGCCCTCGTAGCCGGTGACCGCCAGCTTGTACAGCCGGGCAGTGTACTCCTTGCCCGCCAGCTCCACCGGGTAGGTGATGTCGGTCTTTTCCGCCCAGCTATGGGCGGTGAGCCACGGGTCGGGCTTTTCGTTCTGCACGCCGTCCTCAAAGGACTGGTGGAACAGGCCGAAGTGATACCGCAGGCCCACGCCGTCGCCGGGCAGGTTCAGCGTTGCCAGAGAGTCGAGGAAGCAGGCAGCCAGACGGCCCAGACCGCCGTTGCCCAGAGAGGGTTCCGGCTCCACCTCTTCGATATCGGAAAGGCTCTTGCCGACGGCAGCCAGTGCATCGCGGGCTTCATCGTACAGTCCCAGATTGATGAGGTTGTTGGACAGCAGCTTGCCGATGAGAAATTCGGCGCTGATATAGTACAGCTTGCGGCCGGTGACCGGCTGCACACGGTCGGCGCTCTTCTGCCGGACGAGTTCCAGCAGCGCGAGATACAGCTCCTGATTCGTGCAGTCTGCCAGCGGCTTGCCCGTGAGACCCTGTAACGTTTCGGTAAAGCTCATAAATGCATCCTCCTTTGCTACGGAAAACAGGTTTGACATCTGTACTTCCAGATATACCACATAAAACAATCAAAATCTTGCCTAAAAAGCGCAGACTGTGGTACAATCCTATCATCGGGAGGTGAAACAATGCAAAATCAGGCATCTTTGCAGGAGACCAAGCAGCATGGTGCCGTGCGGTTTCCCTTCAATCTGTATCCCTGCACCATTCCGGGGGACTTTCCGCAGGTGGCGCTCCACTGGCAGGAGAGCATGGAGCTGGTCTTTGTCAAGCGGGGCACAGGACTGGTGCAGGTGGGCGCTGAGAGCTGCCCGGCCCGCATGGGGGACATCTTTATTTTTACGCCCGGCACCCTCCATGCCCTGCGGCAGGCCGAGGGGCAGTGCATGGAATACGAAAATATCATTTTTGAGCTGGAGCTTCTGGGTGGCGCAGAGGACCTTTGTGCCGAGAAATATCTGCTTCCGCTGCAAAGCGGGCGCTTGTCGCTGCCTGCGCGGCTGACCCCGAACGATTTGTGCTATCTGCAGGCCGCCGCCTGCCTGCGGGAGGTGGAGGATGCCAACCGCGCCAAGCTCCCCGGCTACGAGCTGCAGGTCAAGGGGGCATTGCTGCGGTTTCTTGCCCTGCTCCTTGCACAGGGCCGGCAGCGGCTTGCCGCCGAGACAGCCGACACCCAGCGGCTGAAAACGCTCCTGCAATGGCTTTCGGCCCATTATACGGAGGAACTCCGGGTCGCCGATGCCGCCGGGGTCTGCTCCTTCAGTGCCAGCCACTTCATGCGGTGGTTCCGGCAGATGACCGGGCAGAGCTTTGTGGCCTTTCTGAACGAGTACCGGCTCAACGCCGCCGCCGAAGCGCTGCAGGCCACGGATGAGACGGTTCTGACCATCGCTTCCCGGTGCGGGTTTGAGAACCTCTCCTATTTTAACCGGGCGTTCAAGGCACACTTCGGCATGACACCGCGGGAGTACCGGAAAAAATAAGCAAAACGAGGCCGTTCTGCCTCTCTGGAAAAGAGAGGGGACGGCCTCTTTTTTGCACATCAGATCTCCGGCGGCGGGCAGCAGCTCTCCCGTTGGATGAGCTTATGCGGCACGATGATCTTGGTTGCCAGAAGATTCGGGTTCTCGATGTGGTTGATGGTCTGGCTGGCCGCTTCCATGCCCAGCTGGTAGGGGTTCACGTCCACGGTGGTCAGCTGCGGGCTGGTGATGCGGGAGAACAGCGAGTTATTGAAGGACACGATGGAAAGGTCTTTCGGGACGCGCAGCCCCAGCTTGCCGCAGAACTGTTCCAGCACCACGGCAAGGATGTCGTCGCTGACCAGCATGGCGGTGGGGCGGTCCGGCGCGGTGAACAGGGCCTTCAGCGTTTCTTCGTAAGCATCGTTCAGGGCATCGATGCAGGTATTTTGATCGAGTTATAAAGGAAGGTAAACGAAGATGCAGAGAAGTGCAGGCATTTTGCTGCCCATCAGCAGTCTGCCGTCCCCTTACGGCATCGGCTGCTTCTCGCAGGAGGCGTACGACTTTGTGGACTGGCTCAAGGAAGCCGGACAGACCTACTGGCAGATCCTGCCGCTGGGTGTTACCAGCTACGGCGACAGCCCTTATCAGAGCTTTTCCGCCTTTGCAGGCAACCCATATTTCATCAGTCTGGATGCACTGGTGGAGGAAGGGGTGCTGACTGCCGACGAGTGCAAAAAGGCAAACTTCGGCCGCAAGGCAGATGATATCAACTACAGCCGCCTGTATACCGAGCGCGGCCGTCTGCTGCGGCTGGCGTACTCCCGCAGCGACATCGGTCACAACGAAGTGTTTACGGCGTTCTGTGAGAAAAACAAGTGGTGGCTGGATGATTTTGCCCTGTTCATGGCGGTGAAGGACCGCTTTGAGGGCAAGCCGTGGATCGAGTGGGCCGAGGACATCCGTCTGCGCTGGCAACCTGCCATGGACTACTACCGCCGGGAGCTGTATTTTGAGGTGGAGTACCACAAGTATCTCCAGTTCAAGTTCGACGAGCAGTGGCGCAGGCTGAAAGCCTACGCCAACAGCAAAGGCATCCGGATCATCGGCGATATCCCCATCTATGTGGCGCTGGACTCGGCAGATGCATGGGCAAACCCGGGGCTGTTCCAGCTGGACGGGGAAAATCTGCCCACGGCGGTGGCTGGCGTTCCTCCGGATGGATTTTCGCCCACCGGTCAGCTCTGGGGCAATCCGCTCTACCGCTGGGAAGCCCACCGCGAAACCGGCTATCAGTGGTGGATCACCCGCCTGTGGTACTGCTTCGAGCTGTACGACGTGGTGCGCATCGACCACTTCCGCGGCTTCGATGAGTATTTCTCCATCCCCTACGGCAGCGAGACCGCGGCAGAGGGCCACTGGGAGAAAGGCCCCGGCATCGAGCTGTTCCGTGCCGTGGAGCAGGCACTGGGCAAGCGGGAGATCATTGCAGAGGATCTTGGCTATATGAGCGAGACGGTGCGTCAGCTGGTGCGGGACAGCGGTTTCCCCGGCATGAAGGTGCTGGAATTTGCCTTTGACTCCCGCGACACTGGCAGCGCCAGCGACTATCTGCCCCACAACTACCCTGTGAACAGTGTGGCCTATACCGGCACCCACGACAACGAGACGCTGGTATCGTGGTACCAGACCGTCACCGATGCCGAGCGCGCCATGGTGCGGGACTACCTGTACGACTACGCCACCCCGGAAGAGCAGCTCTATAAAAGCATGATCGCACTGATCTTGCGCAGCGCAGCGGCGGCCTGCATCATCCCCATGCAGGACTGGCTGGGGCTGGACAACTCTGCCCGCATCAATCAGCCCTCCACCGTGGGCCAGAACTGGCGCTGGCGGCTGAAAAAGACCCAGCTGACAAAGAAGCTTCAAAAGGAGATCTGCCTGCTGACCACCCGCTATGGCCGAAAAAACTGGGCGTGACAGTATAGTGTTCTGGACTTGATTTTGGAAAGTTTATTGCAGAATAATGGCAGAAGTAATACTTATTCAAAAATAAAATGACAAAGAGCAAATAAAAAAGTACAGAATATGGATCGGGACGCGTGACTTTTAATTTTGACAAAAATCAAGGAAGGACTTTGTATAACTTTACAAAACAAGAAAATACAGCGGCAAAAAGTTGTTGCAATTTTCGGATTGAAAGCAATAACGGAAAACGCTATACCTTAAGCATCAAAGGCAAAGACGCTTCGCGAGAGATCACAAAGCGTCTTTTTGCATATCTAAAACCACTCGCTAGGCGGGTGGTTCGATAAAGATTATATCGGTGAGTAATAAAACTCAAACGAAGAATTTTGGAATAGTAGAAGCTATATTGTATGAGTACTAATTAAAGTATGAGTACTAATTAAAGTTTGCGAGCTATGAAGCTCGTAGAGCGACTTAAAATCAATAAAAGCGCACTTTGCAAAATTTCAGAAGAACCTATCCGATAATTCGTTGGCAACTGACAATGTCTATCTTGTGCGTTTGACGCATGGTCAAGAATAGAGGGCTATGCCCGCATAGGAAAAACCACCAGCTCGGCTGGTGGATGTTTATTCTTTTTGACATGTGCCGCGGGATGCTTTATAATAAGAATGATTTCAGATGTCTGCGGGGCGGTGCGCCCTGCGGTAAAATTACGGCAAGCAAAAAAGGGAACTGCTATGAGAGAAGAAAAGGCCAGCGCATTGCCGCTGCTGCTGGACGTGCGCAGAATGGACGAAAATAACCGGGCTTACGCCTACCGTATGCTGCGCAAAAATATTATGACCTTGCAGCTGCAGCCGGGCTGTCAGCTGAGCGAGGCCGAACTGTGCGAACAGCTGGCCATGAGCCGCACACCGGTACACGAAGCGCTGATGATGCTGAAAAGCGAATGGCTTGTGGATGTTCTGCCGCAGCGCGGCAGCATTGTGTCCAAGATCAGCGTTCCATACCTGAACGAAGGCTTTGCCATGCGCCGCATTCTGGAACCGGCGCTGCTGCGCGGGCTGGCCGGAAAGCTGACAAGGGAACAGCTGAACGAATTTCAGGAACTGCTGAACCGGCAGAACGAAGACCTTTATCTGGATCGGGATGCAGCAGATGACTTCTTCATCTCGCTGGATAACGACTTCCACAGGCTTTTGTACCACGATTCCGGCTACGACCGTATCTGGGAGGCCATGCACAACGTTACTTCCCATATGGACCGTGTGCGGTATCTGGACTCGGCCCTTTGCCGGGGAAATATTGCCTCGGTGCAGAAAGAGCACGAGCAGATCTTTGGCTACCTGCGGGACGGCCTGCCGCTGGACGTGGACGTAGAAGCCCTGTTTGAGCATCACCTTGGCATGTACCGCGAGAATTTCCAGAAGATATTGGAACGGTTCCCGGATTTCTTTGTACGGACATAAACCAAAAAGAGCACCCGCTGCTGACCCTTACAAGGCCATGGCAGGGGGCGCTTTTTTGGTTCAATACGGATACGGTTTTACGCCGGGCTGCGGAGATCAATTTACGACGGCAGTGTTTCTGATGGATTTTGCACCAGAAATACTGCTTTTTCTGTTCAAAACCCGGAAAAACAGCAGTTTGTGTCCTTGAATTGCCCGAAAAACTTGCAGGAATGCAGGTTTTTGTGGTAATATTTAAGATATGTTCCCGTTGAGGGGAAGAAAGAGAGGGGTAATCAAATGATCAATATCTGCATCATTGCCACCATTGTGATCTATCTGGTGGGAATGCTGCTGGTTGGCTTTGTCTACAGCAAGTCCAACGAGGACAGCAGCGATTTCTACCTCGGCGGCCGCACGATGGGCCCGCTGGTCACGGCTATGAGCGCCGAAGCCAGCGATATGTCCAGCTGGCTGCTGATGGGTATGCCGGGCCTTGCATATCTCACCGGCATCGCGTCGCCGGGCTGGACGGCCATCGGCCTTGCTGTGGGCACATGGCTCAACTGGCTCATCGTGGCCCGCCGCCTGCGCCGCTACTCGGCCAATCTGGATGCCATCACGGTGCCGCAGTTCCTTTCCCTGCGGTTCCATGACCAGCGCAACCTGCTCAACGCGCTGGGCGCGGTCATTATCATCGTGTTCTTCATCCCGTACACCGCTTCCGGCTTTGCCGCCTGCGGCAAGCTGTTTAACAGCCTGTTTGGCGTGGATTACATGGCGGCCATGATCCTGTCCGCTGTGGTCATTGTGGGCTACACCATCATGGGCGGCTTCCGCGCGGTGTCTACCACCGACCTGATCCAGTCCATCGTCATGAGCATGGCGCTGATCGCAGTGCTGATGTATGGTGTCAGCGTGGCAGGCGGCTGGGACGTGGTTCTGGACAACGCCCGCAGCCTGCCCGGCTACCTGACCATGGCTGCAAGCCACAATGCGGCAGACAACACCGCCGCCTCCTACAGTCTGCTGGACATCGCGTCCACGCTGGCATGGGGTCTGGGCTACTTCGGTATGCCCCACATTCTGCTGCGCTTCATGGCCATTGAGGACGAAAAGAAGCTGGTGCTCAGCCGCCGCATTGCAAGCGTGTGGGTGGTCATTGCCATGACCGCTTCCATCGTCATCGGCATGGTGGGTCTGGGCATGACCAAGGCGGGCGCACTGGAGTTCCTGAGCGGCTCTTCCAGCGAGACCCTGATCGTGCGCGTGGCCAGCCTGATCGCCCAGCACGGCGTGCTGGCAGCCATTCTGGCAGGCCTGATCCTTGCCGGCATCCTTGCCGCTACCATGTCCACCGCCGACAGCCAGATGCTGGCAGCGGCCTCCAGCGTATCCCAGAACATCCTGCAGGAGTTCGGCCACATGAAGCTGACCGAGAAGCAGAGCCTGTTCGCTGCCCGCCTGACCATCATCTGCATCAGCGTGGTGGGCGTGGTGCTGGCCCGCGACCCCAACTCCAGCGTGTTCGGCATCGTCAGCTTTGCATGGGCCGGCTTTGGCGGCTCCTTTGGCGCAGTGGTGCTGTGCTCCCTGTTCTGGAAGCGCTGCAACTGGCAGGGCGCACTGGCCGGTATGCTCTCCGGCGGCCTGATGGTCTTTGTATGGAAGTACATCATCAGCCCGCTGGGCGGCGTGTTTGGCATCTACGAGCTGCTGCCTGCCTTCCTGACTTCTCTGGTGGTGTGCGTGGTAGTCAGCCTGCTCACCCCGGCACCCTCGGCAGAGATCGAGGCAGAGTTCGACGCTGCCAAGTAAAAACGATGGGGAATGCCCTCCGCTGTGCTCTGGGCATAGCAGCGAAAAATGATGGATCCTTATGCAAAAGAGCAAAGCCTGCGGGCTTTGCTCTTTTGCTTTTTCACGGATGGGGTCGGAGAGGGAAGTGACATTTAATTCAAAAGGATCAGCCATGCTTCGCAGCATGGAAGCAGAAATCCAAAACAGAAAAAGAACAGAAGATCCAGCACGAGCCGCATCAGACGGGTAAGAGGCGTGCCGAAAGACATGGCATGAATGATAAAAAGATTCACCTCACCCCAGCGCCGGTAGTAACCGGTTTGCTCAAAATTGTTCCAGAGCTCAAGAGATAGAAATTCAAATCCGGCAAACAATGGAAAAATGACCAGGGAGGATATCCAGCCGTCGGCCTGAAGCGAACCATCGCTGAGAGTCCGCCAGTGCACAGCTAATCTGCCTGGACAGGCAAAAATTCCCCACAGGGCAAGTGCAATGCTTAATGCAAGAAGAGCAGTACGCACAGAATGCCAGTCTACAGTGTGCTGGCGGCGCAGCATGGTGAAAAAATCTTCCAGAGGAACGGGAGGAGTGCCATCTTTTTGACGGGAGTCATGACAGTGCATTAGGTCAGCGAGGGTCAGGCCCAGCACATCGGCCAGCGGCTCCAGCGTGTTGATGTCTGGCAGCCCGATGCCGCGTTCCCAGCGGCTGACGGCTTTATCCGTAACGTGAAGCTGCTGAGCCAGTTCGGCCTGCGTCATGTTCCGCTCCCGGCGCACTTGTGCAAGGAATGCACCAAATTCTTTTGCATCCATTCTGCTCACATCCTTTTCCACAGGATAACACAGGAATGTGGAAAATACAACCGACGGAACGTTTACCTGCCGGGCTGCAGAACAAAAAGGACGTGCTCCCTTGCGGGAACACGTCCTTTTTTATCGCTTCAGTATCAGGCGGAGATCAGCTTACAGCTGGGGGCCGGCAGAGACCAGAGCCTTGCCGTGCTCGTTGCCCTCGTACTTCTTGAAGTTCTTGATGAATCGGCTTGCCAGATCCTTGGCCTTCTCTTCCCACTGGGAAGCGTCAGCATAGGTGTCGCGAGGATCCAGAATGCCGGTGTCCACGCCGTTCAGCACGGTGGGAACCTCGAAGTCGAAGTAGGGGATCTTCTTGGTGGGCACATTGTTGATGTCGCCGTTCAGGATGGCATCGATGATGCCGCGGGTATCCTTGATGGAGATGCGCTTGCCGGTGCCGTTCCAGCCGGTGTTGACCAGATAAGCCTTAGCGCCGCTCTTCTGCATCTTCTTGACCAGCTCCTCAGCATACTTGGTGGGGTGCAGCTCCAGGAAGGCCTGGCCGAAGCAGGCAGAGAAGGTGGGGGTGGGCTCGGTGATGCCGCGCTCGGTGCCTGCCAGCTTTGCAGTGAAGCCGGACAGGAAGTAGTACTGGGTCTGCTCGGGGCTCAGGATGGAGACCGGGGGCAGAACGCCGAATGCGTCAGCAGACAGGAAGATGACGTTCTTTGCAGCGGGTGCAGAAGAAATGGGGCGGACGATGTTCTTGATGTGGTTGATGGGGTAGGACACACGGGTGTTCTCGGTAACGCTCTTATCAGCGAAATCGATGTGGCCCTCAGCATCCAGAGAGACGTTCTCCAGCAGAGCGTTGCGCTTGATGGCGTTGTAGATATCGGGCTCGGAGTCCTTATCCAGGTTGATGACCTTTGCGTAGCAGCCGCCCTCGAAGTTGAACACGCCGTTGTCGTCCCAGCCGTGCTCGTCATCGCCGATCAGCAGACGCTTGGGATCGGTGGACAGGGTGGTCTTGCCGGTGCCGGACAGACCGAAGAAGATAGCGGTGTTCTCGCCGTTCAGGTCGGTGTTGGCAGAGCAGTGCATGGAAGCCATGCCCTTCAGCGGCAGGAAGTAGTTCATCATGGAGAACATGCCCTTCTTCATCTCGCCGCCGTACCAGGTGTTCACGATGACCTGCTCTTTGCTGGTGATGTTGAACACAACAGCAGTCTCAGAGTTCAGGCCCAGCTCCTTGTAGTTCTCAACCTTGGCCTTGGATGCGTTGTAGACAACGAAATCGGGCTCAAAGTTCTCCAGCTCCTCAGCGGTGGGCTTGATGAACATGTTGGTGACGAAGTGTGCCTGCCATGCAACTTCCATGACAAAGCGGATGGCCATGCGGGTATCCTTGTTGGCACCGCAGAATGCATCCACCACGTACAGGCGCTTGTTGGACAGCTCCTTCTGAGCGATGGCCTTCACAGCAGCCCATGCTTCCTGAGAAGCGGGGTGGTTGTCGTTCTTGTACTCGTCGGAAGTCCACCACACGGTGTCCTTGGAGTTCTCGTCCATAACGATGAACTTGTCCTTGGGAGAACGGCCGGTGTAGATGCCGGTCATAACGTTCACAGCACCCAGCTCGCTGACCTGGCCCTTTTCGTAGCCTTCCAGACCGGGCTTGGTCTCTTCCTCGAACAGCTGCTCGTAGGAGGGGTTGTACACGATCTCAGTCGTGCCGGTAATGCCATACTTGGTAAGATCCAACTTTGCCATATTCGCTATACCTCTACTTTCGTTTGATCCATACGTCCTGTATAGGGCACAGCGTTTCCCGGCGGGCCGGGCGCTGCGCAGAAGGCTTGCAGTTTGTAAATGCAAATTCTCCTGTATACCATTATACATAAAAGCCTTGCAAAATCAATAAATAAACCGTGCTATTTGCAGAAAAGAAACAAATTTCATTAAGAAATTTAACTGCCTGAAACAATTTCAGGAAACAAAAGCAGGGGGCGAAACCTGAAAAAATAAGGTGGAAAGGCAGAAAAACAATTTTTTGATAAAATTTTGACGAGCTGGGATGCATGAAAAACCCGTGCACAAAAGCAACCCTTCCCACAAAACGGCGCGGCAGGAAAGGGCAGAACCGTTCCACAGCCCGATTTGTGCAAAATTTACGAGATTTTGATGATTTTTATGGCAAAGAAGCTTTGCCTGTGGTATACTGGATCTGATAAAAAGACAGCTCCGCGCGTTCTGTGTGCTGCATATAAAAAGGAAAAAGATCATGAAGACCATTTACATCCTGCTCACCCGGTCGGGTACGCTGCTTTCAAACCTCGTTTACGCCGTTACCGGTGCAAATTATACCCACGCTTCGCTGGCTTTTGACGAAGACCTGAGCTGCCTGTACAGCTCTACCCGCAAAAACGGCTATACCATGTTCCCGGCAGGGCCCAGCAGGGAATACCTGAACCGGGGCGTGTTCCGTCTGCGGGAGAACGTGCCCTGCGCACTGTATGCGCTGGATGTGAGCGATGAAGCCTACACCCGTGCCCGCCGCCGTGCCGAGCACATGATGGCCCACGGCAGACTTTACCAGTTCAACGTTATCGGTCTTGCGCTCTGCGGGATGCATATCCGCTGGAAGCGCCGCCGGCACTATTTCTGCTCCCAGTTCGTCAGCGAGGTGCTGGAAAAGAGCGGTGCCATGGAGCTGCCCAAGCACAGCACCCTGATGCACCCGAACGACTACACCCGGCTGGAAGAGCTGCGGTGCGTATACAAGGGTACACTGGCCGGCCTGCCGCAGCGCCAGCAGATGGAATTTGACCAGAACGATACGGTAATCGGCGTATATCTGGGGCTGGCGCTGGGCCTGTTCCACACCGGCGCGGCCCGGGTGCGAGAGATTTTTTGAAAAAATTGAATTTTTGTGTTGACAAAGCAGGTGTGCTATGCTAAAATAGCCAAGTCGGGAGCGAACACCCGATGCAAAATGGACGTATGGCCCGTTGGTCAAGCGGTTAAGACAGAGGCCTCTCACGCCTTTAACATCGGTTCGATTCCGGTACGGGTCACCATTTTATAGTAGTAAAACGGTCATGTGCCGTTTTATATAGATGCCTCTTTAGCTCAGTCGGTTAGAGCACCTGACTGTTAATCAGGGTGTCGCCTGTTCGAGTCAGGCAAGAGGCGCCAGCAAAGCGATGGAAGTTTTCCGTCGCTTTTTTCTTTTTCTCTGGTCGCTTTTGTTGACAGAAAATGCGAGGCGGGATATACTTAAAATAATAAGCGAAACAGGAGGAAACTCCTTCCGTCATTGCCTACGGCAATGCCACTGCTCCCCCTTTTGTCACTTGCGTGACATCTTCCCCCGGCCGGGGGAAGTCTTTCTCATTGAGGGAGGCTTTGGCAAAACCGGAAACTTGGCCGCACTGCCAAAGGCCCCATCTCCGAGGGGGCTGGCACGGCGTAAGCCGTGACTGGGGGAGTTTGCCCTTTGAAAAAGGAGAACATCATGAAAAAAATCATTCTGACCGGCGACCGCCCCACCGGCCGCCTGCATGTGGGCCACTATGTCGGTTCCCTGAAGGAGCGGGTGCGCCTGCAGAACTCCGGCGAGTACGATGAGATCTACGTTATGATCGCCGATGCGCAGGCCCTGACCGATAACGCCGACAACCCGGAAAAGGTGCGCCAGAACATCCTGCAGGTGGCGCTGGATTATCTGGCCTGCGGCATCGACCCCGCCAAGACCCATATTTTCATCCAGTCCATGGTGCCGGAATTGACTGAGCTGAGCTTCTACTATATGAACCTCGTCACCGTGAGCCGCCTGCAGCGCAACCCCACCGTCAAGAGCGAGATCCATATGCGCAACTTTGAGACCAGCATCCCGGTGGGCTTCTTCTGCTACCCCATCAGTCAGGCGGCGGACATCACCGCTTTCCACGCCACCACCGTGCCTGCCGGTGAGGACCAGAAGCCCATGATCGAGCAGTGCTGCGAGATCGTGCGCAAATTCAACGCCGTTTACGGCGATACCCTGACCGAGCCGGAGATCGTGCTGCCCCAGAACGCCGCCTGCCTGCGCCTGCCCGGCACCGACGGCAAGGCCAAGATGAGCAAGAGCCTCGGCAATTGCATCTACCTGTCCGAGGAACCGGAGGACATCAAAAAGAAGGTCATGTCCATGTACACCGACCCCAACCACCTGCGTGTGCAGGACCCCGGCAAGGTGGAGGGCAACCCGGTGTTCATCTATCTGGACGCCTTCTGCCGTCCGGAGCACTTTGCAGAGTTCTGGCCGGAATACCAGAACCTCGACGAGGTGAAGGCGCACTACCAGCGCGGCGGTCTGGGCGACGTGAAGGTGAAAAAGTTCCTGAACAGCGTCATGCAGGCCGAGCTGGAGCCCATCCGCACCCGCCGCAAGGAGTGGGAGCAGCGCCTGCCCGAGGTGGTGGAGATCCTGAAGGAGGGCAGCGCCTACGCGGAAAAGACTGCCGCCGCCACGCTGGCCGAGGTGCGCAAGTCCATGCGGATCGATTACTTCGACAACGACAACCTGTTGAAATAAAATCTATGAGAGTGTCCGGGATGCCGCAGGCGTTCCGGACACTCTTTTTATAGTTTACGAAAATTGCATAGAAAATGCGGTCAAACTGTGTTAAAATAGGGGCAATAAGTACAGAAAGCCCCCGCTCTGGGGGCGAGAGGAAAAAGGAAAATCACCATGCAAAAGACCATCTGGATCACTGGCGCAAGCTCCGGCATCGGGCAGGAGTTTGCACGCCGCTATGCAAAGCTGGGCTGCCGGCTCATCCTGACTGCCCGCCGCACCGACCGGCTGGAAGCGCTGGCCGCAAAACTGGGCACGCCCTGCCGCATCCTGCCTGCCGATCTTGCAAAGGAAGAGGACTGCCAGCGCCTTTTCAAGGAGCTGGAGGGGGAGACCATTGATATCTTTATCAACAACGCGGGCTTTGGCGTGTGCGGCAGCTATCTGGAGACCGACGACGCCCGGGAAGAGGAAATGATCCGGGTGAATGTGGAAGCCATGGCGCGGCTGTTCCGCTTTGTGGTGCGCAGGATGCACGCGGCAGGCGGCGGCACCATCCTGAACGTGGCATCCTCGGCGGGGCTGCTGCCCGGCGGGCCCTATATGGCGGGCTACTATGCCAGCAAGGCCTATGTGGTCAGCCTGACCCGGGGCGTTGCCCGGGAGCTGCAGGAGCTGCACAGCCCGGTCTATGTGTGTGCACTCTGCCCGGGGCCGGTGGATACCGAGTTCAACGACCGGGCAGGGGTGGTGTTTGCCCTCAAGGGCATCACGCCGGAGTTCTGCGTACAGGAAGCCATGCACGGCATGATGCACCGCAGGATCATCATCGTGCCCTCGGCCTTTATGCGGGCATGCACCACGGCGCAGAAGCTGCTGCCTGCCTCCTTGCTGATGCCCATTGTGGCACGGCAGCAGAAAAAGAAGCTGGGATGATATTCTGGATGGCTTAATATGGCTCTTGTCAACAAGCCCAAATTTTTCCGCCGAAATTGTGCGCACTGCTAATGACTGAAACCGTGTATACAAGAAAAAACCGGTTTTTTGCAGCTTTGCACGACTTTTCACGAAAAAATTTCCCGGAAAATTAAAAATACAGCAAAAATGCAGAAGAAAATGCCTTGACAGAGCCCAAAAAGAATGTTACCCTGTATACAAGAAGGACGCTAAAATCGAGAGTTCGGCTTTTTGAGCGTCCTGCAGAGCAAAAACGGGGCTTCCCCGCAAAGGAACAATTTGATTGGAGGACTCTATTATGGCACAGTGCACTCCCAAATCTTTTGATCTGACCGGCAAGGTCGCGCTGATCACCGGCGCATCCTACGGCATTGGCATGGCAATTGCAAAGGCAATGGCAGCCAATGGCGCTACCATCGTGTTCAACGACATCAAGCAGGAGCTGGTGGATAAGGGCATCGCTGCTTACGCAGAAGCAGGCATCAAGGCTCACGGCTACGTCTGCGACGTGACCGATGAGGATGCCGTCAACGCCATGGTGGCAAAGATCACCGAGGAAGTTGGCCACATCAACATTCTGGTCAACAACGCCGGTATCATCAAGCGCATCCCCATGACCGAGATGAGCGCTGCTCAGTTCCGTCAGGTCATCGATGTTGACCTGAACGCTCCCTTCATCGTGGCAAAGGCCATCATCCCCGACATGATCGCACAGGGCGGCGGCAAGATCATCAACATCTGCTCCATGATGAGCGAGCTGGGCCGTGAGACCGTCTCCGCCTACGCTGCAGCCAAGGGCGGCCTGAAGATGCTCACCAAGAACATCGCTTCTGAGTACGGCGCATACAACATCCAGTGCAACGGCATTGGACCCGGCTACATCGCTACCCCGCAGACCGCACCTCTGCGCGAGATCCAGCCCGACGGCAGCCGTCATCCCTTCGACCAGTTCATCGTTGCCAAGACCCCCGCAGGCCGCTGGGGCGAGGCAGAGGACCTGGGCGGACCTGCTGTCTTCCTGGCATCCGAGGCTTCTGACTTTGTCAATGGCCTGATCCTGTACGTCGATGGCGGCATTCTGGCTTACATCGGCAAGCAGCCCCAGTAATGGCTGAGGATCTCCCAAAGGACTGAGCACGGCGGCAGCCGGGCAGGCTTTGCCTGCTGGCTGCCGCTTTTTGTATTTGTATGGGAAAGGATGTTGTGTTATAATGGAAAAACAGCATAAAGACGCAGTATGGGTGCCCCATGCCGAGATCGAGCCGGAGGTATGCGGCAAGGGCGTAAAGCGCCGCATTCTGGCCTACAGCAAGGATGCGATGTGCGTGGAAAATACCTTTGAGACCGGCGGTGTGGGTGCCATGCACTGCCACCCGCACACGCAGGTCACCTACATCGTTTCCGGCCGCTACCGCTTTACCATCGGCGACGAGACCCGCGAGGTGGGCCCCGGCGACACCCTGCTCAAGCAGGACGGCGTGATGCACGGCTGTGTGTGTCTGGAAGGCGGCGTGATGCTGGACTTCTTTACCCCCATGCGGGAGGACTTTGTATAACACCTGCATCTGCAGGGAAGAAAAATAAGAAGGAGAATCATAAACCCATGAAAATTGCACTCATCAACGAGAACAGTCAGGCCGCAAAGAACGGCATCATTGAAACTGCCCTGAAAAAGGTAGTGGAACCCATGGGCCACGAGGTGGTCAACTACGGCATGTACGCTGCCGACGATGCTGCCCAGCTGACCTATGTGCAGTGCGGCATTCTGGCTGCCATCCTGCTGAACAGCGGCGCAGCCGATTATGTCATCACCGGCTGCGGCACCGGCGAGGGTGCCATGCTGGCCCTGAACAGCTTCCCCGGCGTGATCTGCGGCCATGTGGAGGACCCTGTGGATGCCTACACCTTTGCCCACGTCAACGACGGCAACGCCGTTGCCATGCCGTTTGCCAAGGGCTTCGGCTGGGGCGGTGAGCTGAACCTTGAGTACTGCTTCGAGAAACTGTTCGGCTTCGGCCACGGTCAGGGCTACCCCAAGGAGCGCGTGGAGCCTGAGCAGCGCAACAAGAAGATCCTGGACGGCGTGCGTGCCGCTACCTTCAAGCCGCTGATCGAGTGCCTGAAGAGCATCGATCAGAACCTGCTGAAGGGCGCTGTGGCCGGTGCAAAGTTCAGCGAGCTGTTCTTCGCCTCCTGCAAGGACGAGGAGCTGGCAGCATACGTCAAGACGCTGCTGTAAGAGGATGCTGCTATGGGCTGGCTTTATCATCTGAACGCAGGCATTACCCATGGACTGGAAGGCTTTCTGGAGACCGCAGTGCCCATGATCGCGGGCCTTGCCGAAGTGATCGGTCTGTTCATCATCGTCACCAGTCTTATCAAGGCCACCTACCACTATGTGCGGGCGACCTTCTTCCATGACCACCATGATTTCCACCACGAGATGAGCAGCGGCCTGACCACGGCGCTGGAATTCCTGATGTCGGCGGAGATCGCAAAGACCTTCCTTTTGCAGAATCTGGAGTCGGTGGTGCCACTGGCTGCTACCTTTGCACTGCGCGCCATGATGAGCTTGATGCTGCACTGGGAAATGCAGGGCGGACACCGCTCCGGCCGCAAAAAAGCGGAAAACGACACAGAAGCGGAAAAGAATGACTAGTGCGCAGCTGAAAACAGAGTTTTGCCAAACTTTTGCCGTGATAACTTTCTTTGCGTTGTGAAAAACGTAAAACCTTGACATGAGCCCTTGACACTTTTGCACAAAGGGACTATACTCTTGCCATCGAAAGCAAAGGCGCTGACGGAAGAGATTCCGCCAGCGCCTTTTGTGTTTTCGGGGATATTGCCGCTCGGGGGAAGATAGAGGGTCTCCTGAGTGCAAATGAAGCGTTCCTGCGTGCGATCGGCACGGGGAACACCGCACACGCCAAAAGGTTCTGGTGGCCTTGCGGCATCACATTCGTGGGAGGTATGAAAAGTTATGTTCAGCTCCATCAACACCTGTTGGACGCTCGTGGGAGCGTTCCTCGTCTACTTTATGCAGGCGGGCTTCGCCTTGTGCGAAGCCGGTTTCACCCGCGCCAAGAACACCGGTAATATTCTGATGAAGAATATGATGGACTTCTGCATCGGCACCCCGTGCTACTGGATCATCGGCTTTGGCCTGATGTTCGGCGGCACCGGCGCACTGATCGGCGGCTTCGACCCGTTCATTCAGGGCGATTACAGCCATCTGGGTCTGGATATCCCGCTGTGGGTCTACATCGTGTTCCAGACCGTGTTCTGCGCAACGGCTGCCACCATCGTTTCCGGCTCCATGGCCGAGCGCACCAACTTCAAGGCTTACTGCGTTTATTCTGCTGCGATCTCGCTGGTGGTCTACCCCATCTGCGGCCACTGGATGTGGGGCGGCGGCTGGCTGCAGAGCATGGGCTTCCATGACTTTGCAGGCTCTGCAGCAGTCCACAATGTGGGCGGTGTCATCGCTCTGCTGGGCGCATGGATGCTGGGTCCCCGCATTGGCAAGTACGACAAGAACGGCAAGCCTCACGCCATTCCCGGCCACAACCTGACCGCCGGTGCTCTGGGCGTGTTCATCCTGTGGTTCTGCTGGTTCGGCTTCAACGGCGGTTCTTCTCTGAGCCTTGCCACCGACGAGGCCATGACCATGACCGGTCTGGTCTGCTTCAATACCAACCTTGCTGCAGCCGTTGCCACCTGTGTGACCATGATTTTTACATGGCTGCGCTACGGCAAGCCCGATGTCTCCATGACCCTGAACGGTTCTCTGGCCGGTCTGGTGGCGATCACTGCAGGCTGCGATACCGTTTCTCCGTTCGGCGCATTCTTCATCGGCTTTGTGGCCGGCTTGCTCGTTGTTCTGAGCGTTGAGTTCTTCGATAACATCGCCAAGGTGGATGACCCTGTTGGTGCAGTTTCCGTCCACTTTGCAAACGGCGTGTGGGGCACCATTGCGGTGGGCCTGTTCTCCACCGGTGCCAACACCGAGCACGCAGGTCTCTTCTACGGCGGCGGTCTGGCACAGCTGGGCACCCAGCTGCTGGGCCTCGTTACCGTTGACATCTACGTTGTCGTTGTGATGTTCATTATCTTCAAGCTCATCGATAAGTTCATCGGCCTGCGCGTTCCCGCAGAGGTGGAGATCGACGGTCTGGATATCCACGAGCATGGTCTGGCATCCGCTTACGCTGGTTTCTCCATCTCCGATGCAAACTCTGCTGCCATGGTGCCCAACGAGAACACCGACCTCGGCGAGGACGATGTGACCAAGGCCACCGACAAGCAAATCAGCGCTGCCGTTCCTGTGGTGCGCGAGCCTTCGCCCGTGATCCACGATGGCGTGTACGACACCGGTATGCACAAGGTGTCCATCATTGCAAAGCTTTCCAAGTTCGATCAGCTCAAGACTGCCCTCAACGATCTGGGCGTTACCGGCATGACCGTCACTCAGGTGATGGGCTGTGGCATCCAGAAGGGTACTTCCGAGAAGTACCGCGGCGTGCCTGTGGATACCACCCTGCTGCCGAAGATCAAGGTGGAGGTGATCGTCTCCAAGATCAGCGTGGACGCTGTGGTGGAGGCCGCCAAGAAGGCACTGTACACCGGACACATCGGCGACGGCAAGATCTTTGTGTACAACGTGACCCGCGTGGTCAAGATCCGCACCGGCGAAGAGGACTTTGCCGCCCTGCAGGATGTGGAGTAAAGCTCCGATCCGAAATCTCTAATGGCAACCAGATCAAAGGCCCCGCTTCTGCGCACAAAGGAGCGGGGCCTTTGGCCTGCCAGAGCAAAAACAACAGCTGCCGTGTGTCGAAAATTGCACACGGCAGCTGTTTGTGTTATACTGGATGCGCTGCCCTTTCCCCAATCTGGCAACAGGGGGAGGTGAAGCGGATGCCTGCAATTTTAGTCGACTTTCTCGTGGCTGTTGCAGCACAGGTGACGGCATATTACCTGTGCAAGTGGCTTAACAACCACCATAAGGGCAAGTAAGCACAAAAGAACCCCCTTGGAGCGGCAACTCCGAGGGGGTTCGCTTTTGGTGAGCCGATGCAAGATTGCAATCTCAATCAACTTTCTCTACCCTTATTATATGCGGCTGCACAAAAAAGTCAACCCTGCGCGGAAAATTTTGATTTTCTGCATCTTTCACTTGATTTTTGACCCGGAGCGTGCTACAATCAGCGTAGTTTCATCCTGTAAAAGCGATGATGCGGACAAACTGAGTTCCAATCTCCATGATGCAGAGAGGGCTGCCCCGCAAGGGCGCTGCAAGCAGCCTGTCATGTGCCGGAGCTCTACCACCGCAGAGCGCAGAGGAGAACCTCTGCCGGGTGCGCCCGTTACAGCACAGCGAGTGGCGTGCAGAAAAGCACGCAATTCGGGTGGAACCGTGGAACGTTTCTGATTTTTTCAGGCGCTTCATCCCGTGAGTAAGTGTGCGGGATGAAGCGCTTTTTTGTTTTACTTTATCTGTCAAAGGAGCAAACATTATGAAGATCATCTATAAGGACGGTCATGTGGACGAGTGCCCGCAGGATCAGGAACTGCACGTTATCCGTCACACCGCAGCCCACATCATGGCGCAGGCCATCAAGCGCCTGTATCCGCAGGCTGACTTTGCTTTCGGCCCTGCCACCGAGAACGGCTTCTACTACGACGTCGATCTGGGCGACCAGAAGCTCAGCGACGAGGATCTGGCAAACATCGAAAAAGAGATGCGCAAGATCGTCAAGGAGAATTTGCCCATCAAGCCCTTCATCCTGCCCCGCGCCGAGGCCGTGAAGCTGATGGAAGAGCGCAAGGAGAACTACAAGATCGAGCACATGGCGGATCTGGCCGATGAGACCGAGTTCAGCTTCTTCCAGCAGGGCGAGTACGTGGATATGTGCATCGGACCCCACCTGACCTACACCAAGGCGCTGAAGGCCTTCAAGATCACCCAGCAGTCTGGCGCATACTGGAAGAACGACAAGGAAAACAAGATGCTCACCCGCATCAATGGCGTGGCCTTCCGCAATCAGGAAGAGCTGGATGCATGGGAGAAGGAGCAGCAGGAGGCCCGTGAGCGCGATCACCGCAAGATCGGCAAGGAAATGGGCCTGTTCATGACCGACGATCTGGTGGGCCGCGGCCTGCCCATGTTCCTGCCCGCAGGCTACACCGTCTGGCAGGAGCTGGAGAACTATATCAAGGAGAAGGAGCGTGCACGCGGCTACCTGCACGTTATGACTCCCTGCATCGGCACTGTGAACCTGTATAAGACCTCCGGTCACTGGGATCACTACCGTGAGAACATGTTCCCCGCCATGGAGATGGAGGGCGAGAGCTATGTTCTGCGCCCGATGAACTGCCCCCACCACATGATGATCTACGCAAATCGTCCCCATTCTTACCGTGACCTGCCCATGCGCATCGGTGAGATCGCCCACGATTTCCGTTACGAGTCCTCCGGCACCCTGAAGGGCATCGAGCGCGGCCGTCACTTCTGCCAGAACGATGCTCACCTGTTCTGCACCCCGGAGCAGATCAAGAGCGAGGTCGCAAACGTGTGCGACCTGATCTTTGAGGTGTACAAGGACTTCAACATTACCGATTACCGCTGCGTGCTGAGCCTGCGTGATCCTGCCGATAAGAAGAAGTACCACGACGATGATGCCATGTGGAACCATGCAGAGCAGGCCCTGCGCGAAGTGCTGACCGAGCTGGGCATCCACTTCACCGAGGAGATCGGCGAGGCTGCCTTCTACGGCCCCAAGCTGGACGTGAACGTCAAGCCCGCTGTGGGTGCCGAGTACACCCTGTCCACCTGCCAGCTGGACTTCTGCCTGCCCGCAAAGTTCCACCTGACCTACGTGGACAAGGACGGCACCGAAAAGACCCCCGTGGTGCTGCACCGCGCCATCCTGGGCTCTCTGGACCGCTTCATGGCTTACCTGATCGAAGAGACCAAGGGCAAGTTCCCCACCTGGCTGGCTCCCACGCAGGTCAAGGTGCTGCCCGTCTCCGAAAAGACGCTGGACTACGCCGAGGGCGTGACCGAAAAGCTGGTAGAAGCCGGTGTCCGTGTTGTGCTGGACGACGACAACCAGAAGATCGGCTACAAGATCCGCGAGGCACAGCAGGTGGACCGTGTGCCTTATATGCTGGTTCTGGGTGCCAAGGAAGCCGAGGCAGGCAACATCTCTGTGCGTGACCGCAAGGGCGAGACCACCACGATGGAGCTGGATGCATTCATCGCAAAGGTGATTGCCGAGATCCGCAACCGCAGCCTGTAAGCAGACACTGCAAAACACAAAGCGCCGCTTTCCCGGCAGGGGAGAGCGGCGCTTTTTTTTGCTGCAGCGAAACGCCAAAGGCCGCTGCTCAAATGGAAACAGCGGCCTTTGGCGTTGGATGCTTTATAAAAAGGAAATCAGGCGTTTTCCTTCTGGACGCTCTTGACGGCCAGAGCTTTGGCGGGCTTCATCAACAGCACGCACACGCCGTTGAAGAGGATCGAACCCACGATGAAGGTGATGAAGAACTGGGGCAGGTGGGTGGCCAGAGCGGTGGTGTCGATGCAGGCCACAGTCAGGTAGGCAAAGCCCACGTTGTTCAGCACCTTGGGTGCGTAGGGGTGCAGGATGATGAGGATGAACAGCACCACGGCCAGCGGGATGAGGAAGCCGAAGAAGCCGCCCAGCACCGGGGTCAGGGCCGTGATGGAAAGCAGAGCGATCACAGTGAGGATCAGGCCTACAAGACCACCCAGCTCAACGGTGACGAAGCGATCCTTCACATCGCCTTCCAGCGTGAACATCATGATATTGCTCAGGAAGATCAGCCAGCTGTACTCCAGGCCGGTCACATGGATGATGGCATTGGCGATCAGGATCCACACCAGAAGCATCAGGCGGAAATACAGCAGAAAGCGCTTGGTAACGGCTTCATTCATGATAAAATACCTCTTTCTTGGTCGTATTGGAAAGCTTTACTTTCACTAAAAGGCGCTTTTTGGCAGGTAAAACCTGCATTGATGTTGCCATTATACAATATTTATATGGCAAAAACAATACTTTTGCAAGAATAAATTGCATATTTTGGAAATTTTGACTTGCAGAAGGTCGGCAACCTCGCCCTCTCCGTCATTGCTTGCGCAATGCCACCTCTCCCAAAGTGAGAGGCCTTGGCAATCCACGCAAAGTATGCGGTTCCGCCAGAGGCTCCCCCTTTGAGGAAAGACTTCCCCCGCGCCGGGGGAAGATGTCGTGCAGCGACAAAAGAGGGAATCTGGCGCGTTAGCGCCTGAGAGGGCGAGCACGGTAAAAATAAGCTGGAATAATGGCACAGCGGAGCCATTTCAAATTGTTTTTCTGTCCAAAATGGAGTATAATGAGACAATAAATATTCTGCCGCAGTTGCGGCCTGAACAGGGGGAGGAACCTTATATGAACAAACCGGTACTGGTGGTCATGGCGGCTGGCATGGGCAGCCGCTACGGCGGCATGAAGCAGATCGACCCGGTGGGGCCGAACGGTCAGGTGATCGTGGATTATTCCCTTTACGATGCCCGCCGCGCAGGCTTTGAGACGGTGATCTTTGTTATCAAGCATGAGATCGAGGATGCTTTCAAGGCAGCGATCGGCGAGCGTGTATCCAAGGCCATGAACGTGAAATATGCCTTCCAGCAGCTGGATGAGCTGCCCGCAGGCTTTGCCGTGCCGGAGGGCCGTGTCAAGCCCTGGGGCACCTGCCACGCCGTTCTGGCTGCAAAGGACCTCATCGACGGCCCGTTTGCAGTCATCAATGCCGATGATTATTACGGCCCGGAGGCCTTCCGGGTGATGTATGATTACCTGTCCACCCACGAGGACGGAAGCTATTACGATTACTGCATGGTAAGCTACCTGCTCCGGAACACTGTCTCCGAGAATGGCAGCGTGGCCCGCGGCGTATGCGTGACCGAACCCGACGGCACCCTGCACAGTGTGACCGAACGCACCCGCATTGAAACGTACGAAAACGGCGTACACTTCACCGAGGACGGCGGCGCAAGCTGGACCGACCTGCCCGGCGATACCCCGGTGAGTATGAACCTGTGGGGCTTTGGCAAAAGCTTTCTGGACGAAGCCGAGCAGCGCTTTGCGGGCTGGCTGACCGAAAATCTGCCTAAAAACCCGCTCAAGTGTGAGTATTTCCTGCCGCTGGTGGTCACGGAGCTGATCGAAGAGGGCAAGGCAAAAATTCAGGTGCTGCGCAGCACGGATAAATGGTACGGCGTTACCTACCGTGAGGACAAGCCGCTGGTGGTGGAAGCCATCGCCCGCAAAACGGCAGGGGGCCAGTACCCGGAGAATTTGTGGGCATAAACTAAAAAAGAGACGGCTGATCGTTCAAATCGGCCGTCTCTTTTTCTTTAGTCACTTATTTCGTCTGGGGGGGGTAAGAGCTGCATCCTCACAGGAGAAGATCCAGATGGTCTCATCAATGTGCGTTCCGCTCTTGGAATAGGGTGTCACCTTGACGCAGAAGGTGGTGCCGTCGGTCTTTTTATAGGTGCGCTCCACGATGTCACCGGTCAGGACCTTGCTGCGGATATAGTTGTAATCCAGCAGGTCTGCCAGACTCTCGCGGCAGGCGGGCTCCACCAGCGTATCACGGTACTGCTGCAGAACGGCGATATAAGAGCCGCCGGAGACATCCAGAATTTTCTGGAAATAGTCCGGGACGATCACGCCGCGCATACGGTCGGTCTTCAGATCCACAACGAACACGCTCTGGTACTTGGGGGCAAGGACCCGCAGGAAATGTTCGGCATCCCGCTTTTCGGTCAGAGTCTGCTCCAGCTTCTCGTTCAGGCCCCGCAGCTGGCGCTCCTGGCCGTTGCGGGCGTAATAGGCCTGCTTGTCCTGCCGCATGGCAGCTTCGGCCTGATTCATGGCATCGTCCAGCCGGTGCAGGTCGTTGGTGTTCTGGATGCCCACCGAGATCTCGTACTCCTTCTCGCGCAGGAAAGCACGCATCCTGTCCACAGACACCCACACACTGTAGGGCGGCTGATTCGGGGTGAGGATCACGAATTCGTCACCGCCGATGCGGTAGATGCGGCTGGAAGCAAAGAACTTGCGGGCCGCATTGGAAATGCAGCAGAGCATGGCATCGCCGCTGCGGTGGCCCAGATGGTTATTGATCTCGTGCAGGCCCACCACGTCGATGTAGGTGCACACCATGGAGTCGTATTCGCTGGACTGCAGCGTCCGCAGATCGGTCTCAAAGAGGCTGCGGTTCAGCAGGCCGGTCAGGGTGTCGTGGCTGTAGGAGAAGTCCAGCTCCTCGCTGAGATGGTCGGCCTGTGCATCCTCACGCACCACCACGGTGGCCCAGGGGTTCTGGGCGCAGCAGTTGCGGCAGGGCAGAAATTCCATGGTGATCCACACGAACTGACCGGACACGTTTTTGCGGAAGCGGTAGGCCTCCGGCTGCTGGGTGCTGAAAACAGCGGAGCGCAGGGTCTCCAGATCGGTCTGGTCGGTGAACATCTCCGCGTCGTCCGGGTGGATCACCTTATTCGTCACCATGCGCTCACAGTAAGCGGCAAAGTCCTCCTCAGTGTCCGAACCCGCACCGGGCAGGCGCGGGTCCCGCTTGATGACCCGGTATTCGCCGGTGGAAAGGTTCAGCAGAGAAAGCTCCAGCACATTGTCCGCAAAGATCTGGTAGGCCTGCAGCGCCAGTGCGGTCTGCTCGCTGTTGGAGATGGGGACCCGGCGGTCACGGCGCATCAGGTCGCGGCGCATATCCCAGTAATCCTCGCTGTTGGGCTGGGCCAGCAGGGCCTCGGCGTTCTCCACCGGCATGGGCTTGTAGAAATAATAGCCCTGCGTATACAGGCAGTCGGCGGCCTGCAGCATGGAGACCTGCTCCGGCGTTTCCACGCCTTCGGCGATGATGGGCAGATTCAGGCGGTGGGCCATATCCACCACCGATTCCACGATCTGCACGCCCTTGCTGCGGTTTTGCTGGTTCATGTCGATGAGCTTCATGTCCAGCTTGATGGCATCCACGTTGGTGTCCTTGAGCATATTCAGCGAAGAATAGCCGCTGCCAAAGTCGTCCATCATCACAGAGAAACCTTTGCGGTGCAGGCCCTGGATGGTGTTTTCCATCAGAGAAGCGTTTTCGGCCAGCATGGTCTCGGTGATCTCGGCCAGCAGGAGCTTTGGCTCCAGCTGATACTTTTCCACAAGGTTGGAGAAGATCTGCGGCACATCCAGATTGACGATATCCACCACAGAAACGTTCACAGATACAGGCACAAGATTGCTGCCGCTCTCCTGCCACTTGTGCAGGGTCTTGCAGACAGACTCCCAGATGTACTGATCCAGCTGGGTCACAAGGCCGGTGCTTTCCAGCAGGGGCATGAACTCGGCCGGGGGCACGCAGCCGCGGGTGGGATGGTTCCAGCGCACCAGTGCTTCCATGCCCACGATGGCGCGGGTCATGCTGTTGCACTTGGGCTGCAGAAAGAAGCAGAACTCGTGATTTTTCAGGGCGAGCTCCAGCTCGCTCAGCAGCTGACGCTGCTTCTTGAGACGGCTGAGCATGGCCGGAGTAAAGCGGTGCATCCCGCCTACGGCCGGGCTGGGGTCTACCGATGCGATCTGTGCATAGCTGCACAGGGTTTGTGCGTCAGCATCTGGATGCTCGGCCACAGGGCACACACCAAAAGACAAGAAGGAGGTAACGCCCTGCCTGTAGTCGTTCACGCAGGTCTGCAGATGGCTGATGATGGCCAGCTGCTGTTCTTTGTCATCCGGCAGGCAGAGCACAAAATCGTCGCTGCCGAGGTAGCCCACCGGAGAACCGGTCGCCTTGCTGTGCTCCAGCAGAAGGGCTGTAAGAGACAGCAGCAGGCTGTGCGCCTGCTGAGAACCGTACAGCTCGGTATACAGTTTAAAATGCTCGATATCGATGGCGGCAACACACCAGTTCTCGCCTTTGTGCTGCGCCAGAAACTCCTGCAGCTGCTGCAGGAAGTCGTCTTTGCGAGCGATCTGTGCAAGTGCATCGGGTTGCGGTGCGCCGACATTTTCATTCAACTTCAGTTCTTCGAACATGATAAATCCCTCGCTGTTGGATGTTTTCGACAAAATGTGGCATTCTATAAAACAGTATAGCACGATTTTAAACCTTTGAAAATAGATATTTAAAACTTTGCGGCAAAAAAGAACGGAACGCCGGACGGGTCCGGAAGGCGGGGCATAAAAAGACCGCTGCATTCCTGTGCAGCGGTCTTTTGGGCAGCGGTCTCAGGCATCCTTGCGGGTGTCGGAGCCGTTTTTCTTCGGTTCTTCTTCAGGGCTTTCCCGGCGGGCAAGACCAAGGCGCAGGGCCTTGAGGGTGGTCTTTTTTACGCCATGCTTCAGGCCGGGGAAGGCGCGCAGCATACGGCGCGGGCCAACGATGCGGGGGGTGCGCAGCAGCTGGGCCTGCATTTCATCGCTGCGGGCCTGCAGCTCCTCGGCCAGCTGTTCCAGACGCAGCAGCTCGGCAGCGCGCTCTATCGTGCCCTTGGCGGCCAGCTGTGCAGCCTTGGCGGCTTCGGCCGTGTTGAGCTTGGCGATCTCGGAAGCATGCTTTGCCGCCTCGCGGGCCTCAGCGGTCTTGGCACGGACGGCGGCCAGCGTTTCACGCAGGGCACGCTTTTCCGGTGCGGCTTCGCGGGCCTCGGCGGCGGCAAGCTTGAACTGCAGGCGCTGCTCGTCCAGCTTCTGGTCGGCGTTCAGGGTGGTGGTGCCCAGCAGCTGGGTCATGGCATCGCTGACGGCATGGATACTGTCAGCCAGCTGCTCCATGGCATCCAGCGTCTTGGCCAGACCGGAGGCGGCAAAGGCCGTAACGACTACGTCTGCCGCGTAGACCGCATAGAGCACACACATAACGACAAAGCCCACAAAGGGCGGGACCATATCCACAAGACCGGCGACGACCGGGTGGACGATGCGCATGACCACCAGCGTGCCCACGCCCCACAGCAGGCTGAATTCCAGACAGATATAGCCGCCAATGTTGAAGGGAAAGTCGCTGTAGTCCCACCAGCGGGTGTGATAGAGCTTATACAGTGCCCAGCCGCCTACCAGTTCCAGCGCACTGGGCAGGATGACACCGCCGATGTACAGCAGCAGGACGCTGCCCTGCAGAGGGGTCAGGGCGAACAGCACGATGACCATGCCGAAGCCGTAAATGGGGCACACCGGGCCGTTGAGAAAGCCGCGGTTCACCAGCTGACCGGTGGTGGCGGCGGCAAAGATGACCTCCAGACACCAGCCGGTGCAGGAATAAATGAGGAAGAAGGCCAGCACATGGTACAGCGAAAAGCCGCACATTGTGGTGGTCGTGAGAAAGTTGAGCATAAAACACCTCCTGTGAGAATCATGCTGCTGTGCAGGTCAGTTCTGTTTTTGTACGATCTTGTATTCATCGCCCGGCTCAAAGAACGGGCAGGCAGCCGTGCTGCGGGAAAGATAGCGGGCCATCTCGTCCTCGTCCAGACAGCCGCCCTGAGCACAGTACCAGCTGCCGTACTCATCCTGCACATTGTTCAGGCAGATCTCGCAGGGATCATTCATTGTCTTCGCCTTCCTGTGCAGTCTTGGCAGCAGCCTCGGCCTCGGCGGCTTCGCGGGCCTGACGCTTGAGAATCTTCGGCTCGATCCAAGTCACGCTGGCAGGGTCCGGGTCCTTGCGGGCGATCAGGGCCTTGATCTTGATGCCCATTTCGGTGAACATGCCCTCGTGTTCGGTGCGGATGTTCCACTCCGGCTCGTTCTCATGGAGGTCAAAGGTCATCCACTCGATGTCGTAGCCGGAAGCGGGGAAGTATTCCAGACTGTCGCGGAACAGATCATCGTCGTCGGTCTTGAAGTAGATCTCGCCGCCGTCCTTGAGGAACTCGCGGTAGTTGATGAGCTGGCGCGGGTAGGTGAGGCGGTGCTTGTGGGAAGAGCCGTTCTTGCTCCACGGGTTGCAGAAGTTGATGTAGATGCGGCTGACCGTATCCTCGGCGGTAATGACCCCCTTGATGCGCTCGATGTCGGTGCTCATGATCTTCACGTTGTCGATGGGGCGGCCTGCAGCCTGATAGGCGGCTTCGATCTTGCGCTTGGCGAGGATGAGCACCTTATCGGTGATATCGATGCCCAGATAGTTGTTTTCCGGGTGGGCGCAGGCCAGCTGGGAGATGAAGCCGCCCTTGCCGCAGCCCAGTTCCAGCACAAAGGGCTGCTCCGGGCGGGCGTACTGGGCGTGCCACTTGCTGCCCCAGATCAGCGGCTCGTGCACATGGAAGTCGGCTGCCATCAGCTCGTCGTGGGCATAGGGTTTGAAACGCATTCTCATAGTTTGTTGTTCTCCTTAAATTTAACGTGGCTCGCCCTCTCAGGCGCTGACGCGCCAGCGCTCCCCTTTTTGGCTTCGCCATTTTCCCCCGGCCGGGGGAAATCGGTCCCAAAGGGGGAGCCCTTGGCAAAGCCGGAAGGTTTTCCGTACTGCCAAAGCCTCTCCCTTTGGGAGAGGTGGCTTTGCGAAGCAAAGACGGAGAGGGCGAGGATGCTTACCGGTTTTGCTCCCGCAAAAATTCCTCCACCTGTTCCGGTGCAGCGGCGCAGCTGCCCTGACAGATGCCGGGCTTGCCGCCGCCGCGTCCGTTCAGGGCGGCGTTCAGGGCTTTGGTCAGGGCGCGCACATCGCCGTCTGCCTGCGCGATGCAGTAGCCGGTGCCCTTTTCGGTGGGGGTCAGGGCGGCGCAGAGACCTTTGGTGGCTTCGGTCAGGCGCACCGCCAGCCGGTGCAGGCCGTCCGGGTCAAGGCCGGGCACTGTGCGGATGGCATCCTCACCGGGGTTTGCCAGCTGGGCAAGTGCATCGAACAGCTGAGAACATACGCCAAAGTGTGTAAACTTGAGCGCAGTATACTCGTCGTAGACGCGATGCACCGCCACAGCGGTCTGGTCGGCCTTGGCAGAGAGCAGCGCCCCGATGTCGGCCTGCCGGGCGCGCATGGCCTGTGCCGCTTCCAGCGCACGGGCTCCGCACACCACGCTCAGCCGCACGCCGCCCTTGTAGTTCTCGGATGCCAGAATTTTGATCTGTCCCACCTGTCCGGTGGTGCGGGTGTGGGTGCCGCAGCAGGCGCAGACATCCGCACCGGGAATGGTCACGATGCGCACCTGCCCTTCAATCTCCTTTTTGGAGCGGTAGACAAGGGCGGCAAGCTCCTCCCGGGTGGGGTAGCTGACCAGCACCGGCACATCCTGCCACACGATGCGGTTGGCGGCAAGCTCGGCTGCCTGCAGGCCCTCGGCAGAAATGGGCACGCTGGTGTCCATGCGCACAGCCTCGGAACCGATGTGGAAGCCCACGTTCTCGGCCCCGAACATCTGGTGCAGGATACCGGAAAGGATGTGCTCACCGGTGTGCTGCTGCATTTTGTCAAAGCGCCATTCCCAGTCGATGCAGCCGGAAACGGCAGTGCCGGGAACAGCGCTTTCCGGCAGAGCGTCCACGCTGTGCCAGAGGATGCCGTCATGCTCGTGTACATCGGTCACATTCAGCGTGGCACCGTCCGGCAGGGTCAGGGTGCCCCGGTCGGCAGGCTGACCGCCGCCTTCCGGGTAGAACACTGTGCCGTCCAGTGCGATGCGCCCGCCGCCGGTCTTTTCGTCCGGCTCTGCGGCAAGGATGACGCTCTCGCACTGGGTGCGGAAAGCGTCCTGTTCAAAATATTTTTCTGTGCGCTGCATGGCGCGGGTACCTCCTGTTCAGGGTGCAGTTTGACGATTTAAAATGGCCGCCGCAGGCTCTGACCATATTCAGCGGAAAATTTATTTTTATTTTTGCAGAATTGGAACGACTGCGGTCGTTCCAATTCTGCTTTTTCACGCAAGGGGCCGTAAAGGCCAACAACAAAAGAGCTTTTACTGCATCTGCCGGTTTCGGCCCTTCTGGTGAAAATGCGTTTGGAGCGGCCCGCGTTTGCGCAGCAATGAAAGCCCCGGTGGGGCTTTTAAGCGGCGAGCGGTCTGCGTCAGCAGATGGAGGGGCCTTGCCCTGACAAGTTCCGCAGGCCGCGACAAACGCGAAATAAAAAATCTGGATTCCGCTGAATATAGCCAGAGCGAAAGCGGAGGCTATTTAAAATCGAAAAAGGGATACACATCCAGTTTAAAAATAAGTATACCACGTTTTTTGCCTGTGGAAAATAGTCTGCGGATATGTTATGATAAGAAACAACGATATTCCCATAAAATGTTAAAAATGAGGAAGGTAATAGCATGCGTGAAAGTGGAATCCTGATGCCGGTGTCCAGCCTGCCCGGCCCTTACGGTATTGGCTGTTTTGGCAAGGAAGCATTCAAGTTTGTGGATTTTCTGGCACAAGCGGGCCAGAAGATCTGGCAGATCCTGCCGCTCAGTCCCACCGGCTACGGTGACAGCCCCTATCAGAGCTGCTCGGCCTTTGCGGGCAACCCCTATTTTATCGACCTCGACGCTTTGAAGGAAGAAGGCCTGCTCACCGCCGCCCAGCTCAAGGCCGAAAAATGGGGCACAGACCCCAAAGAGGTGGACTACGGCACTTTGTATGTGAGCCGCTTTAAAGTCCTGCGCACCGCCTACGCCGCATGGCGCAAGCAGTGCGCTGGGCTGCACGGCTGCAGCTATTACTTCCCGGATGATTACTATGCCTTTACCCTCGCCAATGAGGAATGGCTGGACGACTACGCCCTGTACATGGCCCTGAAAGCGGCCAACGGCATGAAGAACTGGGTGGAGTGGGAGCGCCCCTACCGCCTGCGCGATAAGAAGGCCCTTGCTGCCTTTGCCGCCGAAAACGAGGAGGAGATCGGCTTCTGGAAGTTCGTGCAGTACAAGTTTGCGGCCCAGTGGCAGGCAGTGAAGGCCTACGCCAACAAAAAGGACGTGCAGATCCTGGGCGACATCCCCATCTATGTCTCTGCCGACTCGGTGGATGCATGGGTGGGCGGCGCGCTGTTTGAGCTGGATGCCGACGGCGGCTTTGCCCGTGTGGCGGGCTGCCCGCCGGATTACTTCTCTGCCGACGGTCAGCTGTGGGGCAACCCGCTGTACAACTGGGAATACCACAAAAAGACTGGCTACGCGTGGTGGGTGCGCCGGGTGCGCCACGCACTGGGCATCTACGACCTGCTGCGCATCGACCACTTCCGCGGCTTCGATACCTATTGGGCCATCCCGGCGGACAGCACCACCGCCCGCACCGGCAAGTGGGAGAACGGCCCCGGCATGGAGCTGTTCGATGCGCTGGAAGCTGCCCTTGGCAAGCTGCCCATCATTGCCGAGGATCTGGGTGAACTGTTCCCCAGCGTGCGAAAGCTGCTGGCCGACAGCACCTTCCCGGGCATGAAGGTGCTACAGTTCGCCTTCAGCGGCGGGGACAGCGAGTATCTGCCCCACAACCACGTCAAGAACAGCGTAGTGTATCCCGGCACCCACGATAACACCACCCTGACCGACTGGTGGGAGAACGGCGCTTCCGAAAAGGAAAAGGCTGCCGCTGCCGCTTACCTGCACCTGACCGGCGTAAAGCCCACCGCAAAGGAGCTGGCGGCCATCCGGACCGATGATGTCCGCATCGCTCTGCTGCGCGCAGCGCTGGGGTCGGTGGCTGACCGGGCCATCATCCCCATGTACGACTGGCTGGGTCTGGGTGCGGAAGCACACCTGAATACCCCCGGCAAGCTGGGCGGAAACTGGGCATGGCGCGCCGCTGACGGCTTTGCCGCCAAGGCACTGGCCAAGACCATCCACGACGAGTGCAGTGTGTACTGCCGCGTATAAACAGAAGGCGAAGAGCGGCGGGAGCTTAGCAATTTGACGAAAATGTAAAAACTCCGGCAGAAAATTGTGCGTTTTGCTGGTAAAATCGGAAGCTGAATGGTATAATGTTGCTAAAGCGGCATTATGCCATTTTTCTTTGCCTGATGCGTTCCCGGCATTTCTGGAAACAGGGCGGGCGCGGGATGCATAATGCGGCAGATGGTTCCTGAACGTATGGGGAACAGGTGACTGCACGCGGGATACGGGAGCGCCGCGTGCGCAGATGATGGGGAAAATTACATGAAGAAAGAATGTACCGAGCAGGATCTGCGGGAACTTGTGCGCTCAGCGCAGGCCGTATTTGAGGCGGTGACCCTGACCGAAGCGCCGCGTTGTGACGGCTGGCAGGACGATGGCCTGCGGGTGGACTACGAGCTGCGCAATGGCCGTGTGGACTGTGTGCTGCACCGCAGAGTGGAAGCGGACAGCAAATGCTGGGA
Source organism: Faecalibacterium sp. OF03-6AC (assembly GCF_003478175.1). Taxonomy (NCBI): domain Bacteria; kingdom Bacillati; phylum Bacillota; class Clostridia; order Eubacteriales; family Oscillospiraceae; genus Faecalibacterium; species Faecalibacterium sp. OF03-6AC. The sequence goes on along the minus strand of NZ_QUEN01000007.1, from coordinate 118,581 downwards.
GCTGGAAATGTGCGCACCGCTGGCAGGCAATGTGCTGCCGGAAGAGCGCATGACACCCCGGGAGCGGGAGCTGTGCCGCGAGGATATGAACCACGATTTCCTTACCGGCGTGTACAACCGCCGTTATCTGGAAACGGTGTTTGCCCAAAAGCTGGAACAGTGTGCAGCGCAGGGCCGCAAGGCGGCTGTGGCGCTGGTGAGCATCGACAACGGCCAGAAGCTGCGGGATACCTACGGCCAGCCTGTGATGGATCAGCTGCACTGCTTTGTGGGCAACCAGTGGAAAAAGAGCTTTGATACCCCTGCGGCCCGCGTGGTCTGCCGCCTGACCGGCAGCATCTTTGCGGTGGGCTGTCTGGATGCCGACGGCAAGCAGCTGGCAGAGGAAATGCAGAACCTGTATCGGCAGATGCCCCGGGAATGCATCACCACCACCGGCATGATGCGCCGGGTGCCCTTTACCCTGAGCTGCGGCGTGGCGAGCCTTGAGGATGTCCCTGCAAAGAACTGGCAGGCACTGTACGAGCTGTGCGATGCACGCCTGCGGGAGGCACAGAACGCCGGCGGCGATCAAATGCGTGCAGAATAAAACCAGTGTATAAAATCCCCCTTTTGGCGCAGACTAAGGCCAGAAGGGGGATTTTTTGTATGGAAAACCAGAAAAACGACAACCTGAACCTGCTGGAAGCCGTGGTGCAGAATACCGAGATGGGCAAGAACACCTTGGAACAGATCGTGCCGATGACCGACGATGTGCAGTTCAAGGCCGAGCTGCTGCGCCAGCGCAATGTGTACCACCAGCTCAATCAGGAAGCGCACACCGCCATCGAGGCCTGCGGCGGCACCGCGCAGGGTCAAAGCGCCATGGCAAAGCTGAACACCAAAATGGGCATCAGTATGAAGACCCTCACGGATAAGTCCACCCGCAATCTGGCCGAGATGCTCACACAGGGCAGCGGCATGGGGGTGGTGGACTGCGTAAAGGCCCAGAAGGATTACCCCAATGCCGCGCCCGGCGCAAAGCGCCTTGCCCAAAGGCTGCAGGAGTTTCAGGAGGACAGCCGGGTAAAGCTGGAACAGTTCTTATAAGGCTGCGCTGCGGCGCATGAAAAAAGCGACCCCGTCCGTCAGGTACAGCTGCCTGACGGGCGGGGTCATTGCCGCAATGGCGGCAGATCCTTTTACAGCGCTTCCACCATTGCTGCCACGATGCGGGTGGCGGTGGCTACATATTCCGCAATGCTGAACTTTTTCACCACCAGCACCTCGTGGCCGTCCTCGTCAGCGTTGTCGCTCATGGCGCGCAGGATGACGCAGGGCACACCGTTCTTGGCGGCGATCTGGCTCACAGCGGCACCTTCCATCTCCACGCAGTCGGGGGCGCATTTGGCTTCAATGGCAGCCTTGGTTTCACTGTCGCCCACAAACAGGTCGCCGGTGGCAATCTTGCCCACCAGAGCCTTCACACCCGCTTTGGCGCAGGCTTTTTCGGCGGCAGCGATCAGCTCCGGGTCGCCGGTGTATTCCTTGAGGAACGGCGGGTTCTGGCAGATCATGTCCAGCTGTGCGTCGTGGTACAGCACGGTCTTGCCGATGACCACATCGCCAATGCTGATCTTCGAGGTCATATTGCCTGCGATGCCGGAAAAGATGATCTTCTCCGCGCCGAATTTTGTGATGAGCACCTGCGTGGTGGCGGCGGCATTGGCCTTGCCCATGCCGGCACAGCACACCACCACCTGTTTGCCGGCCAGCGTGCCCTTGTGGTAATCCACGCCGCCGTAGGGCTCCACGGTGACATTCTCCAGCTTTGCACACAGCTGATCGACTTCATCGGGCATTGCGCCCATAATACCGAAAATCATAGGAAACCTCTTTTACGATTTTAAATGGCCGACGCGTGCGCTCTGGCCATAGATAGCAGAAATTTATTTTTAATTTTGTAAGTTCCAAAAGCCTGCGGGCTTTTGAAACTTACTTTTTCACGGGAAGGGGCGAAACCGGAAGTGACATCTTTGCCGAAAATCAGACGTTGAACAGGAACTCGATCACATCGCCATCGTTGACAACGTACTCCTTGCCCTCGGTGCGCTGCAGACCCTTGGCCTTGACGGCGGCATAATCGAAGTTATTGGCTTCCAGATCGCTGTAGCCAATGACGCTGGCACGGATGAAGCCGCGCTCGAAATCGCTGTGGATCTTGCCGGCAGCCTGCGGTGCTTTGGTGCCCTTGCGGATGGTCCATGCGCGGCACTCCTTCTTGCCGTCGGTCAGGAAGGAGATCAGGCCCAGCAAATCATAGCTGGCAGTGATGAGGTTGTCCAGACCACTGGCTTCAATGCCCATTTCAGCCAGAAAAGCCTTCTTTTCCTCGGGGGAATAGTCGGCGATATCCTCCTCGGTCTTGGCGCAGATGGGAATGTAGCGTGCGCCCTCTTCCTTGGCGCGTGCGGCCACCAGCGGGACATACTTGTTGTTTTCGATGCCCTCCATCAGGTCGTCCTCGCCCACGTTGCAGGCGTACAGCACCGGCTTTGCGCTCAGCAGGCCCATTTCATGCAGCACGGTCTGCTGCTCGGCATCGCCCTCGTCAAAATCAAAGCTGCGGGCAGGCTTGCCGGCGCTCAGGTGGTCGGCCAGCTGCTGCAGCCATGCGGCTTCGGCGGCAGCGCCCTTGTTGTTGCCGCTCTTGGCAGCCTTTGCCATGCGGCCTGCGCGGTTCTGCACCACCTCAAGGTCGGACAGGATCAGCTCGTAGTCGATGGCATCGATGTCGGCAATGGGGTCCACGGCCTCAGCCTTGGAAACATCCTCCACCACATGGATGATGTTGTCATCGTCAAAGCAGCGCACCACATGCACAATGGCGTCGCACTCGCGGATGTGGCCCAGGAACTTGTTGCCCAGACCCGCGCCCTGACTGGCACCCTTTACAAGGCCCGCGATATCCACGAACTCCACGATGGCAGGGGTCTTTTTATTGGTCTGCCAGATCTCGGCCAGCTTGTCCAGACGCTTGTCCGGCACGGCTACGATGCCGCTGTTCGGCTCGATGGTGCAGAAGGGATAGTTTGCGGCTTCTGCGTTCTTGGTGGAGGTGATGGCATTGAACAGAGTGGACTTGCCGACGTTCGGCAGGCCGACGATACCTAATTTCATTTTTATGATTTCTCCTTTTATGATGTAGATGATAAACAGCTATATTGAACGGATATAGGTTGTTTTTTACGAAAACTAAATTTGGCGTTGGGTGGGAAAATCGGATTTACTCACCCTTTGCTCACCCTTTTTGTGCTTCCTGTGCCTTTGCGAACTGCGCTACGGCCTTTTTCATGGAATCGTCTGTTACATGAACATAGCGGTTCATAGTGGTCGTGATACTGGCGTGACCCAGAAGCTTTTGCAGGACCTTGGGCTGCATTCCGCTCTCAATGGCGCGGGTAGCGTATGTATGGCGCAGAGCGTGCATACAGAATCGCTCGATCCCTGCATCGTCGCACAGCTTGTAGAGGTGAGTGTCATAGGAGCTGTTCTTGGCGGGCATTCCGGTGCGCCAGTTGATGAACACTAAATCACGCATAACCAATTTCCGCTTCTGACCAGTCTTACGATCCATAAAGGTCAGGACAGTGGACAGGTCTTTCGATTCCTTGCGGTATTCTCTGGTGTCATAGATTTCCCGCAGGATGTCGTAAGCGGTGTCGGTCAGAGGAATGGTGCGGTAGCTGGATTCCGTTTTCGGAGGGCCAGCACGCCACACGCCCTGCTTGTGACGATACTCCAAAGTTTTGTTGACGGTCAGAGTATGCTTTTCCCAATCAATAGCATCCCATGTCAGACCGATCATTTCACCAGTGCGTAAGCCTGTTTCCAGAATCAGCGCATACTGAGCGTAGTTATGGGAATGCTTGGCAGCATCCAAAAATTGTTTCTGCTCAGCTACGGTCAAAAAATGGATATCATCAGGTGCACGAACGGGCTTTGTGTAGCGGACACCGTCCATTGGGTGTTTGGCAATGAGGTCGTTCTCTCTGGCGCTTTTGAAGAACGTACCCATTGTCATATAGGTCTGCCGGATGGTTGAACCGGCGTAGTCGTCCTCCATGGCGTTCAAAATCCGCTGACAGTCGATCTGCTTGACATCGCGCAGCAGCATAGAACCGATGAATGGCTGAATGTTGTGCTCGTATCGCTCCCGATAATTCCGAACAGTGTTCGGAGCACGGTTGCCAACGACATCCTTGACCCATTGATTGAACCATGCGTCCACCGTCATATTGGGCGATGCCACAGTCCGACCTTCAGGGTGTAAGCGTAGATAGAGCTGTTCCTGTCGCCAATTCTTGGCTTCTGGAAGGGTCTTGAAGCAGCGTTCCTCACGCTCACCGCGATAATTTCGGCAACGGGCATAGTACAGACCGTCTTTTCGCTGACCAAGCCCTTTTCCGAGTTGTTTTCCTTTAAGATTTTTGCCCATGTTTGTGGCTCCTTTCGAGATAAAAAGAGCCCACACAACACATTTTATTGTATCATGCGGGCGTAGTTTATGCAAGCCCTTCAGCGGGCGTTATAGGGTATCAGATGGCGTATTGCTCGTTCAAAAACTCCTCAAACTTCTTCCGCTTGATGAGTTTCTTAGCCCCCACGAACACAACGAACTTGCACCCATCCTGCAAGGCAAGCTCGGAAATGCGGTTTTGCCCTACACCAAAATAGGCAGCAGCCTCTGGAATCGTCAACAACCACTTTTCATTGAGCGGCACGAACAGGACGGACTTTTTGATGGATGTATCGGTGTTCGGAAAGGAAATCGGTTCCGAGTTGAGATCGGCTGCAAAATTGGAAGCAGCGGTGGACATGTTGATGTTGGTATGAGTGCTCATAGTGTTTTCCTCCTGAAATTAAAATTGAATGCGAAGCGGATTGCTTCATGATAAGCATATCTGCTTGAATTAGCGTACATTTTGCCTTATGGTGTGATAAGCGCTTGAAAGGAAATCTGCGCATCATCCTGTTGAATCAGTGAACTGAAATCCATGTTCGGGTAAGAAAAGGTTGCCGGGTGCACTTGTGCTGGTGGCCAAGAACAGTTATAATTACCATAGAATCTTTGGCTTTTTTCGTTTCAAATCCAACACCCTTTTTGCGGCCAACCTGCTTGCCGTTCAGCCGGGCGGTCAACAGTCCCTCACGGGTGCGCTGGTGCAGATCGGCAACTTCTTTTTCGGACTGCTCAAAGGCCAGTTTGATCTGCTCCTTTGCCAAGGCCATCAGATACTCGTTGATGCCCTTTAAGATGAAGTCCACATTTGTCCCTGTCATGGCAATGCTGCCGGACAGGGCTTTTTTGTAGGTCTCGGTGTCGATGTGGTGTTCTTTCAAGAACACCAGCCGGATACCCTTATGATAGAGGTCTTCGTACAGAGCAAAACCTTCTTCTGCATTTCTGGACATCCGGGACACCGAATCGAACACCACCGTATCTCCTGCTCTCAGAACTCGGTAGAGCTTCGGCCACTCCGGACGAAAGATGGATGTGCCGGTATAGGCTTCCTGCACGATATGGGCAGTCGGGTACTCGGCCTTGATGTTGCGGATCTGACGGTCAATGCTCTGCTTTGCCGTAGAGATACGGCAATAGCCATAGATGTTCATGCGTCTCCTTTCTGGCTCAAAGATAACGAGCGACATTTTTAAGACTGTGTTTTGCACCTTGAAATGGCCTGAAAACGGCTGATTTTAATACAAAACAGAATATACGGTATTTTTAATACAGTTTTAGTGGGCATAGGCAGTCATAAAATCAGAAATGGTAGTGCACGGTTTGTGATTGGCGGTGTCCTCGCCATCCAAAGGAGCGTAGTTCCAGTCGGTGTCCTCGTCAATATATCGCCGCCCATCATCCGGCAGTTCCAGCGGTTCCGCAAGGATAATGGTGCCCCAGTGGTTGACCATCACAAAGGGCGCGATCTCACAAGGGATGCCCCGGCACTCATCGTCGTGCCGGACATCGTAGGCGTACAGGCCATCCGGGACAGTATCTCTCTTGATGCGGATGCTGGTGAACAGTGCAGGCCTTCCGCAAACCGTGATCTCCTCGTAGTGCTCGGTCATTGCATTAAAGGTCATAAGGTGTTCCTCCTTAGATTTCAATGATAAAAGCTCTGAATTTCTCTTTGTAGAAATCCATTGCACTCTGCGGCAGAGAAGTCAGATTCCCTTCGTTGTCACATCCGGCCAGAAATCCCGGCCCGGCAAGAACATCGGCTCCATCCCATAGCGGACGATTGAGCGGCAGGTCAAGCAGCTTGCCTTCATCATTGCAGACCAGTGTGACCGCTGAACCGGTGTCACTCAATGTGATGCATTCGATCAGCCCGCCTACAAATTTCTGCATGGCTTCAAGGGTGTTGTCCAGCTCGATTTCCTTTGGCAGCTCCATTGGCAGGAGCGCAAGGACTTTGATTTTTCCTTCTTTCATCGTAAAATCTCCTTCTCCTTATGCTACGTTTAGCCTTGTAGCCTTATAGCAGTCAGCGCACATTCCCTCATGGGTGGCGGCAAACTCTGCCGCCTGCATGATGGAGCCATCCTTCAGCTTGACCCTCTTGATAGGCTGGTTGCACCGGGCACAGATGCAGGGCACAGGCGGCTGTTCCTGCTTCGGGCTAGCGGATCTCGGTTTCGGCTGCTTTTGCGGTTCTGCCTCCGGCTGCGGTGCAGCATCTTCCGGCAAATCCTCTCCGGCGTAGACATAGAGACCAAGGCCGAACATAGCAAGGTTCTTCACTAAGCACCGCATGATAGCCTTATTCACATCGAACATAGGGGCTGCTTCTACGGTGCGTTCTTCCATGCCGATCTTTTCACGGCGGCGGGTCTGCGGATTGTAGTCCCATTTCGGGGTGGTATAGGTGTAAGGCACAGCTTTCATGGCTTTGTTTGCGCCATCCAGTACAGGCAGCCACATTTCGTGCGAAACGCCCTCAATCGTGACAGTGGTATACACCATGAATCCGGTTATGGGGTCATAAACATAGGGCAGGCCGTTGAATTTCTTGACCTCATAGTTGGCAGTGGGATACAGCTTCTTCACCTCTGCCCAGGCATACGCCCAGCTTACATATTTCAGTTCCGTGTTGCCGGACTTTTTGACTTCCAGATGATCTTTGAAGTCGATAGCAAATAATTTTACGAATGGATTTTCCGTAGCCATAATAACCCTCCAAGAAAAAAGGCAGCAGAGAAGCTGCTCTCTGCCGCCATACAATTATGCCGCATGAACGATGGTGAACCTGCGGCTGCTTACATTTTTGCTGTACTGGTTGAAAATATCCGGCTGCTCTTTCCGCAAACGCTGGGACTCCACACGTTTGCTTTCGGAGGACACCCACGACACCTTATAGCCCGGTGCTGTGCCATAGGCGGCATCCTGCATTTTCAGTTTGACCTGTTGCTCGATAGCCGTTTTCTCCTGTTCCATCTGCTCGATTTGGTCGGAAAGCTCCTGCCGCTTGTCCAGAAGTCCATGTAGAGCACTCAGGTCAGCGGTCTTGTCCCGGTTGTCCACCTCATACATCTGGTTGATCTGCTGGGTGTCACAATCACAACCGTTGGGTGCAGGGGGAATCTGGGGCACAATATGGTTTGTCCAGAAAAGTTCTTCCTTATCAATGAGATCAGAAAGCACCTGCTTATCTGTCACGATCTTGTGGATCACCAGCTCTTTGCCGAAAATCAGAGCTGCCACATACCAACAGTCGAAACCGCTGACGGCTAAGTAGTGGTCAACCTGCGCCAGATAATGAGCCGGGATTTTCCCATCAGCCCACTTGTCCGCAGAAAACGGTGAGACCGTTTTGCATTCCAGTCCTGCTTTCTGCCCAACGATCAGACGATCAAAGTCTGCCAGAAGTAGCGGATGTTCCTCGCTCTGGTAGATAGCATTTGCACGGCGCACCTTTAGACCGGTGGTCTCGGTGAAGCGCTGCGCCACATAATTCTCCAAGTCACGGCCTTGCCGCATAGCTTCATTGTCGATGTTTTCAACGGTATCGCTGATTTTGTCGTGGTACACCTGAAATGCAGAGCGATAGGGATTCAGGCCAAGGATAGCCCCGGCATCCGTGCCGGTAATACCGCATTTGCGATAACGGAGCCAATCTTCTTTGGTCAAATTCAATGTAGATACAAGCCTTTTCATGCAATATTCAACCTCTCTTTCATGTGTTCTTCTACAATGGAGAAATCACATTCCACCAAGTCTCTAATAATAGTAGAAAACTCATCCACCAAGGTGCGGTCATCGTCCAGCCACAGGGTATACAGGAAATCCAGAATATTCCGCTGCACCCGGAGATGGTTCCAGAAACGCTCGTCCATCTGCTTTTCGGTGTCCAGCGTAATCAGGGCACTGACGATGGTGCTTTTCATCGTAATCTCGTATGCCGTGGTGCAAGTAGGCTTTGGAAAATCGGCTTCGATGCTGTTCAGGAACTCAGAAAATTCCCGGACAGCCCGGTTGCTCACATCGTTCATACGTCCTCCTTTATGCTGCTGCCAGCACCATCTTGTAAGCCTTGTCGATCATGGGATTGCCCTCTGCGGTACGCAGAAATAGATTTTCGTTGTAGTTGCGAGTTTTACGGATGGGATTTGCATGGGTGGCAAAGTCGGAAACAGCGTTCACGAACCGCCAGCCATTCTTTCCAACCCATTCCAGATCAGGTGCATTGTAGTAGCGAGCCTTCAAATCTTCCTGCAAGCGCAGGTTGTTCTTCCGCTGGCCATCGGTTAAGTCTTCCGTGATGGGGAAGAACTCGTTGATAAACTCCTGCACCTTGCGGTCAGACAGCTTGATGGTGGTCAACTCATGAATGCCCTTGCCCAGCTCCCCCATATAGCTGTTGGCAAGCTGCAAGGTCTCACGGGCATCCTGCACCCGGAGCAGAACATTTTCGGTATGGCGGGCAGTCCAGATACGCTTCGCTGTACCCAGAGCCAGATTCAGGGTGTTCTGGCAGACAACACGAACCGGGGTCATGGCGACTTTCACACCAGAGCTGCCATCGTGACTGTTGAAGAACACAAGATATGGGGTCACTTCATCTCCGGCGATGATGTACTTCTCCGGCAGCTTCGCCAGCATCCAAACCTTCTTGCCGCCCTGCAAGGAACCAGCAGTTTCATAAGTGACACCTTCACCCAGCAGATCATCGGTGAACTGGAATGCATCTTCGTTCTGCACGATGCGATAACGGTCAGATACGACACCAAGCACAGCATCATCGGTGCTGCGGACATTGGCACGGTAGCCGGGAATCATAGCACCAGTGCCGGAGTAGATGTTGCGGCTCTCGACCTGCCAATCCAGACCGGCCAGCTCCAATGCCTCATGGCTTGCAGGGGCATCCATGACAATACGGCCAAGGCCGTGCCAAGGGGTTTCGCGGACAGAGAACATAGTTTCAACATTTGCAGACATAGTAAAATCTCCTTTTCAAATTAGTCATTGTTTTCGATTTCTTCAGCAATCAGAACGAGAACATCAATCAGCACCGTTCCAACTTCTTTGATGATTTCGGGCCAAAAATCCATTGCGTTTTTTCCTTTCTGCGCTGTTGCGCTTTGAAATACGATGGTAATAATGATAGTGATGGTGCGAAATAACAAAAATGCTCACCTCCAGACATAAAAATAGCCCCTGAGTCTTTCGGCTCAGAGGTTTCGGGTACATTGCTATAATACCTATGTCAAATCACAGAATATAAAAACAAACGATAATAAAATGAAATTTAATGGATTCAACAAAGGATACTGTGATAAAAATCTTGCTAAAAGGGGGTGCAATATGGTATGATATACTATATAAATATAAGGTTAGAATGGGGTTTGACAGATTGGAGTGGAGACTGTGAATGAAAAATACCCAGAAGACTACCCGGAAGATTTTGAAGAAAAACTGATTGAAGCCGGTGCGACTACCAAGGAAGTAAAGCCAGTCTATCGAATCCTATACGATGGAGAACTTAAAGCTGAAAACTTTGATTCAACATTTCACGACTATAAAAGACGTGGTAAAAAAATAACGAAGCGTCAATTAAATGATATTGGAACATATTCCACATCGGTATTTCTGAATCTTGAAGAAGCAAACCTAGTGAGAGTATACTCAATGCGTAATCCGCCTAATGCGCGGATGGCAGTTGGTATGATTGCAGCAGATACAGGTTATAATCAACGCACGATTGAGAGAAAAGAACAAAAGCGTAGGACACGCTGTGATTGGTGGATTTTTAGTACGATAAGTAAAGAAAAGGAAATACTGCCATTATTTGAGGTCTTGAAGGAGGGAGAAGATGACCAAGGAAAAGATGTTTGAGGATGAATCTTTTGCACAACGGTTTGGAAAAGAATTATATTTAGAAGAAATTTTTCTGGAATATGATGGAATACCTCTTTTATCTGCTTGCATAGATGAAAATGGGAACCGTTATTTTTGTCATTGTGCAGAGATGAGAGATTTTGAAACGTGGGTGATCTATCCAGTTACCATCGGACAGCTATTACAAATGACAAATAATGGTAAATCTCCTCAGGAAGTGTTGGGGGTTCAGGGCCAAAAAGTGTGGATATACAGAATTTACTGGGACGGTAGAGAAAGCTCGATGGAAGCTACTCTGGCAGAACGGTTGTTGGAATGTGACGCACTTCCAAAAGGAGCACCGCTTTGTTTATATCCTGAGCAAGTTGCAGCATATGCAAAAGAACTTCAAAATTTTGCCGAAAAAAGTTTCTTTGAGAAAATTGTAGCATCCTTTAGAGAGGCGTATCATATTGATATTGTTGGCTATGTGTCGTCACAAGTAGAATACCCTAGAAAATCGATATGTGAAATAATTTTTGATAAAGAGATTACAAAAGGAAAAGACTGGGATTGCAGAAATGAGTACGATTGTGAGAACGGGCAATTTCAGCTTAGCTATGAGGGTATACGTGTATGAAACAAGATATTCTATCTTACCATAAGAGTATAATGCCTTGTGTTGACTTTAAATTGGCCGAGGCTAAACAAGATGAAAAGCAAAAGGATGACAAATCTACAAAACAGTCACTTTCTATTAAGGGGGGAGTAGATGATCCGAAGAAACCAAGCTTTGTGAAAATTATTCTGGATCTTTCAATTTACACAAAGGATGAGAGTATAAAACTTCATATCACACAAGAAAGTATTTATGATGTGAAAAAGAGTGAGAGTACAGTAACTGAAATTGCGGAGGCAATGAAGAAAGAGGCTGTTCCAGAATCTTATCGACGGTTATCTTCCTTTGTGAGGTATCTTACTAATAAGGTGGGGGTTGCATCCTTGAAGCTTCCATCTTATTCAGAGTTAACTTCTGAAAAAAACAGTAGAAAGTAAGGCTTTATAAGCGGAGAAAGAGTATAGATAAAACTTCTTCAAAGTGAAATAGTTGAGGATGAAGTAAGCAACCTAAGTGACCACTAAATTCTAAAACCGACCATAGTGAAAAAATTTTCTCTTTCACTATGGTCGGTTTTGATTTTTACGGATTTAATACAGTCAAATAGCGCAATCCAAACAAAATCTTAATAAGGGATTCTGAAGTAATCCATGACGGCCTTGAACTGATCCTGCGCAGTCAGGCAGGTATCAAGCAGATATCTTTTACCTGTCCGAAAACCCTTGATTTATCGGGGTTTTCGCCTTTCTTTAGATTTCTTGTACGCCCTTTTTACGCCCTTTTTTTGTAACTGGCGGCGTAGCCTGTTGAAATTGGCGTATGGCATTTACCAGTGACTCGTCCGTAACATGAACATATCTGTCCATAGTTGTTTTAATGCTTGCGTGTCCTAATAGCTGTTGCAGCACTTTATGGAAGAAATAAAGGGGGTGCTTGCAGAGATATGGCGGTTACAAAGATTAAGCCTATTAAAAGCACGTTGAGTAAAGCCCTTGACTATATCCAGAACCCGGATAAAACCGACGAAAAAATACTGGTGTCCTCTTTTGGGTGTAGCTATGAAACGGCAGATATTGAGTTTGAATTTACCATAGCGCAGGCGTTGGATAAGGGGAACAATTTAGCCCACCATTTGATACAGTCCTTTGCGCCGGGAGAAGTCGATTATGAAAAGGCACATGAAATCAGGCGGCAGCTTGCCGACGCGGTTACAAAGGGACAGCATGAGTATGTCTTAACAACGCATATTGACAAGGAACATATCCATAACCACATCATTTTTTGCGCGGTGAATTTTGTAGATTACCACAAGTACAATTCCAACAAACGCAGCTATTACGGCATACGCAATATAAGTGACAGACTATGCCGGGAAAACGGGCTGTCTGTGGTCGTTCCAGGGAAAGGCAGCAAAGGAAAAAGCTATGCAGAATATCAAGTCGAAAAGACAGGGACAAGTTGGAAAGGCAAGCTTAAAATTGCGGTAGACGCACTCATTCCCCAAGTATCAAGTTTTGAAGAATTACTATCCCGGTTGCAGGCGGCAGGCTATGAAATAAAACCGGGGAAATATGTTTCCTGTCGCGCTCCGGGACAGGAACGGTTTACCCGTCTGAAAACCCTCGGCGTAGATTACACAGAGGAAACGTTACGGGAACGTATCAGCGGAACGCGCACTCGCACTGTCAAAGCTCCAAAGCAGCAGCGCAGCGGTATCAATCTGTTGATTGATATTCAAAATTGTATCAATGCACAGGAAAGCAAAGGCTATGAGCAATGGGCGAAAATCCATAATCTGAAACAGGCGGCAAAAACACTGAATTTCCTCACTGAACACAAGATTGAGCAGTATGCCGATTTGACCGCCAAAATCTCGGAAATCACGACTGCAAGCGAACAGGCAGCGGACAGCTTAAAGGCAACCGAAAAACGGCTTGCTGATATGGCGGTGCTAATTAAAAATGTTACTACCTACCAGAAAACAAAGCCCGCCTATGACACATACCGCAAAGCTAAGAATAAAGACAGATACCGGGCAGACCATGAACGGGCAATAATCCTCCATGAAGCGGCGGCAAAGGCACTCCAAACGGCAGGCATAAAGAAGCTCCCGAACCTTGCTGCGCTGCAAGCAGAATATGAACAGCTCCAAGCACAGAAAGAAGCTCTGTATGCGGACTATGGGAAGCTGAAAAAGCAAGCCAAGGAATATGATGTTGTCAAGCGCAACATTGACAGCATTTTGCGGCAGGATAAAGAGCCGGAACGGGAAAAGGAAACAGAGCGCGGATAGCGGTCTAATGGTGGAAAAGTTCTTATTTTTCTGTTATAATATTTCGAAAGAAAGGGGGAATATGTGTTGTCGAGATTAATAATCATAGGTAATGGATTTGATTTAGCACATGGCTTGCATACAAAGTATTCTGATTTTATGGAATATCTATGTTCTTATGAAAAAGAGCCGGAAATTATATATGGTAGATTTGTTCGTCTTGATAGTATTTCGCCACGAGACCAAGAAAAACATCATTTTTATGAAGCGATAAGCAAATACATACCCGAACAGGATTTATGGAGTTCATTTGAAGAAGCATTAAGTTTTTTGGATTATGAACAGATACAAGAAGATAATTCTTGCTATCTTCTTGATTATGGAGATGATAATTGGCGTGATAGTGCAAATCACGATTTTCAATATATGATTGAGGAAGATTTGGCTTTTGCAAAAGATATTTCACGTTATTTTTCAGAGTGGATTTTACACATAAATACTAATGTATTGCCTGTTGTATCATCAAATATACTCAATAGAAACTGCTTGTTTCTGAACTTCAACTATACGGATACGTTAGAAAAAGTATATGGTATTCCTGCTTCTAATATTTTATATATTCATGGTAATGCCTTGCGAGGAAACAATCTCATATTAGGACACCATGACGCTACACTTTTTCAAGGAAAAACAATTCCCGCTTTTAATGCGGCAGAAGAACATGGTATCTATATGGAAGATATAGAAGAAGATTTTAGATTGCAAGAAGCAAAGGAAATTATAAAAGACTATTTTAGAAAAACATACAAAGATACTGCTTCGATTATTAGATATTATCAATCGTTTTTTAACTCGTTGGCGACAGTTTATGAAGTGTATATATTCGGTCATTCTCTTTCGGAAATAGACTTTGACTATTTTGCTGAAATCAAAAAGAATGTTCCACTAACTTGTCGATGGTATATCTCATACCATGACAATATAATCAACGCGCAGAACCTCATTCGCAGGCTGAATATAAAGAACTTTCAACTGTTTCAGTTTTAAGAAACAAAACAAGCTAATTTGTAAGAAAGTGAGAAAAACCTGTGCAAGCGTACAAAATAGACAGAATAAATCTGATTACATATAAATGTCAAAAAAAGAAAATTGTAAAGTCCGTACGGTGTCGCTATTTAGCTAAGAGCCATATCATTAATTGCAATGCTCAAAATCAAAGTTTTATTTATGCTAATTTTCGCGGAGCTATATTTACGAAAGTAAAGTTTAATAATAGTACAATAACTGGTTGTGATTTTTGGGGAACTACCTTTAAGGATTGTGATTTCAGTGGAGCAAGAATTTCAGATTGTGTATTCATGGCTTGCAAATTCAGCAATTGCAATTTTGCTGGTACAATTATCAACTACACAACGATAGTCAATACTTCATTAGCGGAATGTAAAAATATATCTCTTGCCGAAAGAACAACGATATATAAGAATTATCCAAAGTGTATTTTGTCGGAAGAATTAAAGGCTGCCCTTGAATTTCTAAAATCCAACAAAAACTTACGCACATATAAGCTGTTACATGTTTCTGACAAAAAATATAACGAGCTTAATTTATTCTTGCTCCAACAACACTTTACAACCAAAGCATTGCCGCTACTTTTAATGGAATTAGCCAATCATTCAACGAAGAAAATCACAACCTATAAAAAGTTGGAACGCCAGTTGAAAAGCTTTGAAATAGGCGGTATAATATAAATGCCCCGCCCCACACAATCGAGAGGTTGTGTTGCTAATAGGACTTAGTAATAAGTGAATGGGGGCTGTAATATGATAGCTAACATTCAAGGAGGTGTGTCTATGATTTCTGAATTGAGTACCATTATTGGATTTTTAAGTTTAGTAATCGTGAAAATTTTAGATTTTATAACCCCTCTTGATTGTTTGGGGTATTAGAAAAAAATAGCGGGCACAGAAACCGATTGGCTTCTGTGCCCTTTTTGTTTTGCAGTTATAAATACTGTTACGCAGTAGACCTCACTTTTCACAGGGTTAGGTATCAATCCCTTACCCATGCAGGAAACGCGCCCGGAACGCCCTGTAAAGGGGGGCTGTTTTGCCCTCTATCGCGTAATAAGGGCGCGTCTTTTCCGCATACGCTCGGCAGCCTGTTTCCGGGTGATACGCTTCCGGCAGTCCGGGCAGTATTTCGCGTGGTTGGAGCTTGACGCAAAGGCAGCACCGCATACAGTACAACGCCGCATATCTTCGTTTTTCAACAATTCCGCGTGCAATTCCCTATCCAGAGGAAGCACCGCAGTCTGAAACCATTTACAGAGCAGCGAATAAGAAATAAGCTGCGGGCATACACATTCTTCCCCGTCGTCAAGCAGCATACTTTGGCTGCTTCGGTCGGCTGCTCATCATCAGCCGTTCCGTCTGTGTCAGCAGTACGTTGTTTGCAAATACCGGGTCAATGTAGGGCTTTATATCCTCGGCGTTGCCCCAACGGGCAGAGCCGTATTCCACGCCCTTACGGTATTTCTTTGCGTTCTTGCCTTTGGTGTAGACAATCAGCCGGATAAGGATAGCTCCGGCAATGCCTATCAGCATATCTACCGGGGAAAAGCTCGGCAGGGGCGACGCAAAAGCAGAAGTAAAGCCGTTCCCGATACCTAAGAGCTTGCCGGAAAGGTCTGCGCCGGGGGCAAGCCGTACCGCCTGTGCTGCTTTGTCAAAAAGATACACAAAGAGGATATAGGGCAGATTTGGGATAATCCATTTTTTCAGATTTTGGTTGTTCATCGTTCACGCCCCCTGTCTTTGTTTTTGACCTGCTCCCGCTGCGCGTTCAGTGCCGCCGCTTTTTGCCTAAAATCAGACAGCAGCTTTCGGATAGAGGGCTTTTTGTCCTGCGTCAGCTTCTTTGCGGAAAATTCTTGAAAAGCTGCGGTCAGCACGTCCGCGTCCCGTCCTTTGAAAAACACAAGATATAGCGAAAAAAAGCGGAAGATGTACAAGGCAGCGCAGAATTATCTGAAAGCTTTGGAACGAGCGGAGTCTCAGGAAGATTTGGATGCGTTACGGAATGAGATGGACCGCTTGGAGGCGATGTATAGCGAAAACCCTGCATATTTAGCATTGATTGAACAAGAAAATCTAGTGAAAAAGCAGGAAGTGAAAGACAATGAGGCCGGTAAATAAAGGTACTTCTCCGTATACGCCCATTCAGGAGTATAGGGATGCACTGCCATATTTAGAGAGCCGCATAGGAATATACTGTTCCTACTGTGGAGCAATAATTGACCATGCACCGGAAATAGAACATGTGGTTTCCAAGTCTAAGGGCGGAGATAAGACTGAGTGGAAAAATCTCTTGTTAGCATGTAAATATTGCAATACAAGAAAATCAAACAAGACAACATCTGAAAATAAGAATGATTATCTCTGGCCGGATGAAAACAATACGGAACTGGCGTATACCTATGCAGGTGGAATTCCCAGAGTAAATAGCCCGATCCTTTTAGAATTAGACCCCAGTGGAAATATTGCTCAGAAAGCCGAAAAACTTTTTGAATTGGTGGAACTTGGAAACATTCCGGCACCAAAGGATAAAGATAGACGCTTCAAACAGAGAATTGAAACGTATGCTTCGGCCAGGATTTCTTTGAAAAAATGGAAAAAACTAAAGGAAACGGAATATAAAGAGGATAGTAAAGAGCTGATTGCAGAAATAGTAAGAAGCAAGGGATTCTTTTCGGTTTGGCTGGAAGTATTCAAGGATGAACCGGAGATAAAAAATATGTTGTTCGATATTTTTCCGGGAACAGAAACAAGATTCTTTGATGCAGATGGAAATGTTAGGCCGATTCTTCATGTAGAAGAGCTGGAAGCAGCAACAGAGGCTGCTACATAAGTAAAAAAGAAAGGTCGCTTATGGAAAGGGGAAGATTCTCCTCAATCCATGAGCGGCCTTATTTTTTACTGACTGTGTAGACTAAAGTGGGAGGGGAACGCAATCCAAACGTAACCGCCCAGCGAGAGCACGTCCCCAGAAAGACAAGAGGCACCCGACTCGGAATCGGGTGCCTCATTTTGTCATACAAAGTTTTCTTGAATGAGTTTTCCCCAGGGCAGTATCTGGTCGAGACGCTCCGGGTGAGTCTGGATTTCCATGTCAGGCAGATTCTCAAAAAGGTACTGGATATAATCTCTGGGCGCAAGGTTGTTTGCCTTTGCTGTTTCCACAATGCTGTAGATCACTGCGCTGGCCCTTGCCCCGGCAGGCGTGTCGCTGAACAGCCAGTTCTTTCTGCCGACAGTAAAGGGGCGGATCTTGTTCTCTGCACGGTTGTTGGAGATCTCGCAGCGAGGATCCTTCAGATAGTTTTCCATATACGAACCGTTATAAAGACCGGAACGATCAAAGACAGCGCAAACAAATTAGACCCACCAGATTAGCTGGTGGGTCTAATTGTTTTGAGTAGATTGAGCGAGCGACAACCACCAGCTCCGCTGGTGGAGTAGAAAATGCTTTAGCTATAAGATTCGAGCAAAGCGAGATGACAAAGAAATTGTTATCTTTGAAGATGCACTTTGCAATATAGCTCGTTAGAGCGGTAGGGCAGGTAATGCAGATGAAAGACGCTTGCTCGAGGCCCCTTGAGGGACTTTGCCAGTAGGATACCCTTCTAGGGCTTACTCAAGCCACCGGCTCAGCCGGTGGTTTTGACTTGCCTTCTTATTTTACACCTCTTGGCTATTCAGTACGGAATGGAACGTTAACCTTTTATCCAGCAGGCTGCCGATAAAGGCGATGTCCTTGCCCATGGTGCACACGCTACAAACTCCGATACGGAGGAGCTTGTGTGATAGCACTGCTCATTCCTCCAGGTCGGCGCCGTTGGTGCGGATCACCTTTTGGTACCAGGAGAAGGAGTCTTTCTTATAGCGGTCTAGGCTGCCGCCGTTTTCGTCACGGTCCACATAAACAAGGCCATACCGCTTTTTAAAGCCTTCGCTGGTGCTCAGCACATCCTGAAAGGTCCAGATATGGTAGCCGATCACGGGAATGCCCTCTTCCACAGCGGCTTTCAGCTGTTTGATGTGGTCATGCAGATAATGGATACGGTAGGGGTCGTGGATCACATTGCCGGCTTCCAGAGTATCCGGTGCTCCAAAACCGTTCTCGCACAGCATCAAAGGCAGATGGCAGCGCTCGTAAACATTGCGGAATGCAATGTGGAGACCGATGGGATCGACCTTCCATTTGTTCAGCGGGTCTGCTTCCACGCGGGGGTTGTCCAGACAGCGGCAGATGCCCGGCAGGATGCGGCGGCGGGCGTCCACGCGGTAGCGTTCCACCAGAGCCGGGTCAACATCCGCAGGGCAGGCCTCCGCGCAGCTGGAACGGTAGTAGTTGAAGGCAAAGAAGTCCGGGCAGCCCGCCTTGAGGATGGCTTTGTCCTCGTCTGTCAGCGGGAAATCCCAGTGGTTATTCCGCAGCCACTTGAGGTAGTAGCCCGGATACTCACCGCGTACATGTACATCGATCATATAGTGAAAATAGAGGTCATCGGCATTTTTGGCCGCCAGAACATTAGCGGGGGTGCTGTCCACAGGAAACTGCGGGCAGTAGGCCATAACGGGCGCGATCTTTGCGTCCGGGTCGATATGGTGACAGGCGGCAATGGCCTTGGCGCAGGCAAGGAACATATGGTGGTTGCACAGATGGCGCAGCTGCTCGCGTTTGAGAATGTCCTTCTCGGTGATGCCAAGGTAACCATCCCGGCGGATCATGGCATTCTGTTCGTTGTTTACCAGCCAATACTTCACGCGGCCCTTGAAGTGCGCAAACAAGGTGGAAGCGTAGCGGGTAAAATCCTCCACCGACTGCCGGTTTGCCCAGCCGCCGTATTTCTGCTGCAGGCCGCAGGGGAAATCGAAGTGGTAGATGGTGACCACCGGTTCAATGCCGTATTCCCGCAGGCGGTCGATCACGTGGTCGTAAAATTCCAAGCCTTTGGCGTTAGGATGAGCCTCGTCGCCATTGGGGAAGATGCGGGTCCACGCAATGGAAAAGCGGTAGGACTTGAGCTCAAGCTCCTTCATCAGGCGCAGATCCTCTTGCCAGCGGTGGTAGAAATCGCTGGCAACGCGGCTGTCGGCAAGGGTATCGCCCACATTGGCCAGAGCCTTGGTGGGCTCTTCGGCCGGGTCGATGGCCATACTGCGCAGATCGGCAAGGGAAAGTCCTTTGCCATCTTCATTGTAGGCACCCTCTACCTGAAAAGCAGAGGTGGCAGCGCCCCAGAGAAAATCGTGCGGAAAAACGGTGGAAACCATATGTGTGTTGCTCCTTTTGCTCAAGAATAATTACATGCCCATTTCATGCAGGACGGCTTTCTGGGCCTCGCTGACTTCCTTCAACTCCTCGTCACGGTAAAGGACCATGGTAACGACGAACGAAACACCGATGGCAATGGCAAAACCCACACAGGCCCAGATAAAGTTGGCAGGGTTGGCTTCGTCCACGAACTGCGGCATACCGATCAGGCAGGTGCTCATCAGGGTGAAGGACTTGACACCGACAATGCCCATGACCAGCGCAGAGATAAAGCTGCCGGTCACAACGCCGACCATGGCACGCTTGTTCTGCAGAGTCACACCGTAAAGGGCCGGCTCGCTGATGCCGAACAGGGCGGAAATGGCGGCGGACAGGGCAACGGATTTGGTATCCGGGTTCTTGCTCTTGAGGGCGACGGCAAAGCAGGCACCGCATTCGGAGATGTTGTGGGCAGTCTTGGCGGGGGCGTTGAGCATATCGTAGCCGGGGTCAACATAGGTGGCAGTGATGTAGGGAAGCAGAGCCTTATGCATACCAACGGCGGTCATAAAAGGCAGCACAGCGGCCAGCACGGCAACCACGACCCAGCCCACAGAACCATAGAGTGCAAGCAGGCAGCTGGTGAAGGCAACGCCCGCATTGTAGCCCAGAGGTCCGAGGAAGAGCAGCTCAAGAGGTACAACCACCAGGAAACACACCACCGGCACAAAAATGACGCGCACAGGCTTCGGGCAGATTTTGGTGAAATACTTTTCCACAAAGTACAGAGCGAATACGGAAAGGATGGCCGGGAAAATCTGAGAAGTGTAAGAAACGTTCGGCACGGTCAGGCCAAAGATGGTCAGACCGTCGCCGATCAGGCCGGAAAGCTTGGGCAGCAGGGGCACGGCGGCAATGATCACTGCGTACATCTTGTTGCATTTCAGCTTGGTGGCACTTGTATAGGCGATCATGACCGGCAGAAAATAGAAGGTTGCGTCTGCAATGTTGAACATGACCTGATACAGGTCGCTGCTTTTGTCCATCCAGCCCGCCATGGTCAGCAGGGTGAGCAGGGTCTTGATCAGGCCGCCGCCGGTAATCACGCCGATCAGCGGCTGGAAAGTGCCAATCAGGAAATCGAGCACAAGGTCGCTGACCTTCTTTTTGGGGGCAGGTGCATCGTCGTCCGGGACGATGCCTGCACCCTCCAGTTGACCGGCCTTCTGCAGGGCTTCGTACATTTCGACCACATTGTTGCCGATGATCACCTGCAACTGGCCCTTCAGCACGACGCCCATCACACCGGGCACCTTTTTCAGTGCGTCAAGGTTGGCTTTGCTGTTGTCCTTCAGGGTAAAGCGCAGACGTGTGGAGCAGTGTGCAAACTGTGTAATATTTGTTTTGCCGCCAACAAGATCCAGAATCTGTTCGGCAGAGCTCTTGTAATCCAGCATGTTGTTCTCCTTTCATTCGGGCGCGGCACCGTGCAAAGGCTGCCTGTGCACCCAAACCGCATGAGTGTTCCGGATGGCCATTCCGTCTGTTTGTTCGGTGGTTTCAGTATAGCCGCAACATCCACTACAATCAATTGGCACAACAAGACAAAATGTGCGGGCCGAAAACGATCAGAATCCACAATGAAAGTTCGTTTTGGCGGGCTTTTCGCGGAAAAACGGCTTGCAGAAACTACTTTTTTGTAGTAAAATATAAGAAAATAGACTTCATTTTAGCGCGGAGGAAGGGCCATGGAAAAAGAGCTGGCATATCAGATCGCCCATGCGGAGCTGACCAAAGGCCAGGTAAGGCTGGCAGGCTACATTTTAAAGAATCAGAAGCGTGTGCTTGGCATGACGGCGCTGGAAGTAGGCCGAGAAGTGGGCATGAGCGATGCCTCGGTCATCCGCTTCTGCAGGGCCGTTGGCTACAGCGGCTTTGCCAATCTCAAGGTGCAGCTGCAAAAGGAGCTCTCCCTGCACAGCGAAAAGATCGGCAAGCATTCCCTGTATGACCGGTTCGTGATGCAGGAAGAAAAATACAGCAAGGATGAGCTGGACCTTTCAGAAATGCTGACTCTGATGGGCGGCAACCTGGAGAACTCGCTGCGGCAGAACCCGGCAGCTACCTTCCACACCGTGGCCGATAAGCTGCTCTCGGCGCGGAAAAAGATCATCATTGGTCTGCGGGGTGGCAAGGGCTGTGCCGTGCGTTTTGCCCGGCTGCTGCAGTTTTTGAGCAGCGATGTGGCCTGCATTTCCGATGAAGGGCAGGACGAGCTGTGCTCGCTGGCAGAGCTCACCGGGCAGGATGTTGTGCTGGTGCTGAATTTTTCGCGTTTTTACCGGATCGACGAAAAAATGGCGGAGATGCTTGCGGCGCAGCAGGTGCCGTACTTTGTCATTACGGACAGCATGGCATCGCCGTTTGTAAAGGGCGCGCAGGCGGTTTTGCTGGCGGATACCGAGCACTGCGGCTTTTTCCATTCCATGATCGGGGTGGAGGGTATTCTGGAATACCTGCTGATTTTGATGTGCTGGGCACAGCCGGAGAGCTTCCGTGCAAAGCTCCAGCAGCGGGACGCCATTCTGGCGGAATACCGCGAAGATAAAAATTGAACCCTTATCAGTAAGAAAAAAGACGCAAAAGAAGGATAAACGCACTACAATTTTGTAGTGCGCTCGCCTTCTTTTTCTGCAAATTTGATTTCAGAGCGCAGGATCCTGACAAGAATCACCAAAACGCACCGGAAGCTTTTCTCTTCTTTGCCCAATATCATGTAGTGGATGTTGCCGCTATACTAGGGCCAGACAACATAAGAGAGAGGAAGATTCTGGTGGATGGATTTTCAATCGCGGCCAAGGCAGTCATCCCGTTTGTAGTGTACATCGGTTTTGGCATGGGCGTGCGCAGGACCGGCCTTGTGGATGAACCATTTTTAAGGAAGCTCAATTCGGTTATTTTTTACTGCTTTTATCCAATCGTGTCCTTCTGCAATATTTATGGTGCCGGCGGCGACGGCATCCGGCTGCAGTTCCTTGCACTGGTGGCGGCAAGCGTGCTGGTGTGCATTGGGCTGTGTATGCTGGCGGTGCCGCGGTTCATAAAAGCCCCCGCGCAGCAGGGAGTGGTGGTACAGGCGCTGTACCGCAGCAATATTCTGCTGTTTGCGCTGCCGCTGGTGCAGAGCCTGTTTGGCGAGTATGCTTCGGCAGCCGCCGGTGTGATGGTGACCATCGTGGTGCCGCTGTATAACGTCATGGCGGTGATCGTGCTGGAATACTACCGCGGCTGCCGGCCAAAGCTGGTGCCGCTGCTCAAAAAGATCTTCACCAATCCCCTGATCCTGGGGGCGCTGGCAGGCGGCGCGTTCACGCTGCTGGGCATCCGGATCCCTTCCGTGCTGGAAGCGCCCATCCATCAGCTTTCGGCGCTCACAACGCCGCTGGCGCTGTTCGTGCTGGGCGGCACGCTGCAGTTCTCTTCCATCCGGGAACATCTGAGCTGCCTTACGGCCACACTGGTATGCAAGCTGCTGGTGTTCCCGGCGGTTACTCTGTGGCTGTCCGGGCTGCTGGGCCTGCAGCCGGTAGAGCGCTTTTTGCTGCTGTCGGTGTTTGCAACGCCGGTGGCCACCGCATCCTACCCCATGGCTGAAGCCATGGACGGTGATGGAAAGCTTGCGGCCGAGTTTGTGGCCATCAGCACCGTGACTAGCGTGGTGACGCTGTTCTTCTGGCTCACCTTCTTTGCGCGTTATCTATAAAAACTCTGGCTTGTACTGTGCATTCCGCTAAGCCGAGGAAATCATCCATGATAATGAACGACACGCTGCTGTTCCTCAGGCACCCCTTCACGAATACAGCGAATCTGCCGCCATCCTGCAAGGCAGGCCGGAAAATGCAGTTTTGCCTTGCGCCACAAACAGACAGCAGATCCTTGAAGGCTGGATGATTTGGATAATCTGGTGGGACAATACGAACCGTTATAAAGACCGGAACGATCAAAGACAGCGCAAACAAATTAGACCCACCAGATCAGCTGGTGGGTCTAATTGTTTTTTACCTTCTTATTTTACACCTTTTGGCCATCCAGTACGGAGTGAAACGTTAGTCTTTTATCCAGCAGGCTGCCGATAAAGGCGATGCCCTTGCCCATGGTGCAGGCGGCGACCACAGTGCCGATGCCCAGACCGCGGATGGCACCGACGCCCACAAAAGTGATGACAGCGGTGGTGATCAGACAGGTCAGATCAAAGGTGATCTTGACCCGGGCGTAGGGGAGCTTTGTGATGTCCGCCATCTCCCGGGGGAACAGATCGGTGGGGGTGATGGGCAGGCCGCAGCGGTTGCCCAGCGAGATGCCGAAGCATAGGATCAGGTAGCTCAGTACAAAGTAGAGCACCCTCATGGGGATGTTCAGGGGCAACGCGTCGATGAACGGCTTTTCAAGATCCATCAATTTGCCGAACACAAAGCCGACCACAAAGCTGAACAGGTAGCTGGGCATGAACTTCCGGCGCAGCAGCATCAATACCAGCACCAGCAGGCCCTGAAACATGTATGTCCATGTGCCCAGCGTCAGCTGGGGGAACACCTGTTGGAAGCCGTAGGGCACGCTGGATATGGCCGAGATGCCGGAACCAGAGTGCAGCATCAGCAGCACACCGGCGCTGTTCATGATGACCATGGCGATCAGTGCAAGCTCACCGCGGACTGCAAGTTTATTGGATTCGGATTTCATGGACTGAAAAATACTCCTTTTGCATTAAATATCAGCGATGCACTTTCAGGACTGATCCTCAAGGATGCGGTGGATGTGCAGGGCCAGATACAGCCGCTCCTGATTGGTGATCTGGGCCTGGAACTGCTCTGAGACGTAGATCTGGATCTTGTCTACGCAGGCAAATTCCTTCTGACACACCGGGGCGATCTGATCATACAACAAAGGCGACGTGTCCTCCGGCAGCTGATTGTGACTGACCAGGCGCTGAACGAAAAGCCGGATGTGGGTGACATAACGGGAATAGGAAAGGCTGTCCTCATTATAGGTCAGGCCGAGGGTGTACTTGACGATATCCAGCACGGCGCTGACTGCATGAGCAATGATGAGATTCTGGCTGTTGCTGGGGTTGTCGTACTGGGCGTTGATGAAGTGGAACGCGATATTGCCCGCCTCGTCCAGCGGCACCTCCACCTTCAGCTTGCGGCTCATGAGCTGGACTGCGTACTCGCCCACCTGAAATTCCCGGGGGTTGAACTTCTTCATGTCCAGCGTGTAGAAGTTCTGCAGGATAACGCCGTTCCGGATGCGCTTGGCGGCAAAGGCAAGATGGTCGGTCAGGGCCAGATAGATATGGTCCATCAGCTTCATGTGGTAGTTCTCCACAGCATAGTCGATGACGGACTTGGCCATCTCAAAATAGATGCTGTCTGTCTCGGCGGCCAGCCGGATGATCCGGCGCGAAAGCTCCCGATCCTTGAGAACAAAGACCTTATCGATCTCCTTGGGCGAGAGCTTGTAGCCGATGGTTTTCTGGAAGCCAATGCCCTTGCCCATCAGGATGATCTCCTGCCCCTCATCGTTGAGTGCCAGCACAAGGGAGTTGTTCAGCACTTTGATGACACGCATGGCTTTATAAACACTCCCCGTTGGTCTTGATCACCTTCTGATACCAGTAGAAGCTGTCTTTGCGGATGCGGGCCAGATCCTTCAGGTCAGAATCGGTGCGGTTGACGTAGATAAAGCCGTACCGCTTGCGGAAGCCCTGATGCGAGCTCAGCAGATCCATGACCGACCACGGGCAGTAGCCCATCACCTCCACACCGTCGCCGATGGCATCCGCGATGGCCTGCACATGCTGGCGCAGGTAATCGATACGATAATCATCATGCACACGACCGTCGGCGGTGAGCTCGTCGCCCATGCCAAGGCCGTTCTCGGTGATGATGAGCGGCAGGTGGTAGCGGCGGTAATACTCGTTCAGCACGATGCGCAGGCCCATGGGGTCAATCTGTGCGCCGTACTCACTGGCTTTCAGGTTCTGGTTGCGCTCGTCACGGCAGTAGCCGTATTGGTCGAAGTCCACCTCGTTGCCGCGGAACACGCGGGAACCTGCCGGATGCTCGGCATCTGCGGGCAGATAGCTGGCGCACAGAGTGCGGTAGTAGTTCAGCGCGATGTAATCGATCTTTGCGCTCTTGAGGATGGCGGCATCGCCCGGCTCCATCTTGGGCACGATATTGCGCTCCTCGAGGTAGCGCATGTAGTAGCCGGGGTACTCACCGTTGGTGTGCATCTCAAGGCAGTAGTTGGTCTTGAACCAGTCGTTCATCCGGGCTGCCCATACGTCCTCCGGTTTGTTGGTCAGGGGGTAGGTGCAGGTGGAAGAAACTGCCGGGGCGATCTTGCCGCCCTCCACCAGCTCGTGGCAGGCGTTGACAGCCAGAGCGTGGGCGAGGAACATGTGGTAGTCCATCTGGGCACGCATCCGGTCAGCTTCCCACTCGTCATTGGTGTAGATGTTCATGCGGTTGTTGACGCGGATCATCAAATTCTGCTCGTTGATGACCTGCCAGTATTTGACGCGGTCACCAAAGGCACGGAAGCAGACCCGTGCATAGCGCTCAAAGGCGTAGGCACAGTCGCGGCATTCCCAGCCGTTGTACTTCTCGACCAGCGCATAGGGCAGGTCGAAGTGGTACAGGGTGACCAGCGGGCGGATGCCCTGCTCGATCAGGTAGTCGATGACCTTGTTGTAAAACGCGATGCCCTCGGGGTTCACCTCGCCGTCGCCGTCCGGAATGATGCGCGCCCAAGAGAGGGAGAAGCGATAGGCCTTCAGACCAAGCTCCTTCATCAGGTCGATGTCCTCTTTCCAGTGGTGGTAGAAGTCGCTGGCCACCTTGGTGTCGGCCTGCTTGTCCGAAAGCTTGAAGGAGTTGAAGTCGGCCACGGTCATGCCTTTGCCGCCCTCATCCCAGCCGCCTTCGATCTGGAAGGCAGAGGAGGAGGCACCCCAGAGGAAGCTTGCAGGAAATTGATTCATCATGTTGAGCTCCTTTCTTGAATAAGGAAGGGATCAGTGCACGGTGCGGATCACAGAGCAGTTCAGATCCACCGGATCGCCGGGCAGACCCTCGACAGCCTTGAAGTCGTCCGAGTTGGAAACGATCACGCTGACAGTAGTATTATGACCGGCCGCTTTGATCTTGTCAATGTCGAAGGACAGCAGCTTGTCGCCCTTTTTCACCCTGTCGCCTTCCTTGACGAAGCTGTGAAAGCCGTCACCGTTCATCTCAACGGTGTCCACGCCCACGTGGATCAGCAGCTCAGTGCCGTCTGCCATCTGCAGACCCAGTGCGTGCAGGGTGGAGTGGATGACCGAGACAGTGGCGTCTGCGGGAGCGACCACCAGACCCTTGCTGGGCAGGATGCCGATGCCGCCGCCCAGTGCGCCGGATGCAAACACGTCATCGGGCACCTCGTTCAGCGGGTAGGCCTTGCCCTCAACAGGGGCCTTGATCTCAGAAGCAACGCCATCCTCGGGCAGAGAGGGCTGTGCAGGAGCGGACTGTGCGGGGGCGGCCTTGACGGCAGTGTCCTCGAAGCCCACCAGATAGGTCAGAACAGCAGCGCCCACAAAGGACACCACGATGCCGATGATATAAGCCATGAACTGGCCGAAGGTCGTGCCCTCGCCCCAGTAAGACATGATGGTCAGGATGCCGTTGTTGGCAAAGCCGGTGTTCACAGCCTTGCCGATGCCCATGATGCCGCCGCCCACAGCGCCGGCAATGACAGCGCAGATCATGGGCTTCTTCAGACGCAGGTTACAGCCGTAGATCGCAGGCTCAGTAACGCCGACCAGCCATGCGGACAGAGAGGCGGAAGCAGCCACCTGCTTCAGGCCGGAATCCTTGGTCTTGAACATGACGCCCAGAGCAGCGCCGGCCTGAGAGAAGTTTGCAGCACCGGCGAAGCACATCAGGGTGTTGGTGCCGGTCATGGCCACATCGTTCAGGCCGATGGGCAGCAGAGCGCGGTGTGCGCCGAAGATAACGCAGACGCCCCACAGGCCGCCCACGATGATACCGCCCAGAACGGGGCTGAAGCTGTACAGTGCGGTGTAGAGCCACTGGATGATGTAGCCGACATAGATGCCCACGGGGCCGACGACCACCAGCATGACGGGAACCATGATCAGCAGGGACAGGCCGGGGACAAGGATCAACTGAAGGATTTCAGGTACGATCTTATTGAGCAGCCGTTCCAAAAGCGCCAATAGGATGACCGCCAGCAGGATCGGGATGACCGATTCGGTGTAGGTGAAGATCTTGCTGGACTCACCCACAGTAAAGGCCATCTTGATGACCGGCAGGCCGAAGATGGTAGAGTGGGTGGCGGTGTCCTGCATCATGGCATCGATGGTGGGGTGGCACAGGAAGGCACCCAGCATCATGGACACGACGGTGCTGCACTTCAGAGCCTTGGCGGCAGTGTAAGCAAGGAAGATGGGAATAAAGTAGAAGATGACGTTGCTGGCGGTGTTCAGGATGATGTAGGTGCTGTTGGCGGTGTCAAAGCCGGGCATCTTGGCAAAGGCGGCCAGAAGACCCTTGATCAGGCCGGAAGCTGCAATGGCGGGCACCAGCGGGGTAAAGATCTCGGTCAGCTTCTGCAGGATGAGGTTGCCCATGCTCTGCTTCTGCGCGGGGACGGCTTCCTCTTCGGCAGAGGATGCAGCCTGCCCGCCCAACTGAGCCACGACAGCATCGTAGATCTTGGTGACTTTTGCGCCGCAGACCACTTGGAACTGGCCACCGGCCACGACGACCGAGATGACGCCCTCCAAATGCTCAACGACGTCCTTTTTGGCTTTGCTCTCATCGCGGAGCACGAAGCGCAGGCGGGTGAAGCAGTGGGTGACCTGCTTCACGTTGGCCTTGCCGCCGACATTGTCCAAGATGTCTTTGGCTACCTTGTTGTAATCCATGTTTTTCTCCTTTTACCAGTGTGAAACAAACGGACCGCGCGCGGAAAAGAGAACCATGCTGCCGTACACAACAAAAAAAGACCCAATGAAAATGAGACACAGTTCCAGAAAGCCCACTATGCCTTCTGCTGCGTTCATTCTCACCGGATCTTGCCTGTATTACCAGTAACACACCGTGTGTACGTCAATATTCTCTTTCACTGCACAAAATCATAGCACACAAATCACGAGAGTGCAAGCGGCGATTATGAAGTTTGTGTGAACGCACAAATCTTTACAGGAAAATTGTGCAGATTGCAAAGACGCACGGCCAACGGCGTGCACTGCTTACAAAAACAGCCTCTTATCTGCTGATGACAAGGGTGCTGAACTCGGGCTCTTCAAAGTGGCTGTTATAAAACTCCTCTATCGGGCGGATGAGAGAAATGGTGTCCCGGGCACCGGCGGTCTCGTAGTAAAATAAAACGGTCAATAAGGGATTCTGAAGTAATCCATGACGGCCTTGAACTGATCCTGCGCGGTCAGGCAGGTATCCAGCAGATAACCTCGTTCCGATTTCCATTCGTGGAGGCCACGGTAGTAAAACATTTTGAGATCGTCCGTAATAATGAATGGCACGATGTTGTTCCGCAGACACTCCTTGAAGAGCAGAAGCCGCCCGACACGGCCATTTCCATCCTGAAACGGATGGATGGATTCAAAGGCGTAGTGAAATTCCAGCAGGTCTTCCAGCGACTTGGCAGAATTTTGATTGTACGCAGATAAAAGCTCTTTCATCTGTGGGGCAACCAGTTCTGGCGCAGTGGTGCTTCTGCCACCGACCTCGTTCGGAAGTTTTTTATATTCGCCAACGGCGAACCAGTCCTTGCGGGAATCGCTGGTGCCGCTCTTCAGGGTAAGGTGCAGCTTTTTGATGAGAGCTTCGGTGATGGGCTTCTTGGCATCCCGGATGACTATATCAATGCATTTGAAGTGATTGGCTGTTTCGACTACATCATCCACATTGACAACACCATTCTCCATGCCAATGGTGTTGGTTTCGTAGATATACCGTGTTTGGTCATGGGTCAGACGGCTGCCTTCAATGTGGTTTGAGTTATAGGTAAGGTCGATCTGAATTTTGTGGTAGATTCCACCTTTCACGTGCCCGGCCATTTCATCTTGCAAAATATTGAGCAGGGTACGAGGTGCCGGTTGCTTTTTGTTGACGCGCTCTGGACGCTCTGCATCCTGCGGAATGTTCCATGTCTTGCCGATAAGGACTGCCCCCGGAATCTTGCCGGTAGCACAGTAGTTGCGGACAGTGCGCTCTGAAACATTCCATGATTTTGCCGTATCAGCGACAGATCGATAGTTCATCGGAACACCTCCTGTAAGATGATTATATCATTTTATCGGCAAAAAATCAAATAAACAAATGCATAAAAACTAAAATCTTGCCGATATAAATAATGTGTATAAATTAAAATATTGACATCATGAAAGAGAATGATTATAATGAAAATGAGGGGAAGTGAGACTGTGAAAGAGGACTTCAAGACACAGATTTTTGATATTTTC
Source organism: Faecalibacterium sp. OF03-6AC (assembly GCF_003478175.1). Classification (NCBI taxonomy): domain Bacteria; kingdom Bacillati; phylum Bacillota; class Clostridia; order Eubacteriales; family Oscillospiraceae; genus Faecalibacterium; species Faecalibacterium sp. OF03-6AC. Next base: position 88,460 of record NZ_QUEN01000007.1, on the reverse strand, counting down.
GGTACGGTGGATTTAGAGCAGCTGCGGGCGATCGCGCAGAAAGTACAGCTTATAGAAAGTGAAAAACCACATAATGAACGCGGCGCAGGACGCAAAAACAGCCTGACTCCGCAGCAGTTGGCAGAGATGCTGGCTCTGCATCAGCAGGGAATGGGAGCAACGGAGTTGGCGAAAAAGTACGGCATCAGTCGACAGACGATTTACAAGCAGCTGGATCGTGCGCAGAACTTCAGTAATGACCCGAACACCATGCTGCGCCTCAATTATATGAACCGGAATGATCTGTGTACGACAATTGATGTGGATTTCAAGCACGAAAAGATCAAAATTAAAAATTATACGGACAAAATTCCACTCAGAGCGTTTGGCGTGGTTGAAAACCCAACATGGGAAGATTTTCAGTGGTTTTTGAAAGACCGCTGCTTTCCTGAGACACGGGCGCATCTGAAATGGGTGCTGAGTGATGTGGGAGTACCTTTCTATGATCCGCTTATGATTATTGAAAAGACTAAGGGAAAGATGGCAGAAGATCAACAGTGGATTGAAGTGATCCATAGAAAGGCATCGTAACAAGGTGAATTATGGAAAGCATTGACCTGAATAAGATTCCAGTGCAGGAAACCGAGGGACACACATCAAAAGGAAACCAGTTGAAATGGAAACTGGGCGATCAGTGGTATAAAGCCGACCACATGGGCTATGAGGGACTGTCTGAAGTTCTGGTTTCCAGATTGCTGCACAAGACGGAACTGAAATATCCCTTTGTAGAATATCATCCGGTAGAGATCGCTTATAAAGGGCAGAAACTGCTGGGATGCCGCAGCAATAATTTTCTGAAAGAAAACCAGAAGTTGATTCCGCTGGAAAAACTTTATCGTCAGAATACAGGCAGGAGTTTGGCGCTGAGCTTGGTAGAATTTCCAGAAGTTCCAAATAGAATCCGATATACGGTGGAACAGGTTGAAAAGTACACGGGATTGCATGATTTTGGAAAATATCTGACGGCAATGCTGGAATTGGATGCATTCTTTTTGAACGAAGATCGTCATACGAACAACATTGCGGTACTGTATGATACCGAAAAAGACTGTTATGAACTCAGTCCGATTTTTGATCAGGGGCTTTCTCTATTGGCTGATACCAGCTTTGATTTTTCGTTAGAACAGCCCTTGGAAGATTGCATAAAGCGAGTGGAAGCGAAGCCCTTCCATTCGAGTTTTGTGCAGCAGGTGGATGCTGCGGAAGAACTGTATGGTATCCAAATTCACTTCAATTTCGGAGCGAAAGAAGTGCAGAAAGAACTCCAAATGTTAAACGAGGGCTATTCGGAGGAGATCATTATGCGGGTAGAGCGCCTTCTTCGGGAACAGATGCGCCGATATGCATACCTGATGGATTGAATAGAAAACGGATACGTTGGAAGTATAAGCAAAAAAGAATGGCCGCCTATGGAATGAGAAAGATTCTCTTGATCCATGAGCGGCCATAATCTTTTCTGGTTGTGTGGGCTTAAAGCGGAGAATGCACTCACCCTTTACTCACCCTTTTGCCATGAGAATGCAGCAGGATGTACAAATTTACATAGAAGTGCAAATGACATAGCAACGATGAATATAAGGATATATGAAGTGGTATCAGGATACATTGCAGGCAGTGCTGCTTTTCCACGGGCGGTCCTTATGATTCAGGTTGTACGGGTCTTACTTGCAGATGGCAAGGGTGCCGGACGCGGTCTCCTCAAAATGGCTGGCGTAGAATTCCTCCATCAGCCGGATGAGAGAAACGATGTCCCGGGCACCGGCGGTCTCGTAGCAGGAGTGCATGGCCAGCTGGGGCAGGCCGATGTCCACGCAGTTCATGGATACCTGCGCCATGGCAAGGTTGCCCAGAGTGCTGCCGCCGACTTTATCGGAACGGTTGGCAAAATACTGCAGCGGGACACCGGCGCGGGCGGCCAGCTCTTTGGCAACGGCCATGCTCATGCCGTCACTGGTATACTTCTGGCCGGCGTGCACCTTGACCACAACGCCCTCGTTCATGTAGGTGCAGTTGTTCACATCGGTGTATTCCGGGTGGTTGGGGTGCACGGCGTGGGCGTTGTCGGCGCTGAACATGAAGCTGGAAGCCACCGCACGGTGGAAGTCCTCATCGCCGGGGCAGACGTTCTGCGCGATGCGGTGCAGCACGTCGTACAGGAAGGTGGAAGCCGCGCCCTGCTTGGTGCCGGAACCCACTTCTTCGTTGTCGAAAAAGGCGGCAACATTGATGGACTGGGCGCTGTGTGCTTTCAGGAAACCCTTCAGGATGCCGAACACACACTGCTGGTCATCCAGACGGCCGGAGGAGATGAACTCCTCATTGCAGCCCCAGACGGCGGCCTTTTCGCGGATGCAGAGGAACAGGTCGCTGCCAAGAATCTGGTCTTCTGCGACCTGCAGCTCAGCGGCGACCAGCTTTTTCAGCACGCCTTCCTCGGCGGCACCGCCCAGCAGGGGCAGCATATCCACCTGCTTGTTGTAGGAAGCCTTGTCGTTGACCTCGCGATCCATGTGGATAGCTACGCTGGGGATCATCAGCAGGTCGCGGTCCAGCGTGAGCAGGCGGGAAGTGATGGCATTGTTCTCCTTTATCAGCACGCGGCCTGCCACCGACAGCGGCCTGTCCATCCATGTGGAGCAGATCATGCCGCCGTAGCCCTCGGTGTTCAGCTTGGTGTACTTCCGGCCCATGTGGATCTCGGCGTTTTCCTTGATGCGGAAGCAGGGGGAATCCGTGTGGGCAGCGGCCACGTTGAAGCTGTAGTTTTCCAGCTGTTCTCCCATGCGGAATGCAAGGATGCTGGAGCCGTTGCGGCAGACAAAATAGCTCCTGCCGGGTTCCAGCTGCCACCGGCGGCTCTCCAGCAGCTCGGAAAAGCCCTCCTTCAGCAGGATGTTCCGGACGGATGCAGTGGTGTGGTATGCGGTAGGATTGCCGTCAATGAAGGACAGCAGCTCCTGTACTTCTTTTTCGATCATTGGAAGACCCTCCATGGATTTATCGGTTTGGATGCTCCTATTCTACTTCTGCGGTTTGCGCTTTGCAATAGCCGGCCCTGCGGGCGGGGAAGAATTTGTTTTACATTGCGCGGGTTCTATAGTATACTATTCCTGTTGGTAAATATCGAATCGACAGGAAAGGCAGGGAACCGTCATGGAACGCAGTGATCTGCGCTATCAGGCGTATGTAGAAATATTAAAGGAAGAACTGATCCCGGCAATGGGCTGCACAGAGCCCATTGCGCTGGCTTATGCCGCAGCCAAAGCCCGCGAAGTGCTGGGCATGCTGCCCGAAAGCGTGCAGCTGCAGGTGAGCGGCAGCATTATTAAGAATGTGAAGAGCGTCATCGTGCCCAACACCGGCCACCTGAAAGGCATGGAAGCCGCTGTGGCAGCGGGCATCATTGCCGGTTCGGCAGACAGAGAGCTGGAAGTCATCTCCGAGGTCAGCGAGGACAAGAAGGCTGCCATCCGGGACTATCTGCAGACGGTGCCCATTTCCATCCAGCACATCGAGCAGGGGCATGTGTTCGATATCATCGTTACCGAGCGCAGCGGGGATTCCTACGCAAAGGTGCGCATTGCGGATTTTCACACCAACATCTGCCTGATCGAAAAAAACGGCCGGGTGCTCTACGAAAAGCCGCTGCTGAACGAGGAGGCCCGGCGGGACAGCCGGGTCGACCGCAGCCTGCTGAACATGAAGGACATCTGGGACTTTGCCGAGACCGCCGACCTGCAGGATGTGGCAGATCTGCTGGAACGCCAGATCCGCTATAACAACGCCATTGCAGAGGAGGGCCTTCTGGGCGACTATGGCGCGAACATCGGCCGGGTGCTGCTTTCTACCTACGGCAACGATGTGTCTATCCGGGCCAAGGCCAAGGCGGCCGCCGGTTCGGATGCCCGCATGAACGGCTGTGAGCTGCCGGTCATCATCAACTCCGGCAGCGGCAATCAGGGCATCACCTGCTCGGTGCCGCTCATTGAATATGCCAAGGAGCTGCACAGCGGCAAGGAAAAGCTTTACCGTGCCCTCATCATTTCCAATCTGGTGGCCATCCACGAAAAGACCGGCATCGGCACCCTGTCCGCCTACTGCGGCGCAGTCAGCGCCGGTGCGGGCGCTGGCGCGGGCATCGTATATCTGTGCGGCGACGGCTATCAGGCCGCCATCCACACGGTGGTCAATGCGCTGGCCATCGTGTCCGGCATCGTGTGCGACGGCGCAAAGGCCTCCTGCGCGGCAAAGATCGCATCCTCGGTGGACGCGGCCTTGCTTGGCTACAACATGTACAAGTGCCATCAGGAGTTCAAGGGCGGCGACGGCATCGTGATGAAGGACATCGAGACCACCATCAAGGGCATCGGCCGTCTGGGCAAGGACGGCATGAAGGAGACCAATGAGGAGATCATCCGGCTGATGATCGAGTAATGAAGAACTGAAAACCAGCCTTTCGCAGATGGTAAATGTCTGCGGAAGGCTGGTCTCTTTTATAGCGCTTTTGGTGGTGTTGGGTCGTCTGTCCGGTTCAGAAGATAATCGGTCGATGTTTTGTAAAGGTCAGCCAGCTGAACGAGGGTAACGGTGGGAATGTCGCGCAGGCCTTGTTCGTAGCGGTTGTATTGCGGCTGCGGCATATGCAGGATGGCAGCCAGCTGGCGCTGGGTCAGGTCGTGATCCTCGCGCATATCACGGATGCGGCGATAATAGGCCATAAAAATATCCTCCTGATATCTGAATGGATATCTTGACAGTACCGCAGGAAGATGCTATTCTGAATGTATGATATCCAAATGGATATCAAAAACACTTGCGAGTGAACCCGTATAAGTCATAAGCAGAGACAGGAGGACATTCAAATGAAGAAAGTTGCACGGCGTGAATTTTTGCGGATCGCGGCTGCCGCTGCATTGGTGTGTGCAGCAGCTTCGCTGACGGGATGCGGTCAAAATGTGGAAAAACTGGTGGTTGGTGACTGGTATCTGGAAGGCTCTGACCGGCTGAGATTTACGATTTATGATGACGGGACGGTCAATATCCCGGGTACTTATGGGACGGGAAAATGGTCGATCGTAAATGACAATCAACTGAAGATCTCTGATTTCTACGGGGAGTCTACGGTGCTCAAGATCGAGGACATCGACAAGGATTCCATGACCTGCCGGCAAATTTATGATGGTCGGGAAGATGAAGAGACGATCACCTATTGGCATAAAGCGGAAGATGCAGTGAAGCACTGAGAGTCAAAAAGGAGAACTGGATATGAAGTTTCCGAGAATGATTGCGGTACTGGGGCTGACATGCGCACTGCTTTTAAGCGGCTGCGGAAGCGAAGAAACCAGCAGCCTTTCAGAATTGATGGCATCCAAGAAAAACGGAACACAACAGTCGCCGCTTACAAAAATGCCTGAACATATGAAAGATATGTACGGGATGGGAGAAACGAGCGATAGTGCCCTCGAAAACGAAACTTACTCGACATTAAAGGAGGAAATAGGAGACTATAACGGCTGTAGTCTCCGTTACCCGAATTTTGAAGAACTGTCGGTTGGGATGCTTTACAAAGGAGAAGTGCATAAGTACTGCCTGTTCGATAAGGAAGGACGGGTGCATTGCATTTTTGATGATGACGTAAACATCGTGTCTGGATTCTATAATGGTATGTGCTTGACAAGTACTGGTGTGATGGCAAAAGAAGATGATACATTCTTTCGGCCGACCTATCTGTCGGATGACGAGACTATCGTTCGATATGCAAAAGACGATGATGGTGTACTTCTCTGGACAGTAAAAAGGGAAGACTCAATTAAAGGAACGACAGCCATTCTGACGGCTTGGGATGCGAATGGAGAAATTCGTTTTCAATGCGACACTACACGGGATGAATTCTCGGAGATGAATCCTGATACTGTATACAATGATCTGTCACAGAATCAGTACGAGTCGATTGGTATTTCACAGGCATTTGCATACTGTGGGGGGAGTGTATATCGGATCAGGAGCGATCTTTACTATGTGTTTATGAACATCGACACGGGAAAATTCTTTTCGGTGCGGGAACCCAATGCATATCTGGTGCAGGTGGAAGGAAACCAGATGATTCGAACACAACCGGGACTGAGAGCGCTTGATGGTGACTTTAATGAACTCCCAGAATGGAAAGCAATAAAATCAAGACGAAGCGGAACACCGGTATTAAGCGAAGGGCTGCTCTATCTGGATGTTAGAAGGGATGCAGATGATTTTGAAGATTATCCATCGGGATTTTATGATGTTCATTTAAACCGTATAATAGATCTCAGTGAATACGATGTTCGGCCGATCAATGAAAATTCTGAGCCGCGGTTTATGAACGGTTATGCCGTCCTCCAGTTGCGAAATCCCGATGGTGTACTTTTTTGGGGTGTTATGGACAAAAATGGAAATTGGACATCTCAACCTCAGAAAGGGACGATCAAATATGTTTTTCCGACAGCAGATGGTGTTTTGATCAGTACTTGTGAAGAAAACACAGACATGTATCAGACCTATAATCAGAATGGCGCAAAGCTGCAAAATTGGGATGGTCTGCAATTTAATGGTTACTATGGGTATGCAGACAAGAAAACAACGTATGGCAGTTACGAGGTTTATGATGGCTTCCTTTATACAGATTTGAGCGGACACATTGCAAAAATCAGCAGCGGTGGAACATTTGAAATGCTATCCTGATGAAATAAACATGTTCTAAAAGAAAATCAGTGAATGGAAAAGCAGACTTTCTCGGAAAAGAAAGCCTGCTTTTCCGCTTCAGAGCAAAAAATCATACAAATCCTTCTTTATTTTGTCATAACTCTTCCGTATAATAAGAAGTGGAATACTTTGCTGCTCTGCCCGCCCGGCGGGCATCCGATAAAATGGGAGGAGATCATTATGGCCAACGAAAAGATCCTCGTTGTGGACGACGATACCAATATCTGCGAGCTGCTGCGGCTGTACCTGACCAAGGAAGGCTATCAGGTCACGGTGGCAAACGATGGCGAAGAAGGTCTGGAAAAGTTCAATCAGGTCAAGCCTGATATGGTGCTGCTGGACGTGATGATGCCCAAGATGGACGGTCTGGAAGTGTGCCGCCGCATCCGCAAGGCGGGCAACACCCCGGTGATGATGCTTACGGCCAAGGGCGAGACCTTTGATAAGGTGCTGGGCTTGGAGCTGGGTGCAGACGATTACATGGTAAAGCCCTTTGATGCCAAGGAAGTGGTGGCCCGCATCAAGGCGGTGCTGCGCCGCTGCCAGACCACCACGGCTGCTGCCGAGAGCACCGAGGGCGTGATCGAATTCGACAACCTGCGTCTGGACATGAACAGCTATGAGCTGCGGGTCAAGGGCAAGGTGGTGGAGGCTCCCCCCAAGGAGCTGGAACTGCTGAACTGTCTGGCCTCCCACCCGAACCGCGTCTACACCCGCGACCAGCTGCTGGACGAGGTGTGGGGCTTTGAGTATTACGGCGACAGCCGCACCATTGATGTGCATGTCAAGCGCCTGCGTGAGAAGCTGGCCGGTGCTTCCGATAAATGGGAGCTGAAGACCGTATGGGGCGTTGGCTATAAGTTCGAGGTGCGTCAGTAATGCGCAAAAGTATCTCGGTGGCGTTCTTCTCGCTGGTGTCCACCCTGATGGTGCTGGGCATCGTGCTGATGGGAGCTTCGGAGTGGGTGCTGTTCAAGAACTACTTCGCCAAGGACCGCTACGAAACACTGGATCAGGTGGTGGGTGTCACCCAGCGCACGGCCCAGTATCTGGTCCAGCAGGCGGAGCTGCCGGAAGGCGATGAGCTGGACGCACTGAGCACCAAGCTGGAGATCATCGGCGAGAGCGCAGAGGCCTATCTGTTCTTTACCGACAACGACGGCCGGGTGATGATCGCCTCCAGCCCGGACAAGCTGGAGAGCCTGACCGTGCCGGAAGAAATGATGGAGAAGATCGACGCTTCCGATGCGGACTACTACCATGTGTTCGGCACGCTGGATGGCATGCTGGACGGGAAAAGCTACATCACGGTCAGCGAAATGCGCAATGAGCACGGCCAGCCCAGCGGCTATCTGTTCCTGTGCTCTTCCGGCGAGCAGCTGACCCAGTTCAAGCAGCAGTTCTGGTCCAACTTCCTGCTGTCGGCCTGTGTGATGCTGCTGTGTGCCAGCATCCTGACCAAGATCCTGATGCGCCAACTCACCGACCCGCTGCAGAAGGTGACGGACGCCGCCCAGCGCTTTGGCGGCGGTGATCTTTCCGTCCGTGTGGAGGGAGTGGAAGGCGAAGGCGAGGCAGCCGACCTTGCCCGCACCTTCAACCGCATGGCAGATAACATCCAGATGAACGACAACTCCCGCGGTCAGTTCATGGGCAACATCGCCCACGAGCTGCGCACCCCCATGACTACGATCAAGGGCTTTGTGGACGGCATTCTGGACGGCACCATCCCGCCGGATATGCAGAACCACTACCTGCAGCTGGTCAGTGAGGAAACGGGCCGTCTGGCACGGCTCATCCAGAACATGCTGGATCTTTCCAAGCTGGAAAGCGGCGAATATCAGGTAAATGCCCGGATGTTCAACATCTGGGAGACGATCACCGGCGTGGCGCTCTCGGCAGAGCAGCGCATCAACGACGGCATGATCGACATCGACGGCCTGACCATGGACGAAAAGGTGCTGGTCTACGCCGACCCCGACCTGATCCATCAGGTGGTGTATAACCTGCTGGACAACGCCATCAAGTTTACGCCTGCGGGCGGCACCATCCGCTTCGGGGTGGAAAAGCTTGGCCCGGAAGCCGAGATCTCCATCTGGAATTCCGGTCAGGGCATCAGCCCGGAAGCGCTGCCATACGTGTTCCAGCGGTTCTATAAAGAGGACCGCTCCCGCGGCCTGCACGCCCGGGGCGCGGGTCTGGGCCTGAACATCTGCAAGGTGCTGGTGAACCTTTCCGGCGGGCAGATCCGGGTGGAGAGCCAGCAGGGCGAGTGGTGCCGGTTCGTGTTCACCCTGCCCACGGTGACCCCGAACCCCGGCGGCATGAAGCGTCTGCCGGACGAAGCCGGCGGTGAACCCACCGTGGAAGACCCTGCAAGCATGAAGCCCGTAGAATGAACTTCCAGCCAGACTGTCCCGGACCCGGGGCGGTCTGGCTGTTTTGGCGTGGGGAAACTTTGCCGCCGATGAAACTCCCCCAGTCATCTCGCTGCGCTCAATGCCAGCCCCCTCTGGGATGGGGCCCTTGGCATGGCGGTAAAGCTTCCGGTTAAAGTGCAAATCTTCCGGGCGTGCCAGAGGCTCCCTCTCCGAGGGAGCTGGCAAAGCCGTCAGGCTTTGACTGGGGGAGTTTACTTCGCAAATGGACAAATCTTTCCAAATACGTCATTTCCGTGAAAAAGCCGTTGGCGGGTTTGATTTTTTGCTCGTTTTCATGTAAACTAAAAGATAACCATGCCCATGCTGTTTTTGCGGTTTGAAACCGCCAGCACAATGGGACGAATAGGAATAAAAATTTATAAAATAACGGAGCGTAAAGATAGAATATGGCAATCGTAAGTCCTTCGATCCTTTCCGCTGATTTTGGCAAACTGGGTGCAGACTGCCGCATGGTGCTGGATGCCGGTGCACAGATGCTGCATTACGACGTGATGGACGGCCACTTTGTGCCCAACATCAGCTTTGGCGTGCCGGTGCTCAAGAGCCTGCACAAAAATCTGCCGGATGCCTTTTATGATGTGCACCTGATGATCAGCCATCCGCTGCAGTATGCGGAAGCCTTCATCAAAGCCGGTGCCACCCTGTACAACTTCCACCTTGAGTGTGAGGACAATATTCAGGCCACCATCGATGCGGTCAGGGCGCTGGGCTGCAAGGTGGGCCTGACCATCAAGCCCGGCACCGACCCGCAGGCGCTGGCACCGTATCTTGACCAGCTGGATCTTGTGCTGGTGATGAGCGTGGAGCCCGGCTTCGGCGGGCAGAAGTTCATGCCCTCGGCGCTGGACAAGCTGCGCTGGCTCAAGGCAGAGCGCGAAGCGCGCGGCGCACACTATCTGCTGGAAGTGGACGGCGGCGTGGACAATGCCACCGCGCCCCAGTGCGTGGAAGCGGGCGCTGATATTCTGGTGGCGGGCAGTGCGGTGTTCGGCGCAGCAGACCCTGCTGCAGCCGTGCAGCACCTCGCCAGCCTTTGAAAGGATAACCATTTATGGATGAATCTTTGATCCGGGAGCAGGAGGCACAGCTCCAGAAGACCGGCCGCTACTATAAGCATATCTGCTTTATGGCGGTGCCGGTGCTGTGCATGGCCTGTTTTCTGTACGGTGTGCGCCCGCTGCTGCTGTGCGGCATTGCGGTGCTTACCGGCAACCTGTGCGACCGTCTCGTTTCGCTGCTGCGCCGCCGCGTGTATCAGGGCGGTGACTTTTCCAACGAGAGCTTTGCGCTCGTCATTGCCCTGCTGATGCCGGTGACGGTGGATATCTATGTTCTGATCGCCGCAGTGATTGCCGGTGTGCTGATCGGCAAGGAAATCTTTGGCGGCTACGGCAGCTACCCCTTCAACCCGGCTGCTGTGGGCTATGTGGTGGCGGCTGTGTCATGGCCGGAACAGGTGTTCCGCTATCCACAGCCCTACACCAGCATCCCCCTGTGGGATGCCTCCATGGTGCCGGTCTCCAGCGCCATTGAGGACACCCTGCGCAGCGGCGGCATGCTGAACATCGGCTCGCTGGCGCTGGGTCTGGGCGAATATGCTGCTCCCATGGGCACCGGCGCTGCGCTGGTGATCCTTGCCTGCGGCCTGTTTTTGTGGACCCAGAAGGATGCCCACATGTCTGCATCGATCAGCTTTCTTGTGACCTGTGCGGTCATTGCGTTCTTCTTCCCGCGGCAGGCGGGCCTTGCCGACAGTGCCGTGCTGTCAAATATCCTGCCCCGCCTGCAGTGTGTGCGGGATGAGCTGCTGACTGGCGCGATCCTGTTCAGCGCGGTGTTCCTGATCAACGAGCCTTACACCTGCGTGCACCACCGCATGGGCCGTGTGCTGTACGGCGTGCTGGTGGGCGTTGTGAGCATGGGCTTCCGCTACTATGGCGTGTACGAAACCGGTGTGTGCTTTGCGCTGCTGGCGGTCAACAGTGTGTCGGCATGGATCGACCGCACCGAGGCAAAGCTGTATCACCTGACCCATCTGCAGGCAGATGCCGGAAAGGGGGCAGCACAATGAGACGCGCAACGGCTGAACTGATCGTAAAAGATCCCAACAAGTTTGCCCACCACGACCGTGTGTTCCTGAATAACCCGGTGGTCATGCAGGGCATGGGCCTTGCCCCGCTGGTGGTGCTTGCCACCAGCGGCCAGAATGCGGGGATGCTGGCGGCGGCGGTGGCGCTGCTGCTGGTGCCCTCCCGCGTGCTGGCCTGTCTGCTGAGCCGCCTTGTGCCCCTGCACGACGAGGACCCCGCCCCGGAAACGCTGCAGAAAAAGCTGCTGCCCCGTGCACTGGTGTACGGTTTCAGCACGGCGGTGGTGTATCTGGCGGTGTATCCCATCCTGAATATGCTGTTCAGCACCAGCCTGCTGAGCCTTGGCATCTATCTTCCCATGCTCACGGTGGAGCCGCTTCTGACCTACCGCTTTGGCCGCGTGCAGGAGACGGTGCGCAAGGCTGTCTCCAAGGGCCTGCGCATCACGGTGGGCTATGCGCTGCTGCTGGTGCTGCTGGGCTGCGTCCGTGAATGGCTGGCCGCAGGCACCATGTTCGGTGTGGTTGTCAGCCGCCCGGTGCTGCCCATGGCAAGCATGCCGGCAGGCGGCTTTATCGTGCTGGGCGTGCTGTGTGCCGTATGGCGTGCACTGGCCCAAAAGCGTAAGGCATATCTCACCAAAGAGGCACGCAACCTTGTGGATGTGCATTCCCAGAAGGAGGCGGACCGCGAACAATGAGAGATGTTGTAACAACAAGTGCAGTGTTCTTCAGCTATGCACTGCTGGCGGTGTTCGCGCAGAACGCCGTCTTTACCCGTGCACTGGGCGTTTCGCGTCTGGTGCAACTGGTGGGCGATGACCGCACCAGCAGCTGGCTGTTTGGTATGCAGCTGTGCATCACGCAGATGCTGGTAACGCCGTTTGCGTGGTATGCCGGCAGCCAGATCACGCCGCTGGCAAACCGTGCCCAGCTGCGCCCGCTGGTGTATATTTCCAGCATTGCCGTGGTGTGCGTTCTGGAGCACGCCGTGCTGTGGCTGGCGAAGGGCCTGCCGCACCGCAGCGCATTGCTGCGCATCGTGCCGCTGGCGGGCCTGAACAGCTGTGTGCTGGGCACTGTACTGGTGGAGCGCACCCAGAGCTTTACGCTGGGGCAGAGCCTTGGCTTTGGCCTTGGCAGCGGCCTTGGCTATGTGCTGGCGGTGCTGCTGGTAACGGAAGCCCGCCACCGCCTGCGCAGCAAGGCCATCCCGGAAGCATTCCGCGGCCTGCCCATCACGCTGGTGTATATCGGCGTGCTGGCACTGGCGATCTATGGTTTCACCGGACATTCTGTGATCCTGTAACATTGGCAGGGAGGAGAATCGACAATGGCAAAGTATAAACGTCAGAAGGTCAAGCGCTACCGCCGCAGCTTCTACAGCCGCGGTACACGCATCAAAAAAGGCATCGGCATCGTGGTGCTGGTGCTGGCGGTGCTGGGCGCAGCCTGGCTGGCAGCACCCCACGTGCTGGACTGGGCTACCCACACCTGGTATACTGTGGTGAAGAACCGTGATCTGGAAGCCGAATCGGCATCCCGCGCAGCCGCCTCGTCCGAAGCAGCTGCATCCTCGGCGGTACAGGAAGCGGCTTCGTCCCAGCCGGAGCCGGAACAGCCCAAGGAGCTGGACGGCAAGGCCATTACCGGCGGCAGCTGGGCCGCAGTGGATGTGAGCACCCTTGCCGATGATGCGGCCATCCGTGCAGCGGCGCAGCAGCTCAAGGCGCAGGGAGCGGATTACGGCCTTGTGACCCTGAAGGATGCCGACGGCAGCATCCATTATGCTTCGCAGGTGGCGGCGGCTTCCGGCAGCATCGCCGGGATCACTGTGGACCCGGCCCGCATCGCGGCCATCTTCCGGGAGGAGGGCATCATCCCGGCGGCACAGCTTGCGGCCTTTACCGACCCGGTGTCCGGCTATACCGACCGCAGCATGGCCGTGCATTACAGCGGCACCCAGCTCTGGCTGGATAACGTCAGTGCCAAGGCCGGCGGCAAGTCCTGGCTGGACCCCAGCGCAGCATCCGCTGTGCAGTATGTGGGCGATCTGATCGAGGAGCTGCACGGCATGGGCTTTGAGCAGGTGGTGCTCACTGGCGTGCAGTTCCCGAACATCATCACCCGCAAGCAGGAGTTTGCAGCGGCGGGCGGCAAGAGTCAGGAGGGCCGCGCTGCCCTGCTGGCTGCGGATATCAGCACATGGCAGGCCCGCTTTGACGGCAGCGTGGTGCTGTGGCTGAGCTACCCGGCCCAGCAGTGCACCGACGCTTCCGATGCACTGGGTGCACCGGCTGTGAGCCTTGGAATGCACAACCTGATCGTCACGGCGGATACGCTGGACGCGGCGGCACGCGGGCAGCTGCAGCAGTCTGCCGCCGAAGCCGGTGTGCAGAACGTTGTGATCTGCAGTACCGAGAGCTTCCAGTAAAAAGAACATGGATCGCTTTGGTTATTGTAAAAGGGAGAGATCTACTATGAACACGAAATCCTGCTTTGCACCGGCCCACATCCTTCTGCCTTCGGAGCAGATCCCACTGGAAAAGTGGGGCTGCATTGCCTGCGATCAGTTCACCAGTGACCGGGATTACTGGCAGAAAGCCGAGGCTGCTGCGGCAGGCAGCCCCAGCACCCTGAACATGATCCTGCCGGAGGTCTATCTGGAGGACGGCGATGCCGATGCACGCATTGAGAAGATCCATGCCACCATGGATGACTATGCCCGGAACGTGCTGACCCGCGCGGTGGACGGCTTTGTTTACGTGGAGCGCACCGAGCAGAGCGGCAAGGTGCGGCAGGGCCTTGTGGGCATGGTGGATCTGGAAGCCTACAGCTACCGCCGCGGTGCACCCTGCGCCGTGCGTCCCAGCGAAAGCACGGTGGAAAGCCGCATCCCGCCCCGCATGAAGGTGCGCACCGGTGCCGCGCTGGAAACGCCCCATATCATGATGCTGGCGGACGACCCCGGCTGCACCCTCATCGAGCCGGTGGCGGCGCATAAAGCCGAACTGCCCAAGGTATACGAGGGCGAGCTGATGCTGGGCGGCGGCCACATTGCGGGCTGGGCTGTGGAAGACCCTGCCCTCATTGCGCAGATCGAAGATGCGCTGGCTGTGCTGGGCAGTCAGGAAGAATTCGACAAAAAGTATCCGGATGCCACCCGCCGCGACCCGCTGACGCTGGCCGTGGGCGACGGCAACCACTCGCTGGCCACTGCAAAGGCCTGCTGGGAGGAGCTGAAAAAGACCCTGACACCGGAGCAGGCAGCAAACCATCCGGCCCGCTGGTGTATGGCCGAGGTGTGCAATGTGCACTCGCCTGCGATCGAGATCGAGCCGATCCACCGCGTGTTGTTCAATGTGGACTGCGCAGCGGTGCTGCTGAGCCTGATCACGTGGAGCGATTCCAATATGGCCGGCTGCAGCTTTGGCGGCAGCAAGCAGCAGCCCTTCACGCTGGCCGGGCCGCACATGTCCAACGTGCTCAGCTTTGAGGACCCAACCGCACCGCTGACCGTGGGCACCATTGACGAATTTATCGAATACTATCTTGAGCACCACAAGGAAGCCCGCGTGGACTATGTGCACGACGAGCCTGCTGTGCGCGCCCTGTGCAAAAAAGGTGCTGTGGCATTCCTGATGCCGCCGTTTGCCAAGAGTGACCTGTTCAAAGGCGTTGTGATGGGCGGCGTGCTGCCGCGCAAGACCTTCAGCATGGGCCACGCAGAAGAAAAGCGGTACTATGTGGAGTGCCGGAAAATTACGGAATAATTATTGGAGAACCATGACATTTAAAGAATTGAATCTGTCCGCCCCGCTTCTGCGCGCTGTGCAGGAGGCAGGCTATGAGACCCCGTCGCCCATTCAGGCGGCGGCGATCCCGCCGGTGCTGTCCGGCCGGGATCTGATGGGCTGCGCCCAGACCGGTACCGGCAAGACGGCTGCTTTTGCGCTGCCCATGCTGGACCGGCTCACGGCCAATGCGCCCCGCAGAAAGGGTGCCATCCGCGCCCTGATCCTGACCCCTACCCGTGAGCTTGCTTTGCAGATCGGCGAAAGCTTTGATGCCTACGGCAAGTATCTCAAGCTGCGCAGCACCGTCATTTTTGGCGGCGTGGGCCAGGCACCGCAGGTGGAAGCGCTGAAAAAGGGCGTGGACATCCTGATCGCCTGCCCGGGACGACTCAACGACCTGATCGGTCAGGGATTTATCGATCTCTCGAACCTTGAGATCTTTGTGCTGGACGAAGCCGACCGGATGCTGGATATGGGCTTTGTGCACGATGTGAAGAAGGTGATCGCAAAGCTGCCCGGAGAGCGCCAGAACCTGATGTTCAGCGCCACCATGCCCACCGAGATCGAACAGCTGGCCGCAGGCATCCTGCGCAAGCCCGCCTTCGTCAAGGTGGACCCGGTGTCCAGCACCGTGGACCGCATCCAGCAGAGCCTGTACCATGTGGAAAAGGGCAACAAGAAATTCCTGCTGCCGTGGCTCATCAAGAACCTGCAGCCCCCGGTGGTGAACGCGCTGGTGTTCAGCCGCACTAAGCACGGCGCGGATAAAATTGCAAAAGACCTCACCAAGCAGGGCATCCCGGCGGCGGCCATCCATGGCAACAAGAGCCAGACCGCCCGCGTGACCGCGCTGGAAAACTTCAAGGCCGGTAAGACCAGGGTGCTGGTAGCCACCGATATCGCCGCCCGCGGCATCGACATCAGCGAGCTGTCCCATGTGTTCAACTACGACCTGCCCGAGGTACCGGAGACTTACGTGCACCGCATCGGCCGCACGGCCCGCGCCGGTGCCGACGGTACGGCGGTCAGCTTCTGTGCACCTGAGGAGCAGGAGTATCTGGCAGGCATCGAAAAGCTGAACCGCCGCAAAATTCCCGTGGTGAGCGGCCACCCGTGGGACGGTGTGCCCGCGCCGGTGCGCCCGGAGCCGCCCGTGCGCGGCAAAAAGCCCAAGGCAGCCGCCGCTGAACCGGCAGAAAAGCCTGCCGCAAAGCAGCCGAAGCCCGCAAAGGCCGAAGCAAAAAACGCAAAAACTGAAAAAAAGGCTGCACCCGCACCCAAGGTGCAGGCAAAGCCCGCAAAAACCGAAAAAGAGGAACCACTCATGGATGATACCAAGCGTACAACCGGCGGACGCAGCAATGACCGCCGTTCCAATAATAACAGCCGCCCGCGCCGGGAGCAGAATGCTCCTGCCCGCGGCAGCAATGCGCAGCCCAAGTTTGACCCGCATTTTGTGAGTGCCCCGGAGGCCACTCCGCTGCGCCCGGCCAAAAAGACTCCGGCTGCACCCGCCGCCCCGGCCATCCGCACGGCTGCACAGCCTGCTCAGCAGAACAGCAGCATGCAAGGCCAGAAGAGCCGTCGCAATGACCGCAGCGACCGTCCGGCCCGCCAGAACAGCCAGCCTGCCGCCCAGAGCCAGAGTGCAGAGCAGGGCCGCGGTGCAAACAACGGCCAGCGCGGCCGTCAGAATGCGTCCCGCAATGCACAGCCTGCACCGGCCCGTGCCCCCAGAGCGGAGAGCAGCCGCGGCCGTGCCGCTGCAAGGGACGAAGACCCGGGCCTTGTGCTCATCAGCCGCCGTCCGCCGCAGCAGAAGTTCACGAACTTTGAGGAGTATATGAACGCCCACGGCGGTGCAACTGCACCCATTGAGGACCACAGCGACGAAGTATGAGCAAAAATGAACCGTTTGCCCCATGGCAGTGCCCGCTGTGCGGGGAAAAACTGACCGGCGACAGCACCCTGAAATGCACAAAAGGCCACTGCTTTGACCGCGCCAAGGAGGGCTACTGGCATCTGCTGCCGGTGCAGAGCATGCGCACCAAGGCTCCCGGCGACAGCAAGGAGATGGTGGCCGCCCGCCGCGCGTTCCTGAATGCCGGATACTACGGCATCTTTGGCAAAGCGGTGGGTGAGCTGTGCGCAGAGTACGGCCAGCCTGCCAGCCCGGAGGCGGCGCTGCATCTGCTGGATGCAGGCTGCGGCGAGGGCTGGTACGACCGCTGCATCGCGCAGGCGCTTGCCGAAAAAGGCCGCCGGGTGCAGCTGGCGGGTTTTGATATCGCAAAGCCTGCGGTGCGTCTTGCGGCCAAGGCCCTGCCCACGGCACAGTATGCGGTGGCATCCAGCTTCAGCCAGCCGGTGCGCACCGGCTGGGCCGACCTGCTGCTGAACTGCTTTTCGCCCTTTGCACAGGAGGAATTCCTGCGGGTGCTGCGCCCGGGCGGACGGATGATCTATGTGGTGCCCGGTGCCGAACATCTGTACCAGATGAAGGCCGTGCTCTACGAAAAGCCCTATAAAAACCCGGTGCAGCAGATCGCCTATGACGGTTTTGCCGCCATTGGGGAACGGGAAGTGACCGGCCGAGTCACGGTGCCCCACGAACAGCTGGAAGCGCTGTTCGCCATGACACCCTATTACTGGAAAACGCCGCGCGGCGGGGCGGAGCGCCTTGCTGCGCTGTCCCAGCTGGAAACCGATATCTCGTTCCGGTTCCTTGTATTTGAAAAGCTGTAATGATAGCAGTCTGCGTTTTTAATGCACAAGCAACATCCGCAAACTGCATATCGCAAATATGCCGTTTTAATAGGCACTATTTTTGAAAATTGCGATAAAAAGCAAAAAACGCTCGTCATGCAGAATTGTGTGACGAGCGCTTTTTGCTTCAGTTTCTGTCAAAAGCCCCGTCCCCGAGGGGGCTGTCGAGCGAATGCGAGACTGGAGGAGTTCCGTGTGACAGGTCGTCCACGAAAAACACCACTGCCCCACCGCCGGAGGATAGGAGAAGTCCGGCAGGTGAGGGCAGCAGTGCTGTATCAGGATAGAGAGATCGCTTAGTGTTTTTCGCCCTTGGGCAGCAGACCGGCACGCTCCAGGGCCGGACGCAGGGCGAGGTACAGGATGACAGCACACACGGTGGAGGCCACGCTGTTTACAAAGGTGACGCCGCCTGCAATTTTGGTCAGCGCCTGTGCCACGGTGTATTCCTGACCAAAGATGTACACATTGCGGAAGTAGCCAAGGAAGGGGTCGGTCAGCACGTTCAGCAGCAGGCCGGAACCGGCAGAAACGATCACCTTGACGAGATAGCCGGAGCTGTGGTTGTCGAGGTCGCGCAGCTTGAATGCCTTGTGCGCCACGGCACCGCAGGTGATGCCGATGATGAACTTGAGCACAAAGGTGGTGACGGCGTAGCCCGGGTCACCGGCCAGAATATCGGCCAGCGCCAGACCAATGGCACCGGCCAGACCGCCGGACACACCGTCCAGCAGCAGGGCGGTCAGGGCGGTGAAGGTGTTGCCCAGATGGAACGAAGAGCCGCCGTAGAACGGCACACGGAAGAACAGATAAGCCACAAGGCTTAAAGCGGCCATGACACCGGTCAGGGCCAGCTCCTTGGTGGTGAAGGTGCGCTTGTACAGCACACTTGCAAACAGAATGACGATGACAACGACTGCCAGAAGCAGCCACATTGCAGTAGTAGACATGATTTTACTTTCCCTCCAAATTTCCAAAATACCAGCCAAAACCCATGCGAACTTGTCAGGGCGAGGCCCTTCCATCTTGCCTGTGGCAAGACCGTTCGGTCGCTTAAAGTCCCCACTGGGGACTTTATTGTTCCGCTTCGCTTCACAAACGCGAACTTGTCAGGGCGAGGCCCTTCCGTCTTGCCCGCGGCAAGACCGTTCGCCGCTTCAAAGCCCCACTGGGGCTTTGATTGCTTCGCAACCACTTACCTACAATCCTACTTGACATTTGGGTGTCCAGCGGGTATGCTCCTATTATACGCAGAACTGACACCATGAAAATACCCAGAATAAAGTTTTTTCATGGGGTCAGTTTGACGCAATACCCAGACAGGAGGGATGATTTATGGTCCATCTGACCACGGCGCTGGATGCTTCTTCTGGCGTGCCGCTGTACGAACAGCTGTACCGCAGCCTTGCCGGAGAGATGCGAAGCGGCACCCTTGCGGCGGGCACCCGGATGCCCGGCAAGCGGCGGCTGGCGGCAGAGCTGTCCGTCTCGGTGAATACGGTGGATGCCGCCTATCAGATGCTGGCGGCGGAAGGGTATCTGGAATCGCGGGAGCGCAGCGGCTTTTATGTACAGGAATATCTGGCCCTGCCGTCCCGGCCTGCCAGCGGGCCGGAACAGCCCGCACCGCCAAAACCGGAACCGCCTGTGCTGCCGGTGCGGTACGACCTTTCCACCCGCGGGGTAGACCCGGAGCTGTTCCCGTTCCGCACATGGGCGCGGCTGCAAAAGGAGCTGCTCTATTCCTCGCCCCAGCTGCTCACCCACGGCGATGCGCAGGGCGACCCGGCCCTGCGGCAGGCGCTGGCGGAATATCTCTCTGAATACCGCGGTGTGCAGTGCGGGCCGCATCAGATCGTGGTGGGCGCGGGATTGGAATATCTGCTGGGCCTGCTGGCACCGCTGCTGCCCGGCCCTGCAGCGGTGGAAACGCCGGGCTACCCCCGTGCTTTGCAGGTGCTGCAGAACAACGGTGTGCACTGCTGCTGCCTACCGGTGGACGAGGACGGCCTTTCGGTGGAAGCACTGAACCGGTCGGATGCAGCGGTGTGCTACGTCACGCCCAGCCACCAGTTCCCCACAGGCGTTACCATGCCTGCGGGCCGCAGGGCCGAGCTTCTGCACTGGGCAGCCCGCAGGCCGGGCGGGCGGTATATTATAGAAGATGATTACGATTCGGAGTTCCGTTTTGATACCCGGCCTCTGCCCAGCCTGCAGGGCATGGCGGGTGCAGACGGCCCGGTGGTGTACCTCTCCACCTGCTCCCGCAGTCTGGCTCCCAGCATCCGTATCGCCTATATGGTGCTGCCGGAGCATCTTCTGCCTGCATGGCGGAAAAAATACCGCCTGTACTCCGGCACGGTGAGCCGGTTCGAGCAGCAGACGCTGGCCCGCTTTATCACCGAGGGCTACTTCACCCGGCATCTGGCCCGGGAGCGGGTGGCCTACAAGGCCCGGCGGGACGCGCTGGAGGCAGCATTGAACACTGCCTTTGCTCCCGGCGAGCTGACCCTTGCGGGCCTGCACACCGGCCTGCACCTGCTGGCAAAGCTCAAAGACCCGCCGCCGGATGCTGCGCTGCGCTGCGCGGCGGAAGCCGAAGGCGTGCAGCTGAGCCTGCTGAGCGATTACGACCTGACCGGAGAAGCACCCTCAGCGGTAGGCACGCTGGTGCTGGGTTATGGCTCGCTGAAGGACGAGGCCTGCGCCTCGGTGGGCGAAACATTGAAAAAGGTCTGCATGGCAGCGCGGGAAGCATCCGTGACCGTGTAAGTGCCGCTGGCGGCATCCCACTGACCGGGCAGGGCCTGCGCCGCCACAGCGGCGCTGTTGTTGGCAAGAAATTCCAGAGTGCGCTCCAAAGCGTCATAGTCCAGCGCGGTCAGGTCGGTGAGCAGGGCCGAACTGCTGGCACGCAGGGCATCCGGCAGGGTGGCGGGCAGCAGGTCCAGATCCTGCCGGAAAAACGCATCCCACACGGCAGCGCGGGCCGCTGCGGTGCGTACGGGTGAAAAGGCTTCGTCGGCCTGCAGCTGGCACAGGAATTTGTGCGCGTCCCCGGCGGAAATGCCCTGCACGGCCCGGCTGCGGCCATAGCGGGCAAGCTCTTCCTCGGTCAGTGCGCCGGTAAAGCCTACCCGCACCGGCCCGTACCGGCTGGCAATACGCTCCAGCACATCGGGAGAAAAGGCCAGATACCTTGTGCCCTCCGGCAGGGCCAGCACCTGTGCCAGCGCTTCGCGGCAGCGGGCCGGGCCAGCGGCGGCATAGCAGCGGGCAAGGGATGTTTCTTCTTCTGCAAAAGGCACGGTGAGCACGGCAGGCACGCTGAGCAGATGCACGCAGTTCTGGCTGGCGTTCAGGTAGGCCAGCACAAAGCCGGGCTGTTCGCCGGAGACGCACAGCAGCACAGTGAGCTGGTCGGTGGTCTTGGGCAGCTGGATGGGCACACCGCTCTCGCTGCGGGCAGCCTGCCGCAGCTGGGTGCGCAGCTGCTGACGGGACAGCAGCACCGTGCCGCCCACCAGCGGCACCAGCACCAGCAGCGAAGCAAACAGTGCTGCCCAAAAGGGCTTCCAACCTCCACTGCGCATGGGATACACCGCCTTTCCTTTGCATAAAGCTTTGGCCTGCAGGCAAGACTTTATGCAGAAAAGGAGGCGTTTGCAGATGAAAAACAAAAAAGAGACAGCACCGACCACAGAGAAAGAACGGGAGGACTTCTGGCTGGAGATCGGCCCCGCCAGCGCCTATTACGGCACAGATTCTTACGAAACCGCGAAAGAAAACGGCGATGCCAGCCCGGATGGCAAAGCCCGGGGGTTTGAAGGCGCAGAGCCGAAAGAAAAGTAAAATAAATTTATGGCAGCGCTATGATGAGTGCGGATAAAAGTAATACCAAAACAAAATTCATCTGTCGGCATAACAGATGAAAAAGCAGCGTATGATATACAAAATGTCTTGCGCACAAGGACAGAATATGGTATAGTCTTTCTATCGCGCACAACTGTGCGCCGGAAGAACTGAAAAAGACGTGCACGGCGGGGAAAGACCGTGCACTCTGGAGAAGCCCGCTTGTAAAGTGGGTGCCGAAGGTGTAAGGCCGCAGGGAAAGCGGCTGTATCTCTCAGGCAAAAGGACAGAGCCATCGTCTTTGCGCAATGGGGCGCAGCCGGGAATGTGGCGCACCCCGGCTGCGGAAAATGAGAGCGCTCCGAATTTTGCGGGCAGAGCCTTTGGTGGGTTCTGTCCGCTTTTGTTTTGTGTATAGGGGGAAAGAGAGAATGGTCGAGATGATCACGCAGGTGAACAATGCCATCAATGGCGTGGTGTGGGGGCCGTTTGGTCTGGCACTGCTGTTCTGCACCGGCTTCTGGATGAGCGCCCGCACGGGCTTTTTCCAGTTCCGCAAAATGGGCTACTGGCTCCGGCACACCATCGGCGCGATCTTCACCAACAAGGACATCACCGCGCACACCAGCAAGGAGGATATGGCCATCAGCCAGTTCCAGAGCATGTGCACGGCGCTGGCGGGCACCATCGGCACCGGCAACATCGTGGGTGTGGCAACGGCCATCGTTTCCGGTGGGCCGGGTGCCATCTTCTGGATGTGGGTCATGGCATTGCTTGGCATGATGACCAGCTTTTCGGAGAATGTGCTGGGCGTGTACTACCGCCGCAAAAACGAAAAAGGCGAGTGGTCGGGCGGTGCCATGTACTACCTCACCGATGGTCTTGGCGCAAAGAAGGGCTGCAAACAGTTGGGCAAGGTGCTGGCAGTGCTGTTTGCCTGCTTCTGCATTCTGGCTTCCTTCGGCATTGGCAACATGAGCCAGATCAATTCCATCGCGGGCAACATGAACGCTGCTTTTGGCGTACCGACCCTCGTCACCGGCCTGTGCCTGATGGTGGTCACGGCCCTTATCGTCATTGGCGGTTTGAAGCGCGTTGCCGCTGTTACCGAAAAGCTGGTGCCGCTCATGGCCCTGTTCTACATTGCAGGCGCGCTCATCATCGTAGTGCTGCACGCGGGCAACATCCCGGCGGCATTTGCGGCTATTTTCAAGGGTGCGTTCAACCTGAACGCGGCAGGCGGCGGTGCGCTGGGCTACGGCATCAGCCAGACCATCACCTGGGGCTTCAAGCGCGGTGCCTTCTCCAACGAAGCCGGTCTCGGCTCTGCCGTCATGGTCAACTCCGCTTCCAACGTCAAGGAGCCGGTGCATCAGGGCATGTGGGGCGTGTTTGAGGTGTTTGCCGATACCATCGTGGTCTGCACGCTCACTGCTCTGGTCATCCTGACCACCGGCGTGGTAGACCTGCAGAGCGGCGCTGTACTGGCCGGTGTGCAGGACAACGCATTGGTGGGTCAGGCCTTCACCGCCGCATTTGGCAGCTTTGGCCCCAAGTTCATTGCCATCTCCATTCTGCTGTTTGCCTACTCCACTACGCTGGGCTGGAGCCACTACGGCACCAAGGCCGTGGAGTATCTCTTCGGCACCACCGGCAGCCGCATCTACAAGGTGGTCTTTGTGTGCATGACCGTGGTGGGTGCCACCATGAAGCTGGGCCTTGCGTGGGATCTTTCCGACACTTTCAACGGTCTGATGATGATCCCGAACCTGATCGGCGTGCTGGTGCTGTCCGGCACTGTGGTGGACATCACCCGCAACTACTTCGACCGCAGGGTGAAGGGCAAGGACATCGAACCCATGTGGTCGGCTTTCCTGGAGTACCAGAAGCAGGAGGAGGCCGAAGCCGCCGCAGAGGAAGCGGAGCTGGAAAAGGCCGCAAACGAATAAAATACCCAAAAGCAAGGGCTGTCTTTGAATGAGGACGGCCCTTGCTTTTGTCTGCTGCCCGGCCTTATAATAAATTAAAAAACAGGGGAGGGAGCAACCATGAGCGAATTTTCCCATCTGAAAAACAAACTCCTTGCCGAACAGGTGGAGGACGAAATTTACCACTATATTCTGGATACCCCGCTGGAGCCGGGAGCCAAGCTGCCCAATGAATTTGAGCTGGGCGAAAAATTTGGTGTGGGCCGCAGCACGGTGCGCGAAGCCGTGAAGCTGCTTTCCAGCAAGGGCATCGTGGAGGTGCGGCGGGGCTCCGGCACCTATGTGGTCACGACCGCCAAGGGCCTTTCGGACCCGCTGAACCTGCGCAGCGTGCAGGACAAGAACGCACTGGCGCTGGATCTGGTGAACGTGCGCCTGCTGCTGGAACCGGGCATGGCCGAGATGGCAGCGCTGAACGCCACTGACGAGGACATTGAACGCATCCAGCGCCTGTGCGACCGGGTGGAGAGCAAGATCCACAGCGGGGATCTGTACATTGAGGACGATATCGCGTTCCACACCTGCATTGCCGAGAGCAGCAAGAACATGGTGGTGGAGCAGCTGATCCCTATTATCGATACGGCGGTCATGATGTTCGTGAACGTCACCCACAAAAAGCTGACGGAGGAGACCATCCTGACCCACCGCATGATCACCGAAGCCATTGCCCGGCATGACCCCATTGGTGCCCGGTCTGCCATGGTGATGCACCTGAACTTCAACCGCAACTGCATCCGAAAGCTTTACGACGGCGAATGGGAAGACTGATGCCGCTGCATTTTACGTCCCCGCACAGTGCAAGGTCTGTGCGGGGACTTTTTATGCCTGAAGTTGTCTGATGACTTTTTAAGACGAATGAAACAGAAAAGTCGAAAAACTGGTTAGATTCTATGATGTATCCAAGATTTCAGAGCAATGTGCACGAAAAACTGGGCTGGTTATTGTTATAAAGTGGGTTCTGACTGCGACAACTTGCAAACGAGGCGGGACTTGATTAAAATGAACATGTAAGATGTCCGACAGTCAAAAGGACGATTTGCAAAGCAGAAAAAGAGCATTTTGGAGGTATGATCATGGAACTGCGTTCTCAGGCAGTGCGTAAACTGGCACCGGAAAACGATCCGCTGAAGATCGGCATGGGCTGGAAGGTGGACGACCTTGCAAAGCCCCAGATTATGGTGGAGAGCACCTTTGGCGACAGCCACCCCGGCAGCGCCCATCTGGATCAGTTCGTGAAGGAGGCTGTACAGGCAGTCAACACCCACGGCGGCAAGGCTGCACGCTATTTTGCAACCGATATGTGCGACGGCATCGCACAGGGCCACGACGGCATCAACTACTCGCTGCCACACCGTGACGCCATCGTGAATCTGGTGGAGGCTCAGGCCAACGCAACCGTGTACGACGGCGGCGTGTTCATCGCCAGCTGCGACAAGTCCATGCCCGCCATGCTGATGAGCATTGGCCGCCTGAAGGATATGAGCGCCATCGTAGTCACCGGCGGCGTGATGGAAGCCCACACCCTGCCCAAGAAGTACGTGGTCAACGACCCCGCCTGCGCCATCAACGACCTGCTGACGCTGGAACAGATCGGCAAGTTCGACGCATGGGAAAAGACGGGCGTGATCCCCAACGAGCAGCTGGACTACTACAAGCACAATGCCTGCCCCAGCTGCGGTGCCTGCTCCTTTATGGGCACCGCTTCTACCATGCAGATCATGGCCGAGGCTCTGGGCCTGATGCTGCCCGGCACCGCCCTGATGCCGGCCACCGCCCCGGAGCTGAAGCAGGCTGCCTATGATGCCGGCGTTCAGGTGATGAAGCTGGTGGCCGAGGGCATCAAGGCCAAGGACATCGTCACCATGAAGAGCTTTGAAAACGCCATCATGGTGCACGCCGCCATCTCCGGCTCCACCAATGCCACCATGCATCTGCCCGCCATTGCACACGAGTTCGGCTTTGAGATCGATGCCGACACCTTTGACCGGATGCACCGCGGTGCACACTATCTGCTGAACATCCGTCCTTCCGGCGACTGGCCCGCACAGTACTTCTACTATGCAGGCGGCGTGCCCCGCGTGATGGAAGAGATCAAGTCCATGCTGCATCTGGACGTGATGACTGTCACCGGCAAGACCCTGGGCGAAAACCTGGAAGAACTGAAGAAGAACGGCTTCTACGAGCACTGCGACGAGATCCTGCAGGAAAAGACCAAGGGTCTGGGCATCAAAGTCACCCGCGAGGATATCATCCACAGCTTTGACAATGCCAAGGGCACCGACGGCAGCATCGCCATCCTGAAGGGCAATCTGGCCCCGGAGGGCAGTGTCATCAAGCACACCGCCTGCCCCAAGAACATGTTCCACGCCACCCTGCGCGCAAAGCCCTTTGACAGCGAGGAAGAGTGCATCAGTGCCGTTCTGAACAAGCAGGTCCAGCCCGGAGATGCCATCTTCATCCGTTACGAAGGCCCCCGCGGCAGCGGCATGCCCGAGATGTTCTACACCGGCGAGGCCATCTGCGCCGACCCGAAGCTGGCTTCCAGCGTGGCGCTCATCACCGACGGCCGCTTCTCCGGCGCAAGCCGCGGCCCGGTCATCGGCCATGTCAGCCCGGAGGCCGCTGTGGGCGGCCCCATCGCTCTGGTGGAAGAGGGCGATCTCATCCGCATCGATGTGCCGAACCGTCAGCTTGCCATCGTGGGCGTGAACGGTGAGGAAAAGACCCCCGAGGAGATGGAGGCCATCCTTGCCCAGCGCCGTGCCAACTGGAAGCCCAAGGCTCCCAAGTACACCAAGGGCCTGCTGAAGCTCTACTCTCAGCACGCCGTCAGCCCCATGAAGGGTGCATATATGGAGTAAAAACGCTTCGTTTGCGATAAAAACCAAAAACAAAAAATCAACTGTTCGGCGTTGTTTTGCTGAACGGTCTGGATAAAGTTACGCCAAAAACAAAAAAGCGGATATTGCTTCGTCTATAAAAACCATCGGGATCCGGTGTCCGTCTGCGGGGGACGGCGCTGAAATAAGACCCAAAGCACACAAAACATCAAAAAATGGAGGAAACGTTTATGACAGCTGTTGCATCCCCGGACGCCGCACGGCTCGTGTTCGCCGCGGTGGCGGGCCTGATCCTTTTGCTCATCCTCATCATCAAGTTCAAAGTCCACGCCATGATCTCCATCCTGATCGGTGCGGTGGGCATCGGCCTAATGGCCGGTATGCCTCTGTCTGACATCATCGGTTCGGTCAACGAAGGCATCGGCAACACCTTAAAGGGCATCGCTCTTCTGGTGGGCCTTGGCTCCATGTTCGGTGCCATTCTGGAAGAATCCGGCGGCGCACAGACGCTGGCCGTGACCATGGTGCGCAGGTTCGGCGACGAAAAAGCCGCGTGGGCACTGGGCATCACGGGTCTGGTGGTGGCCATGCCGGTGTTCTTTGATGCCGGCCTGATCATCCTGATCCCGCTGGCCTTCTCGCTGGCAAAGCGCACCAAGCGCTCGGTCCTGTACTATGTCATCCCTCTGCTGGCCGGTCTGGCTGTCGGCCACGCCTTCATCCCTCCCACGCCGGGCCCCGTTCTGGTGGCCAGCATGCTGGGCGTTGATCTGGGCTGGGTCATCCTCATCGGCATCTTCTGCGGCATCTTCGCCATGATCGCTGCCGGTCCCATCTGGGGCTCCATCTGCGGCAAGAAGTATATGATCGAGGTGCCCGAGCACGTTGCACAGCAGGCAGACATCGACGAGAGCAAGCTGCCCAAGTTCGGCACCATCGTGGGCATCATCCTGATCCCGCTGGTCCTCATCATTGCAAACTCTGTGGCAAAAGTGGTGCCCGCTCTGGCTGGCATCCAGCCCGTTCTGGCCTTCCTCGGTGAGCCCTTCATGGCTCTGCTGCTGGCTACCATCGCTGCTATGTATCTGCTGGGTACCCGTCACGGCTATAACAATGCCCAGCTGGAAAAGATCATGACCAAGTCCCTTGAGCCCACCGGCATGATCCTGCTGGTCACTGCCTGCGGCGGCGTGCTGCGCTACATGCTGCAGAACTCCGGTCTGGGCGATGTCATCGGCAACGCCGTGGCAAACGCCAGCCTGCCGCTGGTTCTGGTGGCCTTCATCGTGGCTGCTCTGGTGCGCATCTCCGTTGGTTCCTCTACCGTGGCTATGACCATGGCAGCAGGCATCATCTCCGCCATGCCCGGCATCAGCGAACTGAGCCCGCTGTATCTGGCCTGCGTCACCGCTGCCATCGCCGGCGGCTCCACCGTGTGCTCCCACTTCAATGACTCCGGCTTCTGGCTGGTGAAAAGCCTGGTGGGCATGGATGAAAAGACCACCCTCAAGACCTGGACCATCATGGAAACTCTGGTGGGCGGCGTCGGCTTCCTGGTGGCACTCATCATCTCCTTCTTTGCCTGATCATCCTCATCTGCGGGGCTGTGCCTGCACACAGTCTGCGCAATGCTTTGCAAATTCCTGAAATCTCCTCAGCACAGCAGACCCCCGGGCGGTTTACCGTCCGGGGGTCTGCTGCTTTCTGTATTATCTGTATTATAAAAGCGGAAGGTCCGGCCCGGAGGCCAGCTGGATGAAGGCGTCCATTTCCCGGGTGCAGCATTTATCCTTGTGGTAGAACATCTGGCGGTACATGGTCAGCCGGAAGTCTGACACCTCCAGAATGCGCAGATCTCCTCTGGACGCAGGCTCGGCCACAGCGAAGCGCGGCAGCAGGGAAATGCCGGAGGAGCGCTCCAGCATCTTGATGATAAAGGAGGTATCGCTGATCTCAAGGCTGGGGGTCAGCTCGATCTGGCGGGAAGCCAGAAACCGGTCAAAGGTGCGGCGGTAGTTGGCGTTGCGTTCGGTGAGGAAGAAGGGCTTGTCCAGAAGCTCTGCTACCCGGTACGGGCCGGGGTGGCCGAGGTCGATGTCCGGGGAAGCCACGAACACCACCTCCTCCGGCACCTCGTTGCACTTGTGCCAGCTGTTGGAGTAGCGGGGCTCGTCCAGAATGCAGATGAGGTCCACCTCGCCGCGCTCCATCTTTTCGATCAGCTCTTCCGGGGAGCCGGTAGTGACCCGAAGGCTGACTTTGGGGTGTTCCACCCGGAACTGATGCATCAGGCCGGGCAGACGGAAAAAGCAGAGAGATTCCAGCGTGCCGATGTGCAGGCAGCCCTCCAGCTCGGCATCCTCGCTCAGGGCGCGGCGGGCATTGTGGATGGTATCCAGAATGCTGTTGGCGTATTCCAGAAAGCACTGGCCCTGTGCGGTCAGGATCACCCGCTTGCCCATGCGGTCGAACAGGCGCACACCCAGCTCTTCTTCCAGCGCTTTGATCTGCACGGTAACGGCAGACTGGGAATAGCCCAGACTTTCCGCTGCCTTGGAAAAGCTCTGGAATTGGGCGGCACGGATCAGGGTGTTCAGCTGGCGCACTTCCATGGCAAAGCTCCTTTGCTATTAATATTTTTAAACTATAACTTTAGTTTTATGAATTTGAATCATGCATATGTCTATGTTAAACTAAATGTGTCAACACGTCAAGTGAAAATTTGACGTTTCGTGAAAGACTGGCCGTGCGGGCTGCGGCGGAGAGAGCGCTGTCAGGTGCCGCACAAAGGTCAGGATAGGAAAAGGAGGATTTTATTCTTATGGAAAAGAAAAAATTCAAGCTCGGACTGCTGCCGAAGCTGCTCATCGCCATCGTGCTGGGCATCATCATCGGCCAGTTCTTCCCGGTGTGGTTCTGCCGGGTCGTCGTCACGGCATCCAGCATCTTCAGCTCGTTCCTGAAGTTCGTCATCCCGCTGATGATCGTGGCCTACGTCACCATGGGCATTGCCGACCTGAAGAGCGGCGCAGGCAAGCTGCTGCTCATCACGGTGGCTCTGGCCTACGGCTCCACTCTGATCGCAGGCTCGGCATCCTATCTGGTGTCTGCAAACCTGTTCCCCAGCTTCATGAGCGAAGGCGCTCTGGAACAGATCGCCGCCACGGCTGACAACTCTCTGGCCAGCTACATCTCCATCTCCATCCCGCCCATTCTGGACACCCTCTCTGCCGTGGTGCTGGCCTTTGTGCTGGGCCTGTGCATGTCCACCTTGCGCGGCAAGACCATCGGTGATACACTTTACAACGGCATGAAGGACTTCTCCGGCATCATCGATCAGGTGCTGCACAGCGTCATCATCCCGCTGCTGCCCCTGTACGTCTGCGGCACCTTCATCGACATGACCAAGTCCGGCAAGACCTTTGCCATTCTGGGCATCCTGTGGAAGGTGTTCCTGGTGGTCATCATCATGCACCTGATCTGCATCTTCCTGCAGTTCTGCGTTGCAGGCGCTGTGAGCCACAAGAGCCCCTTCAAGATGATCCGCAACCAGATCCCCGGCTACACCACCGCTCTGGGCACCCAGTCCTCTGCAGCCACCATCCCGGTCAACCTGCAGTGCGCTGCGGCTGACGGCATCAGCGAGCAGATCCGCAACTTCGTGGTGCCTCTGTGCGCCAACATCCACATGGCAGGCTCCATGATCACCATTACCGCCTGCGCCACCGCCGTCTGCCTGATGAACCAGCTGCCCATCAGTCTTGCTACCGTGGTGCCCTTCATCATGACTCTGGGCGTTGCCATGGTGGCTTCTCCCGGTGCTCCCGGCGGTTCCATCATGACCGCTCTGCCCTTTCTGTACATGATCTTCGGCGCTGAGGCCGGCGACCCCAATGGCTCCATCTGCGCCATCATGGTGGCTCTGTACATCACCCAGGACTCTTTCGGCACTGCCTGCAACGTCTCCGGCGACAACGCCATCGGTGTCATCGTGGAGACCATCTACCAGAAGTTCATCAACAAGAGCAGCGCAAGCGTCTGATGCGCCCTGCGCGGTTCTTGACCTGACAGGAGTGACACCCCATGGCATTTATCAGTGTTTTTGATGTTCTGGGCCCGAACATGATCGGCCCTTCCAGCTCCCACACCGCAGGTGCGGAGATCATCGCCTTTCTGGCACAGAAGATGATCGCCCCGCCGCTGAAGCGGGTGGACTTTACCCTCTACGGCTCCTTTGCCAAGACCTACCACGGCCACGGCACCGACCGCGCCCTGCTGGGCGGCATCATGGGCTTTTCGGCCGATGATACCCGCATCCGGGATTCCTTTGCCATTGCCACCGACCGCGGCCTTGGCTACAGCTTCACCCCCAATGAGGTGGAGACCGACATCTACCCCAACACGGTGGATATCCGCATGGAGAATGCGGCCGGTCAGGTGATGACCGTGCGCGGTGAATCGCTTGGCGGCGGCAAGGTGCGCATCGTGCGGATCAACGGCGTGGAGGTGGACTTTACCGGCGAGTACAACGCCCTCATCGTGGTGCAGAAGGACAAGCCCGGCGTGGTGGCCCACATCACCAAGATCCTCAGCGACCGCAGCGTGAACATCGCGTTCATGCGTCTGTTCCGCGAGGAAAAGGGGCACACGGCTTACACCATCGTGGAGTCGGATGAGCGCCTGCCCGAGGGTGTGGATCAGCTGCTGCTGGCAAACCCGAACATCAACGATGTAATGGTCGTGCAGCCGTAAGGAGGGACGAGCGATGAACATGGATTTCAAGTCCGCCAAGGAGCTGCTGGACCTGTGCGAGGAAAACCAACTGCCCATTTCGGAAGTGATGCGCCAGCGGGAATGCATTCTGGGCGAAACGCCCCGGGATGCTGTGGATCACCGCATGGCAAAGGCATGGGAGATCATGCGCGCTTCTGCCACCCAGCCGCTGAAAAAGCCCATCAAATCCATGGGCGGCCTGATCGGCGGCGAGGCCAAAAAGCTGGAAACACATTATAATAAGAAGAAAAACATCTGCGGCGATGTGCTGCAGAAGGCCATGACCTACGCCATGGCCGTGCTGGAAGTGAACGCTTCCATGGGCCTGATCGTGGCTGCACCCACCGCAGGCTCTGCAGGCGTGGTGCCGGGCATGATGCTGGCCCTGCAGGAGTGCTACCGCATCTCCGACCAGCGCATCGTGGATGCCCTGTTCAACGCCGGTGCCGTGGGCTATCTTGCCATGCGCAACGCCACCGTGGCCGGTGCCGTGGGCGGCTGTCAGGCCGAGGTGGGCATTGCGTCTGCCATGGCTGCTTCTGCCGCCGTGGAGCTGATGGGCGGCGACCCGCAGCAGTGTCTGGATGCAGCTTCCACCGTGCTGATGAACATGCTGGGCCTTGTGTGCGACCCCGTAGGCGGGCTGGTGGAGTATCCCTGCCAGAACCGCAACGCTGCCGGTGTGGCCAACGCCCTTATTGCAGCAGAACTGTCCCTGAGCGGCATCCGCCAGCTGATCCCCTTCGACCAGATGCTGGATGCCATGTACGCCGTGGGCAAGCGCCTGCCCGCCGAGCTGCGCGAGACCGCCCTTGGCGGCTGTGCCGCCACCCCCGCCGCCTGTTCCGTCTGCGGCCTGTGCAGCGGGAACTGATCTTTCAACATGCAGCGCCGCCGGTGTGGAAACGCCCGGCGGCGTTTTTGCGCGTTTATGACCGGAAATGCCGGCCCGAACGTCGGGACTTTGCATCTTTTTGTGCAAACACGCCGAAAAGATGGCCGGGATGACTGGCGCTTGTCTGCGAAATGTGATAAACTAAATGCAGAAGTGCTCTGCGCAGCCCGTGCAGAGCGGCAAAAAAAGATGATAAGTGAGGTCGTTTGTAATGAAGATCATTCGTGCAAAGGATTATGCGGATATGTCCCGCAAGGCAGCCAATATCATTTCGGCACAGGTCATTATGAAGCCCAACTGCGTGCTGGGTCTGGCGACCGGCGGCACCCCTGTGGGCGCGTATGCACAGCTGGTGGACTGGTACAACAAGGGCGACATCGATTTTTCTGAGGTGACCACCGTCAATCTGGACGAGTACCGCGGCCTGCCCAAGGAGCACCCAGAAAGCTACTGGAGCTTCATGCACCGCAACCTGTTCGACAAGGTGAACATCGACCCTGCAAAGATCAACCTGCCGGACGGCACCAACCCCGATGCAGAGGATGCCTGCGCAAAGTACAACCAGATCATCCACGCTGTGGGCGGCATCGACCTGCAGCTGCTGGGCATCGGCCACGACGGTCACATCGGCTTCAACGAGCCGGGCGAAGCCTTTGAGCTGGAGACCCACTGTGTGGACCTGACCGCCGAGACCATTGAGGCAAACAAGCGCTTCTTTGACGGCAATGTGGATCTGGTGCCCAAGCAGGCTTATACCATGGGCATCAAGACCATCATGCAGGCACGCAAGGTGCTCATGGTGGCAAACGGCGCAGGCAAGGCCGAGATCGTCAAGAAGGCATTCTTCGGCCCCGTCACTCCGGAGGTGCCCGCAAGCATCCTGCAGATGCATCCGGATTTCACGCTGGTGGGCGACGAGGAAGCTCTGAGCCTGATCTGATCGTTCCGCGCTCTGACTGCCGCACGGTGCAATGCTGTGCGGCAGTTTTTTGCTGCCAACGGCTTTACAATCGCGCAAAAAGGCGGTATTCTTTTATATATGACACTTTTCTCAGGGAGGAAACCATGGATATCCGCCAGCTGCACTACTTTCTGGTATTGTGCGATGAAATGAATTACAGCCGCGCGGCACAGCGGCTGTTTTTGTCACGGCAGGCACTGCGGCAGAGCATCTCTGCGCTGGAGGCCGAGCTGTGCGGGCCGCTGTTCCTCAGCGCCCACCACAAGCTCACCCTTACCGACCGCGGCATGAGCCTGCAGCGCCATGCCGCGCCGGTAGTGGAGCAGTTCCAGCAGATGCAGGCATCCCTGCGGGCCGAGATCCAGTCGGCGCAGCCGGTGCGCATCGGCATCAGCGTGTCGCTGGTGCCGGACTACCTGCCCGGGCTGGAGACCCAGCTGGACAAGTTCCGCCAGCAGTACCCCCATGTGGAGATGCGCTTCCGCATGATGGACAACGATGCGGTGGCGGACGATGTGGAGCAGGGGGAGCTGGACGCGGGTCTGGTCATCGATCTGGGCTGTGCTGCGCCGGTACTGGCCCGCACCACCCTGCGGGCGGACCCTGCCTGCCTGCTGGTGCCTCGGGGGCACGCGTTCTGGGATAAGGAGAGCATCCCGCTGGCAGAGTTGCGCGGTCAGCGGGTGCTGCTGCCCAGCTTGCGGCAGGATCTGTTCAGCCCGCTGTGGTCGGCCTGCGCCCGGTCGGGCTTTGCGCCGAATGCGGAGATCGGCCCCAGCTTTTATCAGGCCTATTATCTTGTGCAGGAGCAGCTTTGCACCTGTCTGACCCGCTATGAACCGGGAGCCAGACGGGAACTGGACCGTGTGCGGGATGTGCTGCTGGAAGATCTGCCCCCGCTGTGCGTCTCACTGGTGCAGCGGCGGGATCATTCCTCTGCCTACATCGACCTGCTGCGCAGCTACTTGATGGAGGTGCTGGGCGGTTCGGCCAGCCTGCCGCCTCGCCGCGGACGGCCCGCAAAGCCGTTCTACAATTTCCCGGTGCTGTCCAGTGCTGCGGCAAAGGCTGCACCGGCCCACCCGGTGCCCGGCACCCAGCTGGATTTTGCCGGCGGCACCAACTTCCGGGAGCTGGGCGGTTACGAAGCCGACGAGGGCAAGCATATCAAGTGGGGCCAGATCTGGCGCGGCATCCCTACCTGCAAGCTCACCGGTGAAGCCGACCGCGCGAAGCTGGACGCGCTGGGCCTGCGCCTGATCCTTGATCTGCGCAGCAGCGGGGAAGTGCAGAAAGAACCGGACTACGTACCGGACGGTGCACGTCTGGTGCAGATCTGCGGCCTGTGCGCCGAGGACGGCCACGAGATCTCCTTTGCGCCGGATGGTATCGCCGCCCTGATGAAGGGCCATGAAGAAAGCGCCGACGGTAGCACCTTCATGCAGGCGATGTACGAGCGGATGCTGTTTGGCAACAAGGCGTTCAAGGAGCTGTTCCGTGCGCTGGAAGCAGGCGAGACCCCCATCCTGTTCCACTGCTCGGCCGGCAAGGACCGCACCGGCGTGGCGGCCATGCTCATTCTGCTGGCACTGGGCGCTTCGGATGAGACGATCTGTGCGGACTATGAGCGCACGAACCTCTGCCGCAAGGCTGAGATCGACGCAGTGCTGGCGGAGCACGCCGAAGAGATCGCGGCAAACCCGGCCTGCCGGATGCGCTATTACCGCAAGGCGGGCGTGGACCCGGCAGCCGCACCCTTTGTGCTGCGCACCATCCGCGCAAAATACGGCAGCGCCGAGAACTATCTGGAAGCCGAATACGGCCTGACCCCTGCGCGCCTGATGCGCCTGCGCAGGATGTATCTGGAATAAACGGGAACGGGGACGGCATCCGGTGCGGATACTGTCCCTGTTTTCTGCACAAAATGTTCTGCGGGGCAGGGTTTTCCTCTTGACAAGCGGGCAAATGTTTCGTACTATAATTAGTAGTATGGAATAAAAGACGCTGTGTGCAGGTCGTTCCCGTGACCCGTGTCCCTTACAGGCAGAGCCTGCCTGTTTTTATATAAGATAGAACCGTAGATAGAAAAGCTTGCAGCCTGTCCGTGCGGCATTGGCCGTGCGTGTGGTTTTGTTGCCACTTTTTGCATTGAAAGCTCGCTTATAAAAATGTTTGCAGCCTACACCTGCCCTACAGCGTCTCCTGCTTATGATTCAGAATTTTGAATTCTAACAAAGGAGAGTGAAACGCGATGACCGCGATTGGAGTGATCGTGGCCCTGATCGTTGCTGTGATCGGCGTTGGTGCGGGCTATTTTATTGGCTACAACAACCGTAAAAAGACCGCCGAAGCCCAGATCGGCAGCGCAGAAGCCGAGGCGACCCGCCTTGTGAACGAAGCGATCAAGACCGCAGAACAGAAGCGCAAGGAAGCGGTTCTGGAAGCAAAGGACGAGGCCTTCAAGCTGAAGGCCGAGGTGGATGCCCAGAAGGCAGAAGCCGATAAGGAGATCAAGCAGCGCCGTGCGGAGATCAGCCGTCAGGAGAACCGCATCGACCAGAAGGAAACCGCCCTCGACCGCAAGACCGAGGTACTGGAAAAGAAGGAAGAGGAGCTGAAAAAGCGCGCCGCTGAGGCCGAGGAGCGTCTGGCCGAGATCGATGCTCTGCGCGCCAAGGAGATGGAGCGGCTGGAAACGCTGGCCGGTCTGAGTCAGGAGGATGCCCGCGAAGTGCTGCTGCACAAGGTGGACGAGGAACTGACCCACGAAAAGGCTGTGCGCGTTGCCGCCTATGAGACCGACCTGAAGGAAAACTGCGACAACATTGCCCGCAACCTGATCGGTCAGGCCGTCAGCCGCTGCGCTGCCGACCACTGCAGCGAGACCACCGTGAGCGTGGTGCCGCTGCCCAGCGACGAAATGAAGGGCCGCATCATCGGCCGCGAAGGCCGCAACATCCGCGCTCTGGAGACCGCGACCGGCGTGGACCTGATCATCGACGATACCCCGGAGGCCATTACGCTGTCCTCCTTCGACCAGACCCGCCGCGAGGTGGCCCGCATGACGCTGGAACGCCTGATCGGTGATGGCCGCATCCACCCCGCCCGCATCGAGGAGACGGTGGAAAAGTGCCGCCACGAGCTGGAGCTGCAGATGAAGCGCGAGGGCGAGCGTGCCGTGATGGAGCTGGGCATCCACGGCCTGCACCCGGACCTCATCAAACTGATCGGCCGGCTCAAGTACCGCACCAGCTTTGGCCAGAACGCTCTGAACCACAGCATGGAGGTGGCATGGGTGGCCGGTCTGCTGGCAGGCGAGATGGGTGTGAATGTGACCATGGCACGCCGTGCCGGCCTGCTGCATGATATCGGCAAGGCGCTGGATCACGAGATCGAGGGCAGCCATGTGCAGATCGGTGTGGACATCTGCCGCAAGTACAAGGAAAACACCCAGATCATCCATGCCATCGAGGCTCACCACGGCGACGTGGAGCCTAAGACTCCGCTGGCCTTCATCATTCAGGCTGCCGACGCCATCAGCGCTGCACGCCCGGGTGCCCGCCGCGAGAACGTGGAAAGCTACGTCAAGCGTCTGGAAAATCTGGAGGAGATCTCTTCCAGCTTCGAGGGCGTGGAGCAGGCCTTTGCCGTGCAGGCAGGCCGCGAAGTGCGCATCATGGTCAAGCCCGATGTCATCAGCGACGATCAGGTGATCCTGCTGGCACGCTCCATTGCCAAGAAGATCGAGGACACGCTGGATTACCCCGGCCAGATCAAGGTCAATGTGATCCGCGAGAGCCGCGCTGTGGAGTACGCAAAATAAAGTTTTGCCCAAAAAGCTGCCGTGCAGATGCACAGCAGCTTTTTTCTGCTTGTAATCCGGCGGCAAAAAAGGTATCATGGAGAAAAACAGACCGAAAGGGGAGAACCACTCTATGAAACATGCAAGAAAATGGCTGGCCTGCCTGCTGGCGGGTGCACTGGCACTGGCGGTGCTGGCCGGATGCAGTGCACTGATGGACGGCACGGTGCAGAAGGATACAGAACAGGCCAAGGCCCTGATGAAAGAGGTAGACCCCAGCCTGACCTATAATACCGATCTGGAAGATGCAGCCAGCCGTCTGGCAGACTGGCTGGTGGAGGACTCCACCCAGCTGACCACCCAGTCCGGCCTGCTGACACGCAAGGTGCCCATGACCACCGGCTCCGGTGCCATGCTGGACAAGAATGTGTACGATTTTATCGATCATTCCACCAGCTTTCTGTTCCTGCCCAGAGGCGTGGTGATCGGCCTTGCAATGAACAACGAATGGGGCTTTACCGGCTACCTGTATGCTCCGCCGCTGAGCGAGGCGGGCAGTGCACTGCGCAGCTATGCGGCAGGCCGCACACAGATGGGCGCGGTGTTCATTGAATACGGCGGCGAGATTTACGTAGTGGCGATGTTTGCCTGAAAAACGAAAAAACGGTGTTTCCCTGCTGAGAACGGTGCGTTTTCAGCAGGGATTTTTTGAGTCTGGTATGTGCACAAAAAACGGGTTGAAAGTACGACTTATGCACAAAAAATGAAAATAAACAGGTGAAATCTCTTCATCTGTTTCCGGGAAAAACACAAAAAACTCATGTTTTCGTGAAACTGTATTTTGCGAAAATACAGTACATCTTCAAATCTGCACAAAAATAAAAACATATTTTTCACTGACCATTGGTCAAAGCACAGAAAAACAGCCGGAAGCCTTTCTTTTTTAGGTGGAACAGCGTATAATGCGGATATCGCACAAAGGTGTGCAGTGCTCCAGAGGAGGAGCAAAAAACCTTTGTGCATTTTTCACCATTCAATGCTTTACTTTAATAAAGCATTGAGGCAAGAGAGAGGGAAAAAATATGAAATTCGATCGTCGTATTTCTCGCCGCAGCTTCCTGGCTGCTGCAGGCGTATCGGCTGCTGCACTGGCTCTGACTGCCTGCGGCGGCTCTTCCAGCACCGCTGCTTCCGGCTCCACCGCTGCTTCTGGTGCAGCCGCCTCTGCTGAGGGCGGTGTGCTGAACGTCATGCTGGAGACCGAAGTCCAGTCTCTGGACCCCCAGCTGGCTACCGATGGCACCTCCTTTGAGGTCATCGCATGCTACACCGACGGCCTGATGCAGATGGATGCGAACGGTGCAGCCGTGGAGGCTCTGGCAGAGAGCTATGAGCTGAGCGAGGACGGCAAGACCTACACCTTCCACCTGAAGGACGCAAAGTGGTCCAATGGCGATGCCGTTACCGCAGCAGACTTCGTGTTTGGCTGGCAGCGTGCTGTTGACCCCGCAAACGCATCCGAGTATGCCTACATGCTGAGCGATATCGGTCAGGTGGTCAACGCCGCCGAGATCATTGCAGGCGACAAGCCCGTCACCGATCTGGGCATCACCGCTATGGATGACAAGACCCTGAAGGTGGAGCTGAATGTTCCGGTCAGCTACTTCCTGAGCCTGATGTACTTCCCCACCTTCTACCCCATGAACCAGAAGTTCTTTGAGAGCTGCGGCGATACCTACGGCACCAGCGCAGACACCGTGCTGTCCAATGGTGCATTCGTGCTGACCAGCTATGAGCCGGCCGCCACCGCTTTTGAGCTG
The DNA here is from genome assembly GCF_003478175.1 of Faecalibacterium sp. OF03-6AC. NCBI lineage: Bacteria > Bacillati > Bacillota > Clostridia > Eubacteriales > Oscillospiraceae > Faecalibacterium > Faecalibacterium sp. OF03-6AC. Next base: position 49,662 of record NZ_QUEN01000007.1, on the reverse strand, counting down.
GTGAAGAACGCCGATTACTACGATGCCGACCGCATTGCGCTGGACGGCCTGAACTATCAGGTCATCAAGGACAGCCAGCAGGCTCTGATGAGCTATCAGAACGGCGATCTGGATATCACCCTGCTGAACGGCGAGCAGGTGGAGCAGGTCAAGGACGACCCCGAGTTCACCAGCGTGGGCGCCGGCTACCTGTGGTACATCAGCCCCAACATGGACGCTGTGCCGGAGCTGGCAAACCTGAACCTGCGCCGTGCCATCACCTTTGCACTGGATCGTGATTCCATCACCAATGACGTGCTGAAGGACGGCTCTTCTCCCGCCTACACCGCAGTGCCCGCACAGTTCGCCACCGGCCCGGACGGCAGCGATTTCAGCGCCGACCAGACCAAGTTTGCAGAGTTCTGCGCATACGATCCCGACAAGGCTGCAGAGTACTACGAGCAGGCCAAGGCTGAGCTGGGCAAGGATTCCTTCTCCTTCACCATGGTCGTCGATGCCGACGATGCTCCTCAGAAGGTCGCTCAGGTCGTTCAGGAGCAGCTGCAGACCACTCTGCCCGGCTTTACTCTGGAGCTGAAGGTAGAGCCCAAGAAGCAGCGCGTGCAGGATATGCAGGACGGCAACTTTGAGATCGGCCTGACCCGCTGGGGCCCCGACTACGCCGATCCCATGACCTATCTGGGCATGTGGGTCACCGGCAACTCCAACAACTACGGTCTGTGGAGCGACGCTGACTACGATGCCATCATCGCAGAGTGCACTACCGGTGATCTGTGCACCGATCCCGAGGGTCGCTGGGAAGCCATGTATGACGCTGAGTCCATCGTGCTGGAGCAGGCCGCCATCTTCCCGCTGTATGGTCAGTGCAACGCCGAGATGATCTCTTCTGCCGTGACCGGCGTGGACTTCCACCCGGTTGCTCTGAACCGCGTCTACAAGGACGCAAAGAAGAGCGTCTGATCCTGATCGAGAACTGAAATGCCGCACAGTGGCAGCGAAAATGCCGCTGTGCGACTTTTTGGCTTTTGCACTGTCCGCGTGCGGTGCACGGCTGACCGCGGCAGGCGGGAGCCGTTCTGCCCCGTGCAGGGCGGAGAAGAAACTTTAAGGGGGTCTACCCAACGTGAAAAAATACACGCTCAAGCGTATCATCACTTCGTTGTTTACGCTGCTGGCCATCCTGCTGGTGTTGTTCATCCTCATGCAGCTGATGCCCGGTTCGCCCTTCAACGATGAAAAGCTGACGCCGGAAATGCGCGCATCCCTGTACGCAAAGTACGGTCTGGATCAGCCCATCTATGTGCAGTTCTTCCGCTATGTGACCAACATGCTGCGCGGTGACTTCGGCGTAAGCTACAATATCTCCAAGAACACGCCCATCTCCCAGCTGATCCAGTCCCGTCTGCCCATTTCCATCCGTGTGGGCGGCATGGCTGTCACACTGGGTGCCATCGTGGGCCTTGTGCTCGGCATCATTGCAGCCCTCAAGCGGGACACCATCTTCGACACTCTGGCCACCATCATCTCGGTCATCGGCGTGTCGGTGCCGTCTTACGTGATCGCACTGGCCCTGAGCTATACCTTTGGCTTCAAGCTCAAGTGGTTCCCCATGCTGTTCAGCGCAAAGGACGTGTTCGGCTCCAGTGTGCTGCCCAGCATCTCGCTGTCCATGTTCACCATGGCTTCCATTGCCCGCTTTACCCGCAGTGAAATGATCGAAGTTCTGGACTCCGATTATATGCTGCTGGCCGAGAGCAAGGGCATTTCCGGCCCGGCGCTGATCTTCCGCCACGCGCTGCGCAATGCGCTGATCCCCATTATCACCGTGCTGGCCCCGCTGATCGTGGACTTGATGACCGGCTCGCTGGTGGTGGAGAAGATCTTCGCCATTCCCGGCGTGGGCAGCCTGCTGGTGACGGCCATCCAGTCCAACGACTACAATGTGGTCATCAGCCTGAGCTTCATCTACAGTGCCATGTACATTGGCATCATGCTGGTCGTTGACCTGCTGTACGGCATCATCGACCCGCGCATCCGCTTGGCAAAGGGGGACGACTGATATGGCAGAAAAAGCGATTCGCCTGGGCGGCGAAGCCACGGCTGATGCCATCGTCAGCGCAGTGGATACCATGTATTCCGAGCACACCTTCAACGAGAAGGACTTTGTGCTCAAGCATAACGACGCAGAGATCGCAATGGACTCGAACTTTGCCGCACAGAGCTTCTGGAAGGATGTGCGGGTGCGCTTCTTCCGCAAAAAGAGCGCGGTGCTCGGCCTGATCCTCGTTGTCTTTATCGTGCTGCTGGCGGCATTTGGCCCCGGCATGAACGAGTATACCTACTCCGGTCAGGAGCTGAGCCAGAAAAACTTTGCGCCCCGCGTGCAGGTGCTGGAGAACTTCGGCATCTTCAACGGTGACGAGAAAATGAGCACCACCACCGGTTCCAAGACAGTGAATGCCTATGTGGAAAAGGGCAAGGAGGATGTCTACTACTGGTTCGGCAGCGACACCTATGGCCGCGATATCTGGACCCGTACCTGGGAGGGTGCCCGCGTGTCCCTGATCATCGCGGTTGCCGCTGCCATCATCGATATGGTCATCGGCATGAGCTACGGCCTGATCTCCGGCTACTTTGGCGGCAAGGTGGATATGGTGATGCAGCGTTTTCTGGAAGTTGCCAACGGCATCCCCCGTCTGGTGATCGTCACGCTGCTTCTGCTGGTGCTCAAGCCCGGCATGATCACCATTATCTTTGCCCTGATGCTCACCGAGTGGGTGGGTATGAGCCGCATTGCCCGCGCTGAGATGCTCAAGCTGAAGGATCAGGAGTTCGTGCTGGCCTCCCGCACGCTGGGCGCAGGCAGCTTCTTCATCATCTTCAAGGAAGTGCTGCCCAACATCATCGGACCCATCATCACGCAGGTCATGTTCAGCATCCCCACCGCAATTTTCACCGAGGCATTCCTGTCCTTTGTGGGTCTGGGCATCCCGGTGCCGCAGTGCTCGCTGGGTTCTCTGATCAGCGAGCTGTACAACAGCTTCACCACCCATCCTTATCAGATCATCCCGCCGATGGTGGTTATGAGCCTGCTGATGATGAGCTTCAACCTCGTGGCCGACGGCCTGCGCGAGGCTCTGGACCCCAAGATGAAGAGTATGTAAGGAGGAACACCCCATGCCTGAAAACAAAAAAGAACAGGTCTTGTCGGTGCGAGACCTTGATATCACCTTTAAGACCACCGCAGGCCCGGTGCACGCCATCCGCGGCGTGAACATCGACCTGTACAAGGGCGAAACGGTGGCGCTGGTGGGCGAATCCGGCTCCGGCAAGTCCGTTACCATGAAGGCCGCCATGGGCATTCTGGCACAGAACGCCATTGTGAACAGCGGCTCCATCCAGTTCAGCTACCATCACGCCGACGGCAGCCCCGAGACGGTGGACCTGCTGCAGAAGGACAAAAAGTGGATCCGCCGCCACATCAACGGCAAGCGCATCGCCATGGTGTTTCAGGACCCCATGACCAGCCTTGACCCCACCATGCCCATCGGCAAGCAGATCATGGAGGGCATGCTGTGGCACTACAAGATGCCCAAGGATGCCGCCTACAAAAAGGCTGTGCAGCTGCTGGAAGAGGTGGGCATCACCGATGCCGAAAAGCGCATGAAGAGCTACCCGCACCAGCTGTCCGGCGGTATGCGCCAGCGTGTGGTCATTGCCATTGCACTGGCCTGCGACCCCGACCTGCTGATCTGTGACGAGCCCACCACGGCACTGGATGTGACCATTCAGGCCAAGATCCTGGAGCTGATCCGCAGCATCCAGCGTGAGCGCGGCATCTCTGTCATTTACATCACCCATGATCTGGGCGTTGTGGCAAAGGTGGCCGATTATGTGGACGTGATGTACGCAGGCAAGATCGTGGAGACCGGCACCATCGACGAGATCTTCTACGAGCCGCGCCACCCCTACACATGGGGCCTGCTTTCCGCCATGCCCGATCTGGACACCGCAGACGACCGTCTGTACACCATTCCGGGTTCGCCGCCGAACCTGCTGCATGAGAAGCAGGGCGATGCCTTTGCGCCGCGCAACCATTTTGCCCTGAACATCGACGACGAAGTGGACCCGCCCATGTTCAAGATCAGCGACACCCACTATGCAGCTACATGGCTGCTGGACCCCCGCGCACCCAAGGTGGACATGCCGCCTGAGCTTGCTCAGCGCATTGCCCGCATGCGTGCCGAGGCAGAAAAGATCAAGGAGGCGGAATAAATGGCAGGACAGAACGCTGCTCCGCTGCTGAAGGTCGAGGGCCTGAAGCAGTATTTCCGCGTGAGCAAGAGCTATACCGTCAAGGCTGTGGACAACGTCAGCTTTGAGATCTATCCCGGCGAGACCTATGGTCTGGTGGGCGAGTCCGGTTCCGGCAAGTCCACCATCGGCCGCAGCGTCATCCGCCTGTATGACCCCACTGCCGGCAAGATCACCTTTGATGGGCAGGATATCAGCGGCAAGCTGAACCACAGCCAGAACAACACCCTGCGCACCCAGATGCAGATGATCTTTCAGGACCCTATGGCATCCCTGAACCCCCGCAAGAAGGTGGAGGATATCATCGGCGAGGGTCTGGACATCCACCACATGTACAAGACCCGCGAAGAGCGCCGCGAAAAGGTGGAGAAAATTCTGGCCAAGGTAGGCCTTGCGCCCGAACATGCTGAGCGTTATCCCCACCAGTTCTCCGGCGGTCAGCGCCAGCGCGTGGGCATTGCCCGCGCCCTCATCATGAACCCCAAGCTCATCATCGCAGATGAGTGCATCTCGGCGCTGGATGTGTCCATTCAGGCACAGGTGGTCAACCTGATGAAGGATATCCAGCAGGAGACCGGCACGGCCTACCTGTTCATTGCGCATGACCTTTCCATGGTCAAGTACATTTCGGACCGCATCGGCGTGCTGCATCTGGGCCACCTGCTGGAGACGGGTACGACCGAAGAGATCTTCGAGAATCCCATCCACCCCTACACCCGCAGCCTGCTGTCGGCCATCCCGCTGCCGAATCCGGTGGTGGAAAAACGCCGCGTGGCTGAGACCTACGACTACGCCACTTCCGGCATCGATTACAACAAGGGCACCGATCACCATGTGAGCGGCAGCCACTATGTCAAGTGCACCGACGAAGAGTTTGCAAAATGGTGTAAATGAGAGTAAACAAAGAAGGAGCGTTCCCGCATGGAAACGCTCCTTCTTTATTTTATTATCATTACTTGAATAAGTTTTGGGTTCAAGTCCTGGCTGGCCCTCAGAACGGCATCCGACACTTTTTGACATTCCTATGCGCTGGGACCCGCGCACTAAACAACAGCCCACCGGGCTGTTGTTTGTCCCGCCCATGGCGGTGCCGTGCTGTTCAAGTCCTAGCGGCCCTGAATATAGAGAAAAGGCACCCCTAGGGGTGCCTTTTCTCTATGGGCCAGCCAGGACTTGAACCCGGGACCAAGCGGTTATGAGAACGTCGCTAATTTTGAAATCCCGTTTTTCTTGTGAAATCTTGTGACTATCTGACAATTTCATAAAAGTGTCTTTGTGTACTTTGACGTAGCTTTTGGTATCTTTTCGTGTCTAAAATGGCTCTTTGTACCCAGAACCGTACCCAAGAATTTTTGGGTACGAAACTTGACACTTACTGTTACCATTTAACGCAACTACAAGCACTTGCATTTGCCATATAAAAACAGCAGGACATTCCCATTGCTAGAAATGCCCTGCTATATATAAATAGTTTAGCCGGCAGCGAACAATGCAAGATTCTCAGAGGCATTGCGCTGGCTCCAAGGAACGACCTTCACATCATAGTTTGTAAAGGCTTCCTCGATTCCACGGGAAACATTGTTTTGATCATTGAGAATTACAATTAACTGGCTATTATTTTTTCGGACGAGCTTTGTGTCGTTCCACGCAAACAAGATATTGCCAACACTGGATTTGTTTGGATTGTTCACTGCCTGACAGAGACGCTCTGGCTGTGTTTTAGTTCTTTGGAACAGAAAATCATAGCTATGAGTAAAACCTGATGTTCCAGTAAATTGAACATTGTCCGAATAAAATATATCTCTCGAATCAAAGAACTGCTGAATATCATCAGTAAACAACGACGCTGTTTTCGATTTTGAGAGCGCAAACATATCATCTACTCTCAAAATTGCTTGAATAAACAGGTGCTTTTTCTTTGCAAATTCCTGAATAGGAGCTTTTGCGGTCAACTCATCTCCTTCACAATTAACGCCGAATTGTGCTAAAATGCGCTGAAGATGTTTTTTTCGATTGGGTGTAAATTGAAAACCCGTAGCTTTCAAATTGCTGATAGTTGCCGAATCGTCCGAAAAGAGAATGTCATTTCCATCTTGACGAACGTAAATTTGCAAATAATCATTTGCATTATCTAAATACGGAGTAGTAATCTCGTAATATTCGCCAATCTTCGAAAATGTAATTTCATTCTTTAACCATTGCGCATAGTCGTTAATCAATTTTTGAATATCCAAAGATTATTCCTCCTTTCTTTAACACAACTCTAGTTGATAACTTATTGTTGGCATTTTGACAACGTTAAAACGTTTCAAAAATGCCAAGGTATTCTCGACAAAATTATCTGACTTTATATCTTCGGCTTCATAGGCCATGGAACGACCATACTCTTCCGTATATATATGCCAGTGGCTTCCAGTAATTTTCCTGCCATCGGGATTCTGATGTACATTTGTGGGATTAAGATGAAGTTCTAGGAGCATTACTCCATTGACCTTTATCCTAGCTCCTATGTTGACCTTTGCTGATTGAATCTTTCCACGAAAGATAGATACAACAAACAAATCCCGCTTGTTTTCGCCAACTGCTTCGAATTCCAACTTCTTTCCGGGTAGAGGAAAGTTCAATTCGTCTTCAAAAAGACTTTTGAGCATCTCAAGCATCTTTCTGGCTTCGTCATCTGTTATAGTTCCTTGTCCCATTGAACTTGCCTCCTCTCTATAACGGATTGTACCATTCTTTAGCACACTTTTCAATAAGCGATTTATCGTTCCTTCTGTTTTTTACCCTAAGAAAACGAAAAGTCCAAACCCATCTTCAATCAGAAGCAGACTCGGACTTCTCTTGCTTGGTGGAGACATCAAAGTCATATGATTGCTTCCTATTAGGAACACTGTAAATACAAGGCCTTTCGGAGCCTGCAAACCAGAAAAAATATTTGATTTATCACATTACGAAAAAAGCCGTCCGGCATGAAGAACGGGCGGCTTTTTTACGTGGATAGACGGAAAGGGAACACAAAAAACTACAAAATCTTAGCATTCAAATTTGTGCAACTTTAACGAAGGGGGTGTAAATGGCCGATGAAAAATTGAATACGGGCCCTGCGGAGAATACTTCCCCGAAGGCCGCCGAGCCTATCGCTACACCCGAACAGGCCGCAGCGTCTGAGCCCCGGTAGGAACAGACCGGGCCTGCCATACCTGCGCCCAGCGATGTGGTTGTGTCCTTTGACAAAATCAATGAGCTTATGGTGGAAAAGAGACAGAACACCTGCGCCGAAGTCGAAAAGGCGGAAACTCCCGAAATGCCGGAGGTGGCAGTTTCTGGAGAAACACCGCAGCCCACCAATACGGAGGAGTCGAAAAAGCTGCGCCGTGGTCGTCCGCCGAAAGCAGAAAAGGCCGCGACTGAAAAACAGAACAAAAATGCTGTTTACTGCTTCATGGACAAAAAGCGTTCCGAGGGAAAGCATTATTACGTTTATACCGTCGCAGGAAGTGCCAAGTTCCTATGAATCTATTGCACTCGTGTTACCGAATTTCTGCGCCCTCAGCCATCTTCTGATGCCGGTTGATGATTTCTGATGGACTATTACGATGATTTTCATCTGACAAGCGGTGCTGTCGGCTTATTAAAGTTGCCGGATGCTTAACTGCACCCGGCAATGATTTTTTTGTTCAGCCTATTGACACTCGTTAGCAGGTTTGCCAAATAAGTATGAACTCACATTTCGCCTGCTCATCCTTTGACCAGGAAAGATGCGAAAAAGCTTAATTTTATGTCGATTTATGACATTTGCCATCTTGATATTATTCCGGTTGTGGGATATGATATAAATGAATAGTTATATCCTGTTATACCGTGGTTTTGACGGAGGATGTTTAGATGAAATATGTCTCTACAACAGAGATTGGTAAAAAATGGAATATCTCGACCGGGAGAATAGGAACACTTTGTGCTGAGGGGCGTATCCCAAATGTTCAACGAGCCGGAAATATGTGGTTGATACTTGAAGAGGCGAAAAAGCCGGTTGACGCTCGAATAAAGAGTAGAAAATATAGAAAACAACCTAATGATTAAGAATTGAGCTAAAGATAAAGAGGTCTATGAAATGAGAGTTGCTGACTTTTTCTGTGGCGGCGGTGGCTTTTCAGAGGGATTCCGTCAAGCCGGATTTGAAATAGTATTTGCTGTCGATAAATGGGGACCTGCCGTAAAAACATACAAAGGCAATAAGCCCAGTGTCAATGTAATACAAGACGATGTTATTCGGATATCTGAACTTCCAGATGACGAATTTGAAGCGTTAGTGCCTGATAGTGAGGTTATTATCGGATCGCCACCGTGTCAGTCATTTTCCCATTCCAATAAGTCTGGAAATGCTGATAAATCAATTGGTATTCAGCTAATTGAAGCCTACTTAAGAATAATCGCCCGTAAAAAATTCAAACAAGAATCAGTCTTAAAATATTGGATACTGGAAAATGTGCCAGCGGTAAAGCAGTATATTAAAGAAGAGTATTCTGCTGCTGACTTAGGACTTGAAGGCGATTTCGTTTTAAGACCTCATGATGGTGCATCGGGAAAATATAATGCAAAATATTTTGGAGCTCCTACAAATAGGGAACGCTACCTCTGTGGAGAATTTCCAGAGCCTATTAGAGTAAAAAACGATAACAATGTGACAACCTTGAAACAAGTTCTTGATTCGCTTGGAAACCCATTGAGAACAGATAACAATCTGATTACAGATATCAATTATCCAGACCTTAAGCTGGAAGCACAGCAAGTAACAGATCAGCATTATATCTATGAGCTTGCTGAGTTTGAGTGTAAAACAGCCAAACGGTTAAAACAAGATAAAGGGTATATGGGAAAAATGTCTTTCCCTGAAAACCTAAATAAACCCGCAAGGACTGTTATGGCAACTATGACCGCCAGCGCACGGGAAGCAATGATACTTGGATATGGGGAAAACAGTTATCGCTTGCCAACAGTAAGAGAAGCAGCTTGCATGATGAGCTTTCCCATTGACTATTGGTTTTATGGCGAATCAAAAGGAATCAAGCATACTCTTGTTGGTAATGCGGTGCCACCTAAAATGTCCTATGCACTTGCAAAAGCTATAGCTAAAGCAGAGCAAATACCTATACCAAATCATTACCCTCAGATTAAGCATGATAAGGATATTAAATTTGTCGATTTGAATGGTAGAAAATTTGCTGTCCGAGCTGAAAAACCACGGCGCGATGTTGCAAAATTCAAGTATCATATTCCGTATTTGATAATAGATGCATACCGTGTGGAATTAACAAATTATCATTCTGACTTTACTCAGAAGATTTTTAAGTGGGATGCTGAAATACACTATAGTCAAGGGAAAGAGAAAGCTAAAAAATACACCCCTGCTCTGAAAATAAAAGAAATTCCAGAGAAGTACCATGAGAGCATTCGGGATTATTTGTCAAGAATAAAACCGACCGTCACTGACATGGATTCATTCCAAAAAGTGTATTGTATGACATCCGAGCAGAGAAAACCCACTCCCTGGGAAGGCCCATACGAACTTTTAGATAGTATTAGAGAATATATTGATATGCTACTTACGCCAAAAGAACAAACGGAAGTGGTCGTCATTGGAGAGGAACCTTTTTCTTTACCACTTGCTATTGTAATTGGCTACTACATTCTAACAGCCATGGTTGATTTTATGGGAGGGTCGAAATAATGGATGCTGCTACAAGAAAAGCAAAACTGGAAGAAATAAAGACCAATCAGTTGAATCAAGCTATGACAGGAATACCCCTGCGCTATAAAGGAACTACGAGGACAGAAATCGTATGGAGAATTCCTTTAGATTATCTCATTTATAACAAGTACAACGGCAGAATCGGCTCCGATGTTCTTTCGTATGAGAAACAGAATGGTGAATTGAATGCGGAATTAGATTCCGATCGGGAAATCATTGAAACCTTCTTGTACGAATCAAAGGTCGATCGCAATAAAACTACAATGGAAAGCTTATTGAAAATTGGCCAGCAGAGGTACGGTATTGTGACATCGGACGGTATTATTGTCGATGGCAACCGTCGAGCCATGCTTTTGAATCGGTTGTTCCATAAGCATGAAGAATACGGCTATTCTTATGCTGAAGTTGAAAAATGCCAATATTTCCTTGCGATTATTCTCCCGGATGATGCAGAAGAAAAAGACATTCAACAGCTTGAGACTATCTATCAAATGGGAGAGGATGATAAGTTGGATTATAATCCGATAGAAAAGTATTTAAAGTGCAAAGAACTGAAGCATCTTGGGTTTACAGAAAAGCAGATTGCAGAATTTATGAGCGAAAAAGAAAGTCAGATAAAACAATGGCTTGAAATTCTAACGCTTATGGAAGAGTATCTACAAGAATATGATTATGATGGGATTTATACGCGTCTTGAAAAAACAGAAGGCCCATTCGTCGACTTGGAAAACTATTTGGATTCCTATTCTAAACGTGGAACTAATGTTCGCAATGTGGATTGGAATTATACAGATTCCGATATATCAGACCTTAAGTTGGTTTGTTTTGATTACATAAGAGCACGCTACGAAGGAAAGGAATTCCGTGATATTGCAAAGACAGGAAAAGAAGGAAGCATATTCTTCTTTAAAGATCTTTGGAGTGACTTCTTAAAACAGCATCAAGAGAATACACCAACTGACGAGGAAACAGTTGATGAATTACGGCAACGTTGCCCCGGTGAAGATTTGAGCCTCTTGCTCAAGCAAAGAGATAACGAATGGGTTGATCAGGCTAAAGGGCATCTGAAAGGCAATCTGAGCCGTTTCTCACGGCGTTTAGAAGATAAACGTGACGCAAACAAACCAGCTGATCTTATTGAACGAGCGCTTAGTGCTCTTAGAGCTGTAGACTGTAATCAGGATAGTTTTACAGACGATCCTCACATCGAAGAGATGGTGAAAGAAATCAATAAAATCACTTGGGAGATGAAGAAAAAACTGGAGCGGAGATGAGCATCATGGCGAATATCTCTATCGATTTCGACCCTTCAAAAAATGAAATATATCTTCTTGGAGATATAAAGGCATTACAAAAGCATCGCTTTGCTTGGAGATATGCGCGGGATTATTTGAATCCGACCGTGGAGGCTGAACGGATAGTCATTCCCGTTGGAGACAACGAACCATACGCGGTGATGTCAAATATCAGTTCCATGTTAGCTAAATATGGATTCATCGAAGACCAGAGCAAGAGCACCGAACAAGTAGTTATAGATTATTATGAAGAGGAGCGTCGCTTTAAAGAATTCTCTGAAAAGGCTCTGAATATTCGAAATAACGAGTGTGATACAGAGGAATTTGCGGAGTTCACAAAATCTGTTGCTGAGAACTTACCTTCGCGGTCTTTATATCCGTTACAGTTGCTCTCCGCATATCATATGGCTTTTTCCCAGAATGCTTGCAATTTTTCGGTCCCTGGAGCGGGAAAGACAAGCATTGTATATGGAGCTTATGCTTATTTACACAACTTGCCTGAAGATAATCCGAAGCATGTTAATCAGCTCCTTATTGTTGGGCCATTAAGTTCATTTGGCCCATGGGAAACAGAATTTGAAGAATGCTTTGGAAGAGCTCCACACTCAAAACGACTGGTTGGCGGTGTAGATAAGGCTGATAAGCAAGATTATTTGATTTCGAAACACCCCTTTGAATTAACCTTGATTTCCTATGCTTCATTGATTTCTCTTCAGAAAGAAATTGGATTTTTCTTGAGAACAAATCGGGTCATGGTTGTTTTGGATGAGGCTCATAAAGCCAAAAATTCATCAGGAGGCATCATTGCTCAGGCAGTATTGGAGATGTCAAAATACAGCAAATCTCGAATCGTATTGACTGGTACTCCCGCTCCAAATGGATATGAGGATATTTATAATATGTTCAAGTTCATTTGGCCTAACAAAAATGTCATGGGATTTGAAGTCAATCAGCTGCGAGACATTACTGCAACAGGAGACACGGCAAGGGTGGCTCGCCTAATCGACAATATTTCGCCTTTCTTTATTCGCATTCGGAAAAGTGATTTGAATATCCCTCCGGCCACTATTCATCCCCCGGTATCTGTTCCAATGGGGCCATTACAGCAGCGCATATATGATTTCATTGAAAAAAAGTATATGGATGAGTTTATGGCTGACGGTGCGATGGATACGACATCTCGTTTCAAAGCAGCATTAGCTCAAGCGCGTACTATCCGATTGATGCAAGCCGCTTCAGATCCTGCAATGCTTCGTGCACCTTTACGGGACTTCTTTGAAAATGAAGATCTTCCGGCAGAGGCATATCAGGCAATTGATGATTCTGCTGTGCTAAAATCAATCCTTGATTATGAGGATAGTGAAACACCGGCAAAATATATAGCTGTTAAAAAAATCGTTGATAGTATACTTGCAGAAAACGGGAAAGTAGTTATTTGGGCATCATTTATTCATACAATACACAGGCTGAAACGCTTCCTTGAAAATGAGGGGATATTATGTCAGGAATTGTACGGAGCAACTCCTGTTGAGCGTGACGGAATTGATGAAGACGAATTCATTCTCACGAGGGAGAAAATAGTAAAAGCATTCCAAGAGCCTGATTGTCCGTTCAAAGTCATTATTGCAAATCCCTTTGCTGTAGCTGAATCGATTTCCCTGCACAAAGCTTGTCATAATGCGATATACATTGAGAGGTCGTTTAATGCGGCACACTTTGTTCAGTCAAAGGATCGAATTCACCGATATGGCTTAATGGCTGGAACGGTTACCAACTACTACTATGTTTTATCCCAAGACACGATAGATGAAACCATTGATGCCAGATTAACAGAAAAAGAAATGAGAATGACCGAAATCATGGAGAGTATGCCAATTCCGCTCTTTAACAATATTTCTGAAGATTTGGGTGAGGAAGATATAAAGGCGTTGATAAGAGATTATGTTAGACGAACTAAAAAATCTTAACTATCACGGTGGCAAGGATGGGGTGCTGTTCTTTCTGTGTGATGTAATTGGCAATAGTCAAATTAAGATTCATGACGCAGAAGTAATATGCGCCCATGCCCCAGGAAAACGTTATCTGTCTGTCAGGGATTTGATCGAATATTGTCTCGCTTTTGGGTGGATTCATTTGGAGGAGGATGCCATTTCCGTTGTACCCTCCATAGGGGAAATGTTACACGATAAAGACGTATTGAACACGAAATTGGTTATGTCTTCGGTTGATTTACTCTTTTCTGAAGGCGTTTTTGACTCAACAATGTTTTCCTATGATTCGCTCCAATGCAGTTTTTCTTTCAAAAACGAACTGTTTCCTCTTTCGCTGTCAAGCGTTCGGAATGTCTTGATAAGCCAGCATTTTCTTCTTCCACTAAGGGATGCGCGAGGTTCTCGGTTTTATATTTCCTCAGATTATGAATTTTTGATTGCCAAACACTGTAAAGCAAAACGGAAGCTAATGTCGTTAGAAAAACTAAAAGAACAGCTTGAAAACAATGAGCGTGCTGGAGAAATAGCTGAGTTGTTTGTTGTAGAATATGAGAAGAGAAGGCTTGGAATCGCCGATGGTACAAAGGTAAAGCGGATATCTGATATTGATGTATCCGCCGGATATGATATTGTGTCAGTCAACACCCCTGAGGCGGTGGTATCCAATCGTTTTATCGAGGTCAAAGCTATATCTACAACAGGATTTTTCTGGTCTAAAAACGAATATGCGGTAGCGAAATTGTTGGGAACCAATTACTATTTATACTTGGTTGATTTGACGAAAATCTCTGATAATGGCTACTCCCCAGAGATTGTAAACAATCCTGCACAGGAAATTATGGAGAATTGCCAATGGCTTATTGAACCACAGTCATATCATATTCAAAAAGTTGACTGTTGACGGGGAGTATACTCCAGGAAAGATAGTGTCTGAAAGGAGCTTGTGTTGCATAAGCAAGTAAAGGCTTTTTACGATATGGCTTTCGAATACCATATTGCTGCAGTAACTCTATGGACGCAAATCGTGAGTGCACCATATTTATACAATCCGATTTCTTATTTATTACGCCATACCATAGAACTTCAGCTGAAAGGGCTTATCGTTTGCGAGTTGAGAAAAGATAATAGCTTTCTTAAAATCAGCGAGATTAAAACGCCAGTTGGGAAAATGAATACTGTCCATTCCGTAAAAGCTCTTTGGGAATACTATCAACAGTTATGCCAAGAACATAAACTTCAGATGGATGATTCTGACCGTCAGCTCTGTATGCGAGTTCTCTCAAAGATTGACAAAAAAGACTTTTCATCCACCCACTATAGATATCCTTTTTCAAAAAAGGATTCGACTATCACTCTTGAACCGATCAAAATCAGTTTTGATGATAAAGCTCCGGATTTGAGTTCTGGGATTCCAAGTTTGGTGATTGGTGCAACAAAAGAAATTGGAGTAATTAGCAAAGGCATGAGGCTTATAAGGGACACAGAGGACATCTTTGATGTTGTTGAGGTCTTATTTGAACGTTATGAATGATATTTAACCAAAATCTGAGTCGCCACTTTGTGTATTAGGCAAGCAGATAAGATTTACACCAATTCCTAAAGACATACCTGTTGAATTGCCAACTTAGCGGTTTTTAGCGGGAGATTGTTTTTTTGACACATTGACGGGTCTCGTGTATTATTAAAATACAAACGTAAGACACAAGACGCCAAAACCGCAAAGCGGTGTAATGGAAAGGGCGAAGCTGGAAGCAATTCCGACCTCGCCCTGTTCTTTTTAGTTCTCAAATGGTTTACATACTATAACGGCTTTCAGATATGTTTCCGGGTTGCCATTCAGGATCAAGTCCGCATAAGCGAGCGGGGCATTGTAGATTAGATAATCAAGCTCAAAACGCTCATACATATTGTTGGCTGTAAGGTTTTCTACGGCGGTACAGTCAATAGCGATTTCCGTACCGTCAACGAATTTGAGTTCTATACAGCCGCTGTCCATGTTATACTCACAGGATACCATTCCATTCATGTCAAATACCTCCTAAAATCATCCCAATACTGCTGGTGGTATAATTTGTCGACTGCGGAATTTTGTTTTCCAAAACGGTAGTTACTCCTATTTTGAACCGCAGAACGCGAAATAGAAGGACGGATGACTATAAGATGATATCTTCGATGAACAAAAGAAAACCGAACCCTTGACCGATTGGTCGAAGGTTCGGATAATCTTTTAATGGTGGAGCATTGTCCACAGCACTCGAACCTAAAACCTCTTCACGGGAGATGGTTTTGGAATCATCCGTGAAGTTGAAATTGAGCACGACCCGGTCGTCAAAGACGTAGACCGAGTTGACAAAGGTATCAATGATCTGCCGCTGGTGTTCCGTGCTGCCCACGTCACCCTTGCGGAATTTTTCAAGCCAGAACCGAATCCACTCACGGGTCAGGACGGGCTTTTTCAGCTCTTCTTCCAGAATGCTGGTGTTCAGGGCTTCTTTCCGGGCTTCCAGCTCGTCCAGCCGCTGCTTAGTGGTCGGAGTCAGGATGCCCTGTTCAATGGCTTCCAGAAGATTTGCCAGCCGCTTCTCCGTATCCCGGAGCTGGTCTTTCAGGACAGGCAGGCGAGTGTTCTCCTGCTGCTGGGCTTCCATAATCAAATCTATCAGCCGTTCGATGATTTCATCGCTGAAAATCACCTTAATAGCAGTTTCCACCACGAACCGTTCCAGAGGCTCTTTGCGGATGGCTTTCAGGTCGCAGTGCGCCTTGCCGTGGCGTTTGGCGTTGCCGCACTTGTAGTAATAGTAGGTGTTTCCCATGTGGCTGGTGCCGCTCTCACCGCCCATCAGGGTGCCGCACTTGCCGCAGAACAGCTTGGTGGTCAGCAGATAACTCACATCCTCTTTTGCGGGGCGACCGTGGGCGATCTTGTTTTGCTCGAAACGCTGCTGCACCCGGTTGAACAAGTCCTCGTCCACGATGGCGGGAATGCCGCCCGGTGTCACGATGTCCTTATAGCGGTATTCGCCTATGTAGCGGCGGTTCCGGAAAATCTGGAAGAAGCTGTTCTTGACAAAGGGCTTGCCGGTACGGGTGCGCAGACCGCGCTCGTTCAGGGATGCTGCGATTTTCTCGGCTGGTTCGCCATCGGCATACCGAGTGAATATCTCCTGCACAATGGGAGCCGTTTCCGGGTCGATATGGTACAGCCTGTCCTCCTTGCCAATGGTGAAGCCCAGCGGAACGATACCGCCGTTGTACTTGCACTGGAGGGCATTTTCGCGCTCACCGCGCGCTACTTTCAGGGCAAGTTCGGCGGAATAATATTCTGCCATGCCGATCAGCATACTCTCCACCATAATGCCTTCAGGTCCCTGCGAAATGGGTTCCATGGCAGACACCAGATGGACACCGTTCTTTTCCAGCTGGTACTTGTAGTTCACGGCATCGTAGCGGTTCCGGGCAAAGCGGTCGAGCTTCCAGACCAGAACCACATCGAAGATTTTCTTTCCGCTATCCTTTATCATCCGCTGGAAGTCCGGGCGGTCATCCGTCTTGGCAGAGTAGGCACGGTCGATGTAGGTGCCGACCACGGTGATACCGTTCTTCTCGGCGTAGTCCTTGCAGTCGCGCAGCTGTCCCTCAATGGACGCTTCGCGCTGGCTATCGGATGAATAGCGGGCGTAGATTACGGCGGTCATGGCTGCACCTCTCTTTACACATCATTGAATGTCAGGTTATTCAATCGAAGCAATGTTTCGTATAACCTATATACCATATTTCGCACCCGTTTGCAAGAAAAACAAAACAGAAAAGTGGTGGTGCTCACCGTGAACACCACCACTTCAGAAGAAAAAGGTTCTTTGCTTGCTTTATGCGTCTTAACAATTTGGAAACAATTGCGCAAAAGCTGTTTTGAGCGAATTAGCTGAGAGCAAGAATCGTCCCGTGGCCACAAATTTTCAATTCTTGAAAATTCTCGCCACTTCGGGACTGCTTCTTGTTGGGGCGTGCCTGCCCCAAACCCTGCTGTAGACGGATACAAAAACCCAGAAAACAGCTCCTACAGCTCCTTTAGATGAGGTGTTTTTCAAGGCAATAATGATAGATGCCTTCCTCATCCACAGAACGGCAGCAATCTGTTGCCCTTGCCTTGACTTCATCGAGGGCGTTTCCCATGGCAACGCCTGTGCCGACTGCTTCCAGCATTTCAATGTCGTTTCGGCCGTCCCCAAAGGCGATTGCTTCTGCTTTTGAAAAGCCGTAATGCGCCAAAACAGCTCTTACAGCATTTCCCTTTCCGCAGGACAGCGGAATGATATCCACTGCCTTGTCCCACCATGCGGTTATCTGTGTGGCGTGGGTTCCCAACAGGATGCGTTCGTATTCAGAAGGGCTGCAGGAACACATGATCTGATAGATATCCTCCTCACAGAGCTTGTCGAAATGCTCGGAGATCATCAGCTTCTCGTTGCCGAAGGAAAAATACTGCTCCAAGTCCGGGTCTGTCCCATTTGTCACGATAAAGTGTTCGTTGCTGATGGCAGCCGCCCGGTGCATTTGCTTCAGATTATGCAAAATTCTGCGCTTGTCGTCAGCGTCCAGTGGGTTCTTCGAGATCACTGCATCCTTGCTACGGACATAAGAGCCGTTGAAGGTCAGCCAGAGATCAAAATCAACGCCTTCAAAATGTGGGACGGAGAGGTAGCCTCTGCCTGTCGCCATGCACAGTAAGATCCCTTTTGCCTGCAACTGCTGTAAGGTCTGTACGGTTTGGAATGACGGCACCTTACTGCCCAACTTGAGCAAAGTTCCGTCTACATCAAAAAAAGCGATTTTTATCATACGGTTACCTCCAGCGAAAAACTATTTTCCAGAACGCCGGGGAGCAGGGTATAAACCGATCCTCCGATTCGTTTTTCAAACAGATTTTTTAGCTCAAGCGTTTTCTTCCATCGGTCTATCGTTGCCGGATGGACACCGTACCGAAGCGTTACATCTACAAAACGTTTTTCCAAAAGACAAAATCCGGTGGGCAGCGCCAAGGCATCGCATAGCTGTACCAAACGGTCGTAATCATCATAGACAGCGGTTTGAATGAATTTTTCCATAAAACGGAAATCTTCTTTTGAAACGTCAAAGGTTCCGATAGAAGTGTGGATATCCTGGATCATAAAAGCATGAGAAATACAGATCTGTCCAGCCTTTTTCCATCCTCGTTCCATACAGAAACGGTATCCGTCGATCAAATGACGTTCAGAACTTACCCCTGCATAACGCCCGATATCATGCAGCAGCCCAAAGCAGTATGCCTGATCTGCATCCATATTGTTGCATTTGGCTGCTATATTTTTACAGGCAAGGGCTACAAAACGGGAATGTCCGATCCAATTTCCGGGATTCTGCTGCCCTGCCCAAGCCAGAGCGGCTTCTGCTGTATTGCAATTCAGCTCCAAGGGGACCGTCCTTTCTCTCATAGCAAAACGCATCCGAAGATCAAAGGTTTTCAAATATGATATGCACTTACGGATCGTGCACTTCTGCTACTATCATTATAACGCCTACAGCCTAAAAATAATATCTTGATGCTGTCAGATGGTGTTGTTATTCTGCCGTTTGTATCGGTACTGACGTGGCGTGCAGCCGACAACCTCCCGAAAAACTTTTCCGAAATAGCTTGAATTTCCTATACCGCAAGCAGTCCCGACCTCTGTAATAGAAGCCTTGCTTTCCGCCAACATCTGGCAGGCGATCTGAATGCGGTATGCGGTCAGGTAAGCAATCGGGGTCGTATGAAGGTGTTCACGAAAAATGCGATAGCACTCTCGTTCACTTGTGTAGGCTGCTGCTGCCAACTCCTTGACTGAGAGGTTTTCCGGGTAGTGCTCATGGATATAAATCAACATCAGCTTTATTTTATCGTTGCCTCCGGCAGAGTTCCGATTGGAAGAGCTTACAGAATGCGATTGCTCCACTAGCATTAACCATAGCTCGGTCAGGATCTCTCGCAGTTTCAACTCATACCCGAATGTATCACAAGACAAACAAAAAGATTCTTTGAGTCGTTTCAGGATTTCTCGCCCTGCCGCATGATCCGGTAAAAGAGGAAGGATCTCAAGTTGTGGGTCGGATGTAATGGGCAGAATGTATTTTTGCTCGATTCGGCTTCCTCGTTCCCCTGCCAGCAGAGAAACATCGAAAATATGAAGAAGCTGCACGTTCTCTTCCGTCTGAGAAATCGCCCTTGTGGTGTGAAGTACGTTGGAATTGACAAAACCACCGCTTCCCGCCGGGAATACAAGTTTTCCACCTGGTGTGGTGTATTCAACGCAGCCGCTTTCCATGTAGAAAAGCTCTACCGCCTGATGCCAGTGCCATGGCACAGTGCTGCCGATGTAGCGATCCAACGTGGCTCTTGAGGCAGTATATGGAAAGTCCTTTGCAAGCTCCGGGATGCGCTCTTCTCTGCTGCCTGTATGGAATTCTATACAATGTACGTCTTTCATGTGGTGCACCACTTCATTCCAGTTTATTAAGCCGAGTATACCATACCCGCCAATGAAAGAACATCCCTGATATGACGACCAAGTTCGCACAAAGCGACCTTGATCCCGCAAAACAAAAGGCAGGATACCATCACCACGATGATACCCTGCCTTTGCTCGTTTACCGTTCCGAGTAGTCCTTCCGCAGAACCTCCGATAAACAAAAAACGTACCCGAACCCTTTTTCATAAAGAATCGGGTTCGAGTACGAACTGTATGGTGGGCCAGGCAGGACTTGAACCCGCGATAGCCCCGTTATGAGCGGGGAGTTCTAACCGACTGAACTACTGGCCCCAATAATTGGGAATAACGCCATGGGATAATGGCTAAATGCCTCTTTAACGCCAAAAAATAGATCGTTAAAAAGTGGTTTTTGAAAAAATGCGATAACTCGATAACTTTTGAATGCGAGGTGGTAAGACCAAGCGGTTATGAGCCGCCAGCTCTGACCAACTGAGCTACTAGCCCGCATATTCTGCGCTGCAGCACTTACAAGTATACCAAAAACAGCGCAAAATGAAAAGCATTTACACAAAACTTTATTTGGTGCGGTGGGCATCCAGCTTCTGCTGCATAAAACGATCAAGCATTTCCTGCGGGAACAGCGGCTCCTTGTAGCCAAAGGCCTCGCGGATGAAGATCAGGGTCACTACGGTCTGACGACCGGGGTCCAGCCGGAGGGTATACAGGGTGTCCAGCGGCTGCTGGGTGGGCTGGTGCAGGGTGAGATGCAGCAGAAAGCCGCCGTCCTTTTCCCGGCGGCACTCGTACACGAACTCGTCGGCGTCCCTGTGCTCGTCCAGCCGGTCGAAGCACTCGTCCAGCGGCAGGTCGGTGCGGAACTCCGAAAGGCCGGCGGGGCCGTACTGGCTGCGGCGGGTATTCTCGCGCCGGGACAAAAGAAAAACGATCACGCCAAGCACGGCGGCAAGCAGGACAATGGAAACTGCGGCGTTCATGAAGATCCTCCTGAAGAGTTTTTCTTATTGTAACACAACCCGCATACTTTTGTGCTATAATATTTTTAATTCTTTGAAAATTTTGTCAGGAGCCTGCGCACTGCTGCAGGCGGGAGGAACACAATGAAGCTCAAATTTACACGCAAGACCTGGTACTTTTTCCTGCTGGCGGCAGCGGCAATGTCCATGCTGGGCGGCTTTGCCGTGCTGGGCGGCATGGATTTTTCGGGGCTGGAACTGATCGTGTTCTGCATCACCGGCATTGCAGTGCTGTTTTTGGCCGCACAGAAGGGTGCTCCCGCCAAGGATAAGCGCAGCTACACGCTGGTGTTCGTGCTGCTGATGCTCAGCAAGCTGGCTGCAGGCGGCTGGGCGGGCGACCTGTGCTCGGCACTGGTGTGGCCGGGCCTGCTTGCCATCGAGTACGGCCACGGCAGGCCCATCCAGCGCCCGCTGCAGCTGGTGTGCATCTCGGAAGCGCTGCGGCTTTTGTTCTGGCTGCTGACGAAGTATGCGGGCATGAGCGCCCTTGCCTTCTGGACGAACATCATGTTCGTGCTGCTGGCCTGTGCCCGGGGCTGGGCAGCGCTGATGCTGTATAAGACCCAGGAGGAGACCCTGTGACCCAGCGGCGCAAGTCCAAAAAAACGGAAGCGGAACCGCGCCGTGTGAACCGGCGCACCTTTCTGGCGGGGGCCGGTGCTGCTGCCTGTGTGGGTGCGGGGCTGTGGCTGCGCAGAAAAATGTTTTCCAAACGGGACAAAACGAAAGCGGAAAAACAGTCTGTTGAGAACCCTGCCCTGCCTGCAGGCGAGTGGCGGGCCGTATGGGTGAGCTATCTGGAATGGGCAGCAATGGATTTTTCCTCGGCGGATGCCTTCCGCGCCGGGTGCGTGCAAATGCTGGAAAACTGCGCGGGCCTTGGGCTGAACACGGTGCTTGCGCAGGTGCGGCCCTTCGGGGATGCACTTTACAAAAGCCAGCTGTTCCCGTGGAGCCACCTGTGCACCGGCGTGCAGGGGCAGGACCCCGGTTTTGACCCGCTGGACATCCTTTTGCAGGAGGCCCACGGGCGCGGCCTTTCGGTGGAAGCGTGGCTGAATCCCTACCGGCTGCGGTCCTCTGCAGCCATGCCGCCGAATCTGGCAGAGAACAACCTTGCCAACACCCACCCGGAATGGGTGTGTGCAGTGGGCGACGGGCTGTATCTGAACCCGGCCGAGCCTGCAGCGGCGGACTATGTGGTGCAGGGCGTGGCCGAGCTTTTGCAGAACTACGCGGTGGACGGCATCCACTTTGACGATTATTTTTACCCTGCGACCGAAGAAAGCATCGATGCGGCGCAGTTTGCGGCCAGCGGTGCGGCAGACCTTGCAGCATGGCGGCGGCAGAACGTGACCGCTCTGGTCAAGAAGGTGCACGACACGGTGAAGACTGCAGACCCGACGCTGCGCTTTGGCATCGCTCCGCAGGGGAATCCCGACAACGACCTCAACAGCCAGTACAGCGATGTGACGGCGTGGCTGGCCGCAGGCGGGGAAGAACAGGTGGTGGATTATCTCTGCCCGCAGATCTACTGGGGCTATGGCTACACGCTGCAGAGCGGCAGCACCCGCTTTGCCTTTGAGAACATCGTGCCCGCGTGGCTGGCGTACCCGCGCGCAGAGGGCGTGGCCCTATACTTCGGGCTGGGCGCGTACCGCGTGGGCGCAGGTGACGGCGGCGCGAACCCGGACAACGTGAGCGGCTGGAGCACCGGCGATGTGCTGGCCCGGCAGGTGCAGGACCTGCGCAGTCAGAACGCGGGCGGCTGGGCGCTGTACCGATACGGCAGTCTGTTTGGTGCAGGTGCGCCGGAGCAGGCCGCTGTCGAGTGTGCTGCCCTGCGGGCGGTCACTGGCAAAGAAACGTAAAATCAGGCGGCAAACCGCACAAAAAGAAAAGCCCCGCCGGGGCTTTTCTTGCAGTACGGCACAGGATAAACGACTTGTACAGCGCCGAAAAATGCGGTATACTATATCTGTATCTGCTCTGTACAAGAACAGGGCGGAGGGATGAAAAAAACAAAGAGAAGCGCATTGCTTCGTGAGGAAACGTATGAAGATGAAAAAAAGGATCGTTGTGCTGCTGATGGTGCTGGTGCTTGCAGTGGGCCTGACCGGCTGCAAGGACACCCTGAAGAGCATCGTGCACAAGGCAGCGGGCACTTCGGACGAAGTGCAGGAAGAGGACACTACCCGCTGGGCCGACCAGACCAGTGATCCGCTGATCATTCAGGGCATTGCAGACCCCTCGGCCAAGTTTGCCACGGCCACGGCGGATGGCTGCCTGTATGCGGTGTTCAACGGCATCTGGAGCCGCCAGACCAGCTACTTTACTGTGCCTTCCGGCACGCTGAGCATTATGGGCTGCGGCACGGCTGAGGGCACCCAGCGGTTCAAGGTGGCCGTGTGGAAAAAGGTGGACGGCGGCGCAGAGTATGTAGCCGACAGCACCTATTATATCTGCACCGACGGCACCAACTACCGCTGCACCATCTCCGGGCTGGATCCGGCGGCGCAGTACCGTGTGACCATCTCCTATGACTCCAGCAAGTACTACCTGTACGGCCTGCTGAAGGTGGAGGGCATTGGCTGATGAACACACAAACCAAGAACTCTCTGCTTTTGCTGCTGTGCTCCTTTATTTGGGGCACAGCCTTTGTGGCCCAGAGCGCCGGTTCCGGCATGGGAGCCTACAGCTTTCTGGCCGGGCGCAGCTGGCTGGCTGTACTGGTGCTGATCCCCACGGTGATGGTGTTTGATGCCATCCGCCGCAAAAGCGGCACCGATGCAAAGCCCAAAACTGCTGCCGAGAAGAAAAAGCTGCTGGCGGCAGGCTTTGTGTGCGGCACCCTTCTGTTTGCTGCTTCCGCTGCACAGCAGATCGGCATTACCATCAATCCGTCCACGGCAAAGGCTGGCTTCCTGACCGCCATGTACGTGGTGCTGGTGCCGGTGTTCGGCCTGTTTCTGGGCCGCAAGGGAAGCGCGCAGTTGCGGGTCAGCATGGTGGTGGCCGTGTTGGGCCTGTACCTGCTGTGCATGAAAAACGGCTTTGGCAGCATTGAATCCAGCGACTGGATCCTGCTGAGCTGCGCAGTGCTGTTCAGCTTCCAGATCATGGCGGTGGATCACTTTGCTCCGCAGGTGGACGGCGTGCGGCTGAGCCTTGCCGAGTTTCTGGTGGTGTCGGTGGAAAGCACCATTGCAGCCTTTGTGTTTGAAGCGCCCACTACGGCACAGTTTGCCGAGAACGCGCTGCCCATTTTCTACTGCGGCATCATGTCCAGCGGCGTGGCCTACACCCTGCAGATCCTGGGCCAGCGGGATCTGAACCCTGCCATTGCCAGCCTGATCATGTGTCTGGAAAGCGTGTTCAGCGCACTGGGCGGCTGGCTGCTGCTCGGCCAGAGCCTTTCCGCGCGGGAAGTCTTTGGCTGTGCGCTGATCTTTGCAGCCGTGGTGCTGGCCCAGCTGCCGCTGGAAATGCTGCACCGGGCAAAAAAGACTACCTGACCTCATGGCGGGCAGAAAGCAGGAGACACAGCTGCGCACGGCAGGCGGCATCCAATACGAGCTGACCCGCAAACGGGTCAAGAACCTGAACATCCGTGTGCGGGAGGATGGCACCGTGGCGGTGAGCATCCCCCTGCGGACAAGTGCAGAAGCGGCAGACCGTTTTGTGGCCGCACGCGCCGACTGGGTGCAGCAGGCCCGGGAACGTGCCATGCGGCGCGCAGCGCAGGAAGCGCGGCCTCTGCCGGATAAGGAAACAGCGCTGGCCTATTTTACGGCCATGAGCGATAAGGTCTACCCGGCCTTTGCCGGAGTGCTGGGCGGGCACAAGCCTGTTATCAAAGTGCGCAGCATGACCAGCCGGTGGGGCGTGTGCTTTATGGCAAAGCGGCAGATCACCTTTGCGCTGCAGCTGTATCATATGCCCCCGGCGGCGCAGATCTATGTGGTAGTGCATGAGTACTGCCACTTTTTGCAGCCCAACCACAGCCCGGCGTTCTGGGCCGAGGTGGCAAAGCTGCTGCCGGACTGGAAAGCCCGGCGGGCGCTTTTAAAGTGACTAAATAGTGGAAAAGCGGATGCGGGCGGTCACAGACCGGCCCGCATCCGAATTGTAAAACAGGAGGGAAGTTCCCTTGGAAAACGAAAAAAAGTCCGGCGATAAATATTCAAAGCTGGCCGGCAACACATTGATCTTTGCAATTTCCAGCTTTTCGTCAAAGCTGCTCACCCTGATCGTCCAGCCGTTCCTGACCTATGCAATGGCGGAGATCTCCGATCTGGGCCTTTCCAAGATCCTGAGCCAGTACGCGAACCTGCTCATCCCGTTCGTGTCCATGGGCATGTCCAACGCCATCATCCGCTTTGGTCTGGACAAGGGCAACAGCGAAAAACAGGTGTTCACCAACGGCCTGCTGACCATTCTGAGCGGCTTTGGCATTCTGGTGCTGTGCTGGCCCATTGCGCAGTTTCTGCCCGATATGGCACAGTACGGCCTGCTCATCTACATCTATGTGCTCATGAGCTGCCTGCGCACCCTGTGCACCCAGTTCGTGCGCAGCCGCCAGTGGAACAAGCTGGTGGCCGTAGACGGCGTGCTGTGCACCGTGGCCACCATGGCTTTCTACGTGCTGTATCTGGTGGGCTTCAAGTGGGGTGCCAACGGCTACCTGCTGGCCATCATCAGCGGCGACCTTGCCAGTGTGCTGTTCCTGATGTTCACCGGCAAGCTGTGGAACTATGTGGAGCTGAAGGGCATCAACAAGGATCTGTGGAAGCAGATGCTGCGTTTCTCGCTGCCCATGATCCCGGCACAGATCAGCTTCTGGATCATCAA
This sequence comes from Faecalibacterium sp. OF03-6AC, assembly GCF_003478175.1. NCBI lineage: Bacteria > Bacillati > Bacillota > Clostridia > Eubacteriales > Oscillospiraceae > Faecalibacterium > Faecalibacterium sp. OF03-6AC. Next base: position 23,919 of record NZ_QUEN01000007.1, on the reverse strand, counting down.
CGCATCCGACCTGTTCTTTGTGCGTGAGATGTGCAACGGCCTGGACGGCCGCGACGGCAATGCATGGAGCGGCCTGCTTTCCACCGGCTATTTCCTGCCCACCATCCTTACTACGCTGGGCCTGATCTTCTACGATGCATGGCAGCTCTCCGCTGTGACCGAGGAAGAGGGCCGCGCAAAGTTCTTTACCAAAATTTTCCGCACCTATTCCAGTGTGCTGTTCTGCTGCGCAGCCGGTATCATCTGGCTGTGCCGCCCGGTGATGCACATTATGAAGTCCAACTACTACTACGCATGGCACTTTGTGCCCTTCCTTGTGCTGGCTTCCACCTGCAGCTGCTTCAACCAGTTCATGAACAGCGTGTATGTGGTGAATAAAAAGTCCACCCGCAGCATGATCACCATGATGGCGGGCGCTGTGAGCAACTGCATCATGAACTACTTCTTCATCAAGTGGTGGGGGCCTGTGGGTGCTACCTATGCGTCCTTCCTTGGCCTTGCGCTGGTGTTCACCCTGCGTGCCATCGATGCCCACCGCATGATCGGGATGCAGGTACATCCGGGCCGCGTGCTGGTGAATGCGGCTGCGCTGGTGATCGAAGCCTTTGTGCTGCTGGCCGAAACGCCGCTCTACGGCCTGTGGACTGGCATCATCACGGCGCTGATCATCCTGTACAACTTTGCCGGTGTGTGGGCCATGGCCCGTGTCCTGCTGCCCAAACTCCTTGGCCGCCGCGGCAAGGCACTGGTAAATGTGATCGACGGCTGGATCGCACCCAAGAAAGCATAACAGCATAACTGAAAATAAACGCAGAAAGTCCCCGGAACGCTGGTTCCGGGGACTTTTTCAGCAATCGGGAAAACTTTCAGTGCCGGGCATTTTTGCCGGTCAGGCTGACAAAAGCGCCGCCAGCCATTAGGGCAAAAAATACCGCCATTCCTCAGAATGACGGTAAAACGGATGCGGCAGATCAGGCCAGGTGCTTTTCCAGCCAGCTGCCGATATCTTCAAACACTTCCTGATGGTTCGTTTCCACCAGCAGTTCATGCCGGGCACCGGGGTACAGCTTGCATTCAATGTTCTGCACACCGGCATCTTTCAGGCTCTGGATGGCGCGCTGCACGCCCTTGCCCTGTTCGCCCACCGGGTCGGCATCACCGGCAAGGAAGAGCAGCGGCAGGTCTTTGGGCATTTTTGCAAGGAAGGCCGGGTCGTGCAGGCGCAGGATGCCGCTGAACATGCTGTAGTAGGCGTTCAGCGTAAAGGTAAAGGTGCAGCGTTCGTCGGCCAGATATTTGTCCACCTCGGCCTGATCGCGGTTGAGCCAGTCGTGGGTGGTGCGGCCCTCCAGCCCTTTGTTGTAGCCCATAAAGGACATGTTGGCCACGAACTTGCTGCGGTACTGCCAGCCATGAAAGACCGCCAGCACCCGGCAGAGGGTCTTGGCAAACTGTACCAGCGCTTTGGGCTGGAAGCCGGTGCCCATGATGATGGTTCCATCCAGCTCATGGCCGTATTCGCACAAATACTGCCGGGCATAAAAGGAACCCATGCTGTGCCCCAGCAGAAAATAAGGCACGCCCGGGTACAGCTCTTTGGTGCGCACGGTCATGGCGTGCAGGTCGTCCAGAACGGCGCGGTTGCCGTCCGGCTCGGCAAAGTAGCCGTAGTCCGCTTTGGTGCGGATGGAGCCGCCGTGGCCCAAATGGTCGTGGCCGGTAACAAGGATGCCCCGCCCGGTCAGATATTCCGCCAGCGGCTTGTAGCGGTCAATAAATTCCACCATGCCGTGGGACAGCTGCAGAACCGCCTTTACTTCACCCTCCGGCACACAGCGGAAGGCATGCAAAGTCCGCCCCGGCACAGTGGACGGGACGGTGAAATCGATCATCTGGCTCATAGCAGAGCCTCCTTTTTGTGTGTTTTACAGTGCACCGATCTTGCGGCGGCAGGCCGGGCAGATGCAGTAGCCCGCAAACTGCACCGAAGACTCATCCACCTCGCCGCAGAAATCGCAGCTGCCGGCGGGCCGATGCTTTTTGAGCACGATGGAGTCGCCATCCACAAAGATCTCCAGCTTGGTGTCAGTGTCCAGATGCATATTGGTGCGCAGCTCCTTGGGCAGAACGATGCGGCCCAGCGCGTCGATGCCGCGGACGATACCGGTACTTTTCATAGTATACCAATCTCCTTCATTCATTTTCCTGCAGCAGCCAATCCATGACACAACAGGAAAATTGTTCCAATCTCGATATGCTCAGTATACAAAAAATAACAGCGTTCGTCAATGATTGCGTGACATTTCGACAAAAAAACACCCTTTTATGCAACTTCTTCCGGCTTGTTCTCCACACGGGCGCTGGTGCGTCCCTCGGGACGGATCTCTCCAGCGGCAGTCAGTGCGATCTTGGTCAGCGTGGGGCCTACCAGCTCATACACCAGCACCGAGAACAGCACCACGTTGCGCACCATGTGGCCGTCCGAGAGCTGGGCGGCTGTGGCAGCCATGCCCAGTGCCACACCGGCCTGCGGCAGCAGGGTGATGCCGAGGTACTTCTGGATATTATCACTGCAGCGGGCCGCGCGGCTGCTGGCGTAGGAGCCAGCGATCTTACCGGCAGAGCGGGCAACGATATACACCACGCCGATGAGCAGCACAAAGGGATCGGCGAGGATGGTCAGGTCCAGCTCTGCGCCGGACAGCACAAAAAACAGGATGTTGATGGGGGATACCCAGCGGTCCAGACGATCCATCAGCTCCTCCGAGGTGGGGCAGATGTTGCAGAACACGGTGCCGGTCATCATGCACACCAGCAACAGGGAGAAGCCGCAGCGGGTGCCGCCCAGCTCGAATTCGGTCATGGAAATGCCTACCGTCAGCAGCACAAAAGCCACCGAGAGGCTCATGCGCTTGGAACGGGAGTGAAAGTAGACTTCCAGCAGGTTCAGCAGATAACCGGCGGCAGCGCCCAGCGCCAGCGAGAGCAGGATCTCCAGCAGCGGCTCCACAATGACACTTAGCGGGTCGATGCGGCCCTGCTCCAGAGCGTTTGCCACACCGTAGGAGGCCGAGAACAGCACCAGACCCACAGCATCATCGATGGCAACCACCATCAGCAGCAGGTGGGTCAGCGGGCCGGAAGCCTTGTACTGCTTGACCACCATCAGGGTGGCGGCAGGCGCGGTGGCGGCGGCAATGGAACCCAGCGTAATGGCCGATGCCAGAGAGATCACACCCGGATGCAGGAAATGCAGCAAGATCAGCGCCGCATCCACCAGTGCCGTGGTGATGGCAGCCTGCGCAATGCCCACCGCAACGGCCTGCCGACCCATCCGTTTGAGGGCGCTGAGCCGGAACTCGTTGCCGATGACAAAGGCGATGAAGCCCAGCGCCACCTGTGTGAGGATGCTGTAGCCCTCCACCTGAGCAAGGCTGCCAAAGCCGAAGCCCAGCCCGCTCAGGCCCAGCCGCCCCAGAAAGAAGGGGCCAAGCAGCAGACCGGCCAGCAGATACGAGGTGACGGCCGGCAGGTTGAATGCCTTTGCCGCGCGAGACATCAGCAGGCCCGCGATCAGCGCAAGGGACAGACAGATCAGCATTTGCTCCATATTTGGTTGTGTGGGAACCGCACAAAACCGCAGGCGGTGCCCATTCCTCCTTATAAAAAATACAGCGGCTGCGTGCGAAAGGGAAGAATGAAAAGGGGAAACGCAGCGCAGCCAGAAAAAACGCATACACGTCCAGTATACTATCCGCCCAGACAAAAAGCAACCGGAATACGGCATTTTGGCAAAGATTTTTTGCCGTGTGACAAAAAGAAACTCCTTCCGTCATCGCTGTGCGATGCCACCTCCTCTTTGAGGGAACGGGCACGGCGTAAGACGTGACGGAAGGAGTAAATTCCAAAGAATCAGTTGAACTTGAAGATCTTGCGCAGCTGGCGGTACACGCCCAGCGTGAGCTTGTCGCCGCCGGGGAACTTCAGGTCGGTCAGACCGCCCAGATTGTAGCGCACGGCGCGGTAAACGCCGGTGCTTACGTGATCCTTGAGGTACTGCCACAGCCCGGTGCGCTTGGCCTTTGCCTCGTCGCTGCCGTCCAGCAGCAGGAAGATGTCACTCACGGCCATCATCACGGACAGATAGTGCACCATGTAGGCGTGCAGACGTTTCTGATCCTTCAGTTCATCCAGATCCTGACAGTCGATCATGTGTTTGGTGACCCGCAGCTGCTGATCCACCCGCTTGACCATGATGCTCTCGTTCACGCTCTGGTCGGCACGGCCGATGAAGTAGCGGTACAGATCCAGATCCATGTAGTACATGCTCTTGACATAGGGCAGGGGCTGGTAGACAAAAATGTTGTCCACATAGAAGGTGTGCTTGGGCAGCACCATGCCGCACTTGCGCAGCACCTCGGTGCGATACATCACCGAGTGCATCAGGATGTTCTGATCCGGGCGGAAGTGGCCCACATGGGTCCAGTTGAACAGGCGGTTCTGAGGGAACACGTTGGTGTAGCGCACGGTCAGGGTGGTGTTGTCCTCCACATGCTCGTACACATAGTTGCAGATCATCATGTCCGGCGCGGTGCCGCGGGCCACCAGAGTGGTCAGCTTGGCAAGCACCTTTTTGAGGGCATCGATGTCCAGCCAGTCGTCACTGTCCACGACTTTGTAGTACAGACCGGTGGCGTTGCGGATGCCCTGATTCACACCCTCGCCGTGGCCGCCGTTTTCCTGATGGATGGCCTTGACGATGGTGGGGTACTTGGCGGCATATTCATCACAGATGGCCGGGGTGTCGTCCTTTACGGAACCGTCGTCCACCAGAATGATCTCGGCCTGCTCTCCGGCAGAAAGCAGGGTCTCGACACAATGACGCATATATGCCGCCGAGTTGTAGCACGGAACGGCAAAGGTGATGAGTTTCTGCTGCATAAGATGATTGCTCCTTTTTCTATCAATAGTCGGCGCACAAAAAACCGCCGGACATGGAGTTATGTGCTCCTATTATATCATTTTCGCACCTGAAAAGCTATCGTTTGTAAAAAAATCCTTTTGACATTTCGTGCTTTTTGCCGAAAAAACGGCTCTGCACCTGCGCAAAAGCCCGGCTTTTGTGGTATACTGATAGGGTTTTGAAGACATTGCGCAGAAAAAACCTATTCTATGATACGGAGGGACCCATGGAAAACCCGCACTCGATCTTAAAAAAGGTATTCGGCTACGACAGCTTCCGCCCCGGGCAGGAGGAAATCGTCAGCCGCCTGCTGGCCGGGCAGGATGTGCTGGCCGTGATGCCCACCGGTGCGGGTAAATCCATCTGCTATCAGGTGCCGGCGCTGCTGCTACCGGGCATTACCATCGTGGTGTCGCCGCTGGTCAGCCTGATGAAGGATCAGGTGGGGGCGCTGGTGCAGGCGGGCGTGGCGGCGGCGTTTCTGAACAACAGCCTCACCGACAACCAGAAGGCCCTGATGCTGCACCGCGCCCGGGAGGGCTGGTACAAGATCATCTATGTGGCACCGGAACGGCTGGAGATGCCAGGCTTCCAGCGGTTTGCACAGGAGCGGGAGATCAGCATGGTGACGGTGGACGAGGCCCACTGCATCAGCCAGTGGGGACAGGACTTCCGGCCCAGCTACCTGCGCATCAAAGCCTTTGTGGACAGCCTGCCCAGCCGTCCGGTGGTGGGCGCGTTCACGGCCACGGCCACCGCCCATGTGCGGGACGATATCCGGGAACAGCTGGCCTTGCAGAAGCCCTATGAGGTGACCACCAGCTTTGACCGTCCCAACCTCTATTTTGAGACCCGGCGCGCTCTGCCCAGCCAGAAGCCGAAGGAGCTGCTGGACCTTGTGCTGAAAGAGGGCGACAACGCGGGCATCGTCTACTGCAGCACCACAAAGCAGGTGGATGAGACTGCCCGTCTGCTGCAGAGCCGCGGCATCCGCGCCGCTGCCTACCACGCTAAGCTGGATGCGGAGACCCGGCGGAAGAATCAGGACGATTTCCTCTATGACCGGGTGCAGATCATGGTAGCCACCAATGCCTTCGGCATGGGCATCGACAAGCCCAACGTACGATTCGTGATCCACTACAATATGCCCAAGGATGTGGAAAGTTATTATCAGGAAGCAGGCCGTGCAGGCCGCGATGGACAGCCTGCGCGGTGCACGCTGCTCTATTCCGGCACCGATGTGCGCACCATCCGCTTCTTTATTGAAAAGGAGATGGAGGCAGACAACGGCCTGCCCGCCGATGTAAAGGCCGAAGCTGCCCGCAAGGCCGAGGAACGGCTCAAGTACATGACATTTTATTCCACCACGCAGGACTGTCTGCGTGGCTTTCTGCTGCATTACTTCGGCGAAGCTGCACCAAAGAAATGCGGCAGCTGCTCCTGCTGTCTGGCCGCAGAGCAGGAAGCGCAGCTGCAGGTGGAGTATTCCCGGCGGCGCGCGGCGGATAATGCCCGCCGCCTGACCGAGAAGCCGCGCCGCACAAAGGCGGTGGCAGGCGAGCTGAGCGAGTTTGACGAAAAGCTGCTGAATGCCCTCTATGCGCAGCGCAAGCGGCTGGCCGGAAAGCAGAATATCCCGGCCTTTATGGTGTTCAGCGATGCCACCCTGCGGGAAATGGTGGAGAAGAAGCCGCTGAGCACCGATGAACTGCTGAATATCAGCGGTGTGGGCGAGAAGAAAGCCGCCCGCTACGGCAATGCCTTCCTGCGCATCATCGAGGATGCCGTGGGCAGCAGAGAGTAAAACAAAAAAAGAAAGCGTCCAGTTTTCCACACGTTCCGTTCAGGAAGTGGAAAACCGGACGCTCCCTGCCGTAAAGTCAAGTGATGAATTCGCAAAAGAAAAGACCCTTCTCGTCAAAAAAACGAGAAGGGTCACTATAATCAATGTTATATCGTGCGAATTTTCAATTTTAGATTAGGCGGAAATTTCTCCAACAAAATTGTAGATGATTTTGACTTCCTGAATTTTCTGCCCATCGACCTTCTGAACCTCGCCAATCATGATTTTCTTGATAAGACGGTTCAGTACAACTTCGTCCAGCTCCTTGATGGCGGCATACTTGCGGATTTCCTCGATAAAGGCATGAACATCGCTTTCCTGTTCATCCGACTGGTGCAGAAGAAGATTCAATTCGCTTAAACGCGCCTTGTTGCTGTTCTGCTCCTGTTCCATAGCATCCGTCAGTTTCAGAAAACGCTGTTCCGAGATGATGCCTTTGCTCTTATCCGTGTAAAGATTCAGAAACACATCATCAATTTCCTGATTCCGTTCTTCCAAACGGCGAATCTCTGTCCGAACCGCAGAAGTATCCGTGCGGTATTGGTTCTCCATGCGGCGGCTCAACCGCTGATAAAAAGCATCCGAATCTTTCATGGCCTGTGCAGCCAACTCTTGAATATCATTCAGAACCAGCTCATGCAGGTCACGGGCTTCGATTTTGTGGCTGGAACATACTTTGCAGCCGATTCGGTTATAGGTCTGACAGGTAAAAAATGCTTTGTCGATGGGTTCACGCTTCTTCTTGGTAGTTCGGTTGACATCCTTTCTGCCGACTTTTTCATACCGTGCCTGCATGGATTTCCCACAGGTGGCGCAGTAAATGATGCCGTGGAAGATGTTGTAGTATGGGCAGTCATTGCCCGTCATAATGGTCGGGCGGCGGTCGATCAGTTCTTGTACCTTCGCCCATTCTTCCGGGGTCACAATTGCTTCATGGCAATTTTCGATAATTTCCCATTCCTCACGGGGGATGAACTTGAACGAACCGGAACGGATGCCCGTTTGGTGTGTCCGGCACACAAGGTGTGCGCCCTTGTAAAACGGGTTACGGAGGATGTGGCCGATTCTTGCTGTACCCCATGTGTAGTAGTTGGCATCCAGTGCTGTATTTGCTTTCACACGGGTAATGGGGATTTTCTCTTCCAGCAGCTTCTTGGCAATTCTCATATTGCCCATCCCGTCAAGGGCGTAGTCGTAAATTTTGCGGATAACGGGTGCTGCATCCGGGTCGATGATAAGATGTCCGTTGTCTTTCGGGTCACGCATCAAACCATAGGGCGGAGTGCCGCCGCAGAACTTGCCCTGCCGGGAACGGGTCATAACGCCAGCCAGAACTTTCTTGGAAATATCACGGCTGTACATATCGTTCAAGATGTTCTTGAACGGGGTAATGTCCATTTCCTGCCGGGTCAGACTGTCCACACCGTCCGTGATGGCGATATACCGGACATGGTGCTTAGGAAAGAAAATCTCGATATAACTGCCAGCTTCGATATAGTTGCGGCCAAGACGGGAAAGGTCTTTCGTGATAACACAGTCGATTTTTCCGGCTTCAATGTCGGCAATCATCCGCTGGAACGCCGGACGATTGAAATTACGCCCAGTGTAGCCATCGTCCACATAGTATTCGTAGCGGAACATTCCGTTCTTTTCCGCAAAGTCTTTCAGCATCAACTTCTGGTTGCTGATGCTCATGCTCTCATTCTCGCGCCCATCTTCCAAGGAAAGACGGCAATAGAGGGCTGTGGTTTTCTGGATATTCTGTTTCTTTCTGCTCATAGTTCTTTCTCCTATTCTATGAGCAGGGACACGACACCATTATAATACCATGTCCCTGCGAGCCTTTCAACGGTCAAATTGGGTTTATCCGGCTTTTCTTTCAAGCCATTCCTCGAACTGCGAGTGCGTCTGACGCTCGATAAGCTGTTCAAAGGCTTCTTTCATAGATTGGTTTCCAGAAAACTCACGGGAAACAATAAATTTCTTCTTCGTCTGCTGCTTCGTGGTGTGCGCAGGCGTATTGCTCATAGGCAGACCTCCAATTCCTTGTAACCGAACGCCTGTAACCGGGCAGGAAAACTCTCTTTTTCTGCACGCAGGCGTCCGATGCACTTTATATTTTTTCTTATTCTTTTAAGGTTACATGGTTACAGAAAGAGGAAAACGCAGCAGCCATGCGGCTTTTGCACTGTAACTGGAACGTAACCGAATCTGTAACCAGACGTGTAACCGTTGTCCATCAGAAGGGGAAGCCCATCTGCTTGGCCTCCGCGTCTGTTATTTCGGAGAAATCTTCGGCCCCGGTTTCGGGGCTGGTTACGCGCTCCCAGCCTTTCTGAACGCCGTACTTCGGGTAACGCTTGGCGATCTTGTGCGCCTGCCAGCCTTGGATATCGCCGCGCGAAATTCCTGTGTTCATGATCTCGCAGATAGCGCGGGTCTCCCACTCTGCCGGGATGTTGGTGTTGCCCAGTGCCTCCGCATAGAGCTGCTTGGAACACACCCGGTCACCCGTGTAGTCCTCCAGAAAGGCATAGATCATGCCCGCCTGCGCGTCCTCCTGCATGAAGTCCTGTTGATGGGCTTGCAACGTTTCCTGCATGGCGTGGCTGAACGCCAACCTGTAGTCGCCGCTGTTGTAAATCGTCATGGCTTCTGCCCAGAGCTGATTGATATAGGCGCGAGATTCCTCCTCGTTGTCCAAAATGTGGGTCTCAGCCAGTTCCGCATCCACCGGGATGGGGATAAAGCGGCGGTTGCCCGTGCGGTCACGGGGCAAAAAATCCTGCCGATTGGTCGTGCCAGCAAAGATGCACTGGCGCAGACGGTCGGCAGGATGGGTCTCGTAGGGGACTTTATAGGTTTCCTTCTGTTTACTAAGAAAACTTTTGATCTCCTCGATACTCTTGGCATTGGCGGTGGCGATCATCTCCGACATTTCGATGATCCAGTGGCCTTGCAGCTTTCGGTACACATTGTCGTCGTCCAGCCGCCGCAGGTCGTCCGAGAACCACTCGTCCTTGACTGCCAGCAGACGGAAGAAGGTAGACTTCCCCGGTCTCGCCTGTCGGCTCGGTCGGTGCTTCAAAATGCTTACAGCATTTTGAGGTCGCCACTGGCGACCCGCACCCCTGCCCGCCTACCAGACAGAGCATGGTCTCAAATTTACATCCCGGCTGGAATACCCGCTTGATGGCTCCCAGCAGGAAGATCTTCATGGCTTCGCAAGTGTACTCATCCTCCGCAGCACCGAGAAAATGGTATAGGACGTGGGAGATCCGTTCTGTGCCGTCCCATTGCAGACCGTTCAGGTAATCCCGGATGGGGTGATAGCGGTTCTCGTTGGCAACAATGCGGATGGCAGATTCGATTTTCTTTTCGCTGGAAATGCCGTATTTCTCCATCCTCCGCAGGATATACTTCATGTCCGTGTCGTTCAGCGTTTTACCGGAACGGGGCCAGCCCACAGGCTTTACAATGTCGATCCCTCCATTTCAACGTCTTGGTGGGGTGGGTGCGCAGCAACTTTGCTGCTGAATCTGCCGCCCGCGGTGCGCCAGATAATACCCAGTAGGATATGACGCACGGCATCATATCACTGGGCAAGGCGTTCCCCCTTGACTCCCTTCAACGGGCCATTTTGGCCCGTTGATTTTGGCAAGCTGGCGGTCAAAGATTTGCGAATCCCTGCCCACCAGCTCGTCCGGCTTTTTCAGTGGGCCATTTTGACCCACTGAATCCGTTACGGGTGAAATCAAGTGCCGGATGGCGGCACCTGATTTTCAACGACCTTGAGGCGTTACAGGTAGAATCAAGTGCTCATTTTGATCACCTGATTTTTACGGAGCGGGGTGGCGTGTTACAGAAAAACCGAAGTTTTCAAAATGATAACTCCGGTGGCTTCGTTACGGCTAAAATCAAGTTACGGAAAGCGGAACTTGATTTCAGAGGACAGCCCAAATTCCCACTGTGGGGATTTGGGAGTGAGCAATTAGGCGTTACGGTATTTTGGTACTTCCCAAAATGGGAAGTGCCACTTTACTAAATAAAAGCAGCATCAATACTTATCCGGCATTCGCTTTACGCTGGCGGTAGCCTTTCTGCCGACAGCCATTGCTGCAATATCTGGCATCTGCCCGGATCGGCAAGAACTGCTCCCCACAGCAAGCGCAGGTATACGTTCCACGTTCGGCACGCTTTTTAAGGCTTTTCCGCAGATTCAGCATCTTGTGGCCGCAGGTCTGAAAGCTGCAATATTTGCGGTTTCGGGTCTGGGTGTAGATGACCTTGCGGCAATATTCACATTGGATTCTGCGCACACTGGGGTCGCCATCAATGAAATATTCCATCAGGGTGTCCTGATTTTCACGTTCCCATTGTTCTGTTGTCATAGGTATCCTCCTTTGGCTGTTACGGATATATGGTGGTTATCAAAATGGGAACCACCACTTTTACACAATAAAGCGTTACGATTGTCTGGTTGGTGATCAAAATGATCACCAACTAAACCTTCTCTGTTATGGCTGAGTGGTGATTTGCGGTTTTCGTAACCCAGCACTTTTCACCGTGGCTTGACATAATGTTAAGTCGAGGTCATCCGTGACGCATAAGGTTGATCTGGTGAATGACGCTTTGTGTCATTCACCAGATCAACTGGCCATTTTGACCAGTTGATATTGGGGGTGCCGTTCTCCCTGCGTGGATTTCCTGCCCCCTTCCAGCGGCGTTTTCCGGCTCTCCCACTTGGGGGTCATTGCCGGGTATCCCATGCAGACGGTCATGCGGTTTTCAAGGTCCAGTGCCAGATTTGGCAATAAAAAATCGCCACACAACAACCTGAACCTGACCATCCCTTCCGGGATGGCCTTGGTTCGGGTTCGTTATGTAGCGATAAGAAAGTCAAAAACTTGCTCCGGCTCCTTCGGGAGCCGAGCTGGAACTCTAAGTAAATATGTTATATTAAATTGTTGGGATAGATTACCACAAAAATCGAGCTTTGTCAACAAAAAAATCCGAGAATACGTTACTTTCGGCAGAATGCAAGAAAATGCATCAAAAACTTTGGCAAAAAGAGAGAGGGCTGGACGATGCCAGCCCTCTTGACATGATTCGAGAAAAACTCAAAAAGACTTCCGCAATTTTGAGTTATAATATTCGACATTTTTGCTGGTTCATGGTACACTACATCCAATCCACACGAATCAGTTGGAGGTGGTTGGGTTGCTTTCCCTGTACTTAGCTGTTCTTGACGATCAAAGCAAAGAAGAGCAATTTATAGATGTATATAATACCTACAAACGGCTGGTCTACCATACCGCTTACAAAATTATGGGCGATTCGTATCTGGCAGAAGATGTACTGCAAGAGGTGTTTTTGTACGTTGCCAAAAATTTTTCTAAAATTCATCGAGAAAACTGTCACGAACTCGCTGCTTATCTCGTTAGTTGTAGTAGAAGCCGTGCTTACGATATGCTTCGCAAGCAGCGGGAAGAACTGCTGGAAGAAATCCCGGACGCACCAGATGGAGCCCCGGTGCCGGATGATGCAGCAGTCAGTACTGATAACATCCAACATCTGACAGAACTGATTAGACAGATGAAACCGATGTACCGTGATCCTCTTCGCCTTTTGGCAATGGGCTACACCAACCGGGAGATTGCCGAATCGCTTGGACTGACGGATGAAGTGGTTCGGATGCGGCTTTTCCGTGGAAGAAAACTATTGTGGAAGGAGCTGAACAGCCGTGAGTGAGCGGACAGAGATCTCTTTTGATGCAGCTTTGATGATGGCACTCCGTGCAGATGCACAGAAAGAACTGGACGAGCTGCCAACTTCGGCACAGCTTAAAGAACGCTACCCGGATACCTCCCGATGGGACGAACGAATGGCAGCAGCCTTACAACAGAAGAAAAAGCATCGTCCAGTGCTGAAACAACTGCTGGTTACAGCATTGACGCTGGTGTTGCTAGCCATTGGCGCGCTTGCGGTCAGCGCAGATTTCCGTAAAGCAGTCTATACGATGATTCAAAAATTTCTGCCCATTGAGATGCAGTTGACGTATCAAGTGGATGGCGAGCCGCTGGAGCGATTGCCAGATGGATACAGCGATCATTATGTGCCGGACGGATTTGAACGAGATCGTGAGCAGGAATTTGAAAGCGCAGAAAACTTTTTGCACGTTTACTCGTCAAAAGAAAGCGGCAAAGGATATACTGTTCGCTGCTCCATTATACAGCCGGGGCAACAGTCCTCGTTTGACAATGAGCATACAACTTATGAGAATGTAAAAGTTGGAGATGCAGACGCAACTTTGGGAACGAGCGTAGGAGAAAACGGAGACACTGTTTATATTTTAAGCTGGGAGCAAGGAGGCGTTTCAAATACGATTATGGGAAACATCTCACGAGATGAGATCGTGAAAATCGCTGAAAACGTATTTTAATATGAAACTCCATGTTATTTGTTGGAACTCATAAATAGCATGGAGTTTTTTTGTATAAGTATACAAATACAACAAAACCTAGAAAATTTTTCAAAAAAGCTGTCACAAACACAAGGCGAATTACGTTGACTAAGCAAAAGCTCCTATTGGGAGCAAAAAATTGGAGGTACATTATCTATTTACAATCTTGGAAAACCTCTTTCCGATGATATAGAGACGTTGAGTACATCTCTATATGAATCGATAATGTCAGAGAGCGTTGAAGGATAGGACTTTTTTTACATAGTTTGAATTTATTATCTTGACAACTTGAATCGCTAATGACTAACAGTCCTCTATTTGCAACAATTGCAAGTAGAGGACTGTTGTTTTGGTTTGGATATTTTAATTAAAGATCAATCTTTTAATCTGCCATGGTCACAGCCAAGTGATAGGTAATGCTCGATTTCACCACCCAGCACAAGCTGGGCGTACTCCAAGGGCTTGTTGTATAGTAAAATCAGCGGTAATACCGGTTTCTCTTTCATGAAAGTGTCGTTCATCATTTTTCCTCCCTGGAACACGTTATGAGATATTTTTGCGGCGATGCCATGCCATCATCACGAGAGCAACGAGCAAAGTGGCAGTTTCGGCAACCGGAAATGCAAGCCAGATTCCGTTCAGATGGAACAATTTGTCCAGACACCATAAGGCGGGAACAAGGAAAAGCATCTGCCTGCATAATTGGATTGCCATGCTGGAACTTACTTTTTCCGTAGCCTGAAAATAGGTGGAAACCATAGTAGAGAGACCGCAAAACAGATAGCTTGCCGCCATGATCCGCATGGCGGAGATGCCAAAGGAACGCATAGCTTCCGACGCCGTAAACAATCCCAGGATCTGCGTCGGAAAGAGGAGGACAGCCAACGTCCCCAGTATCATCATGCCGGTGACCAAAACAGTTCCATATCGGAAAGCGGAATGCAGCCGTTCGCTGTTGCCTGCGCCGTAGTTAAACCGCATAATAGGCAAACAGCCCTGAATCAAGCCGTTTACTGTCATAACGATCAGCTGCTGCACCTTAAAATACGCACCGAAGAAAGCAATCGCCGTATCGGAATACGCCACCAGGAACAGATTGACGAACGTCACCATAAACGAACTGAGGGCGTTCATAATAAAAGATGGCAGGCCAAAGGCAAAAATACGGCGGATCATCTGCTTTTGCAAATGAAAGCCTTTGATTTTTACCTGCACTTTCTGCTTTTTGCCCAGCAGCAAAGCAAATGCCAAAATCATGGATACTGAATAGCCCGCAACAGTAGCCACCGCAGCGCCGCGGATTCCCATAGGTGGGAAAACACCAATGCCAAAAATTAGGAGTGGGTCAAATACAAAATTAACGACCACTCCTGCAATCTGGAACCACATGGGAGCGACCATGTTCCCGGTGGCCTGTATCATCTTCTGGATGGCGATATGCACCATATTGGGAATTTGCATGAAGGAGCACACACTCATATAGGCGATGCTCAGCTGATAAATTTCTTCATTATTGGTGAATGCCCGAAAATAGGGTTTCATAATCAGTAATGCCAGAAGATTGAGCAAAGCACCAATTCCAAAGGCCAGTAACAATCCATGTGTGACGGTTGTATTTGCATCATCCTGCTTTTTCTGTCCAAGATATCCTGCTATCAGCACATTCACGCCGACACCGATCCAGATAGACGCCGCATTCATCAATGTTGTAATCGGGAATGCCAGAGAAACAGCGATCAGTGCATTCTCACTCAACCGTGCCACAAACGCGCTGTCTATCAGGTTATAGGAATATTGCAGGAACATGGAAATCAGCGGCGGTATCGACATTTGCCAGATGAGCTTTCCAACGGGCGCGACCGCCATTTTGTTATTGGTCTGCATGCTTTCCCTCTTCTCCACAAATTGTCCGAACAATATAGTTTTGTTTGCGTGCTGCGGGCTGACCGACTTCCTGGGCCGGATAAGTCCCTGCTTCCAGTACAGCGTCCAAAGCCTTGGAAGGGACCGATTCCGATTTATAAGCCCGTACACTACGGCACGTCTTGATAAGAGACAAAAAAATTTTTTCCCATACAGATATAGTCCTCCATTCTGCTAATACTTCTGAGATACAGGCAACAAAAAAGCCACACAACTATCACAAGATAGCTGTGTGGCAAAAAGATGACCGAATCCGGAAAAGTCCACTAAAGTTTTGCGTTTATTATTATAGCGAACTTGAAGGAGTCTGTCAAGCATCAATCATTACGGAATTGTGGCGGCTGTCTGTTGTTTTTTGTGTTACTTTATGGCACATGAGAAATTCTGTCTGGTTTTGTACTCGTAGTGAGTGGGCATGTTCTCCCATGGGGAGGCCACCCATCAGTCCAATTCATTCAGTACGATATTGGATAGGATATTCAAGGCTCGGAATGCTTCTCGATATGGTAAAATATCCGGATCTTCCTTGACTTTTCTTCCCTCAAAACGCTGCATTGCAGCTTGGATACTTTCATCTAAAAATTGTTCAATCTCTGGGTATGCGTTATTATTATCAATGCCTTTTGCCATAACAACACCAAAACAGGCACTCGGCAGTTCTTCAAAAATTTCTTTTTTAACAACAAATCTCATTTTATGCCCTTCTTATCTGCACTTGACCGGAATACATATTTCAGTCACAAATTTTTCACTGTCATTAGTAATGCCATAGTCTATGAGCGTGATTTCTCGCGAAAAGCCAACAATCTGTATCTGTTCTTTTGTGATGTAGTCAAGGAGCTTTTCATAGTGCGCTGGAGCTTCTATATGACTGCCTCGAAAACGCAGCCGTACACAAAGTGTTTTGGGAAGAGTAATGGTTTCACCTGTATAAATGTCCTCTTGATCCAGTATTAGAAAAATGCTGTCATAACGATTTACTATTGATTGCTGCAAATGTTCCGCGGAAATGCCAAGTCCGACCTTTCCAAGAAATACAACGGCTTCGGCATCAGATTGATCCAGCTTTCTAATCGGCACTTCCATATCAAGAGAGCCATCTACTTTCAGTGGAGCATCTACCCAAACAATGCGACAGGACGGAAGCTCTATTAAGGAAACGGTATCCAAAGGCACACTTTGTGCGTCTCGCAGCCAATTTAAGCGGTGATTAATCTTTTGTTCTATACGTTGTAATTCTTGTTGCTTTTTCAGGACTGCATGCTTTTGCTGTAACAACTTTTCCTCAATACGGCTGATATCCTTATTTTTGAGAAAGTCCTCAATCTCGGCCAAAGGCATATCCAATGCCCGCAAATACCTGATTGTGTTGAGTACTTCAAATTGTTCGGTGCCATAGTAACGATAGCCAGAATCTGAGGAAATGTATTCTGGTGTAAGCAAACCGATATGTTCATAGTGCCGCAAACTACTAACACTGATATGAAACAATTTTGACACTTCACCTATTGGGAAAAGATTTTTCCGATCCATATCTTACTCCTCCACCAGAACAAGCGTTGATTTGCGCCGTATGACTCCAAAGGCGATTAGGCAGATCACGACCGATAGCAGTGAGCCTGCCGCGGTAGCCAGTCCCATCGGGAGAAGCGTTGCCGGGAATAATTTTGAGGTCACATAAACGCCAGGCACACGCATCAATACAATGGCGAGAATATTGTGTAAAAACGACAGGCCGGATTTCCTGCATGCGCAAAAAAAGCCGCTAAAACTAAAATGAATGCCAGCAAAAATACAGTCAAAAATGTAACCACGCAGATACTGGCCGCCGAAACGGACCACCGCCGCTCCGTCCGCAGTGCTGGGATCAGTGAACAGCGAAACGATGCCTTCCGCTGTAAACTGGATCGCGATAGAAGCAAGCACGCCAAAGCCTGCGGCGAGCATCACCGCATAGCGCAGCGTTTGAATGGCCCGCTCCGGTTTGCCCGCACCGATATTTTGCGCTCCCAAGGCAGAAACGGTAGACAGCATAGAGGAGGGGACCAAAAAGAGAAAACTGATCACTTTCTCCACAATCCCGACTGCCGCTGCGTCATTCAGTCCACGCTGATTGGCAATAATCGTGATAATAATAAAAGCAACTTGAATCAGGCCGTCCTGAAACGCAATCGGGATGCCGATCCCCAAAATTTTCCCCATGACCGCACGGCAAGGCTTGAAGTCGCTTTTTTTCAGAACGATGCTCCTGCGTTTCAAAATAACGGTCAGGGAAACAACTACACTGATTGCCTGAGAGAGAGTTGTACCAAGGGCTGCGCCCGCAGGCCCAAGGTGCAGCACACCCATAAAAAGATAGTCTAAAGCGATGTTGGCAGCACAGGCTGTGGCAATAAAGCACATCGGGCTTTTGCTGTCGCCCAACCCTCGAAAAATAGAACTGATAATGTTGTAGGATGTAATAAACGGAATCCCGATAAAGCAGATGGTCAAATAGGTGACCGTACCACTCACCGCATCCGTTGGCGTAGATATGGCAACGACAATGGGATGAACAAGGGATAACAGGATGGCCGTAAGTGCAATGGAAACCACCAGAAACAATATTACCGTATTCCCGATGTTATGCGCTGCCTGTTTTCGATCTCCTGCCCCCACCGCCTGGCCGACGCTGACGGTTGTTCCCATCGATAACCCTACAATCATAACCGTAAGCATGTGCATCACTTGTGAGCCGATAGAAACAGCGGTAGTACTGGCTACACCCTCGAACTGTCCGATGATTAATAGGTCAGCCATGCCATAGAGCGTTTGAAGAAAATACGAGAGCAGATACGGCAATGAGAATAATACAACATTTTTGAACACACTGCCGGTAGTAAGGTTTTTTTCCATATTGCCTAATCCTTCTTTTTTGTTAAACTACCAATATTATAATATCTACAACAGATGTAGAGTCAAGCGCTTTTTCTCATTTTGTAGTACCGTTCAAATGACTTTTTGTAAGTTTATTTTTTTCACGCAAATTCTTGAGAATATCTCGTGTTTCCATGTCTGTCCCTCCTAAGGAATATGTTATTATTTATTATAAAACTGCAAACCTTATTTTAACAAGCAACTCGCTGTTGCTATGGAATAGTGGATGCTGTCAATCAAATTCTTGCGTGTTTCTTTATGGCACATGAGCATTTGCGGAGGGGTTATCGCCGCCGTAACCCTCCATCAGGTTGACGGCACCCCACACGCCCAGACCGGCACCCAATGCCACAACCAGAGTCTTCAGAACGTCCACTGCGCTGTTAAAGAATTCCATAGAAAAATCTCCTTTATTTTGAAAAAGTGACCCTGCACACACCTGAAATCCGTTTGCAAAAAGCCGAAAACCACGGCGAAGGCTGATTTTCCGGTGTACCTGTTGGGTCAATGGGTAAAAAATAACCGCTCGTCTTATCAGGCGGGCGGGAGTGAATCGGCATCTATTTGATAATGAGCATACAGTGTACGAAACCGTAAAGGTCGGAGAAGCAGATGGCGTACTTGGAACTAGTACGGATGAACATGGAAAGAATGTTTATACTCTAAGTTGGGAATATCAGGGGATTACACATACCGTTATGGGAAACATTCCATACGATGAGATTATGAAAATTGCGGAAGGTATCCGTTAAGAAAGCCGGACATTTGTGAGAGTACACAAATGTCCGGCTTTCTTTTTGTCTGAACTTACAAAGATGGAAAATTTGAAAAAATTTCTCCTGAAAATTGAAACGAAGCGAATGCGAATTGCGTTGATTATACAAAGGCTCTTGTTAGGAGCAAAAAAACGGAGGTGTATAAATGAGGCCGTCAATGAAAGTAAGGATTGTTCGTTATGGTTTTATAGGTGTCGTTGCAGTGCTTATAATTCTATGTGGAATGAAATTTAGCAATATGTACAAAGATTACCAAAAGCTTCAATTCAACCAAGAACAGATCGATACACAAGTATCTGTTTTGATGTCCATGCTTTTTTCAGACTTGTACTATTCCGACCCCATTGATTTGGGCGAGACCAAAGAGCATGCAGATGAACTTAGCGTTTTGCTTCAAGTAACATCCTATGATGAAATTCCTCATTTTAACGATATTGCCAACAAATTGATTGAAATATCGAAGAATGTTGAGTCACGTCCGGCATTTAGTGAACAGACCATTGAACTGTTTCAAAGTTTTATTTACAATCTTGGAAAACCTCTTTCCGATGATATAGAGACGTTGAGTACATCTCTATATGAATCGATAATGTCAGAGAGCGTTGAAGGATAGGACTTTTTTTACATAGTTTGAATTTATTATCTTGACAACTTGAATCGCTAATGACTAACAGTCCTCTATTTGCAACAATTGCAAGTAGAGGACTGTTGTTTTGGTTTGGATATTTTAATTAAAGATCAATCTTTTAATCTGCCATGGTCACAGCCAAGTGATAGGTAATGCTCGATTTCACCACCCAGCACAAGCTGGGCGTACTCCAAGGGCTTGTTGTATAGTAGCCAGTCCAGTTCTGCCCGCTGTGCCGGAGTGTTGCCGTACTCGTCCTCAATGGCGATACAATCAATGGAAAGGGTAGTGCCATCTGCGAACCGGGCTTCCACCCGGTTGGTGTCCATATTGTAGCGGCAGGAAAGCAGTTTGTTCATGCGAAAACCTCCTGTATGTATTCGTTGTTCAAATCCAGTTGGTCGTGTCCCTGCTCGTGTGAATTTAGGGCAACTGAATTCATCACGAGTAATTATGGCACATCTTTTCTGTTATGTTTATTTTTCCATAGTATGGGTGGCGAACACCTTTTCGTCCTCCCACCACACGGGCTCCCCGGCGGCAAGGGTCTTTTTCACATCCAGCAGACGCTGGTTGCTGCTGCCGCGGAACCGCAGGGAGATATCGTGCTTTGCCTGCACGAACTCGCCGTCCACCAGCACATCCAGCAGGCTCAGCAGCTCGTCGGTGGCTTCACACCGGGCAAGGCTTGGCTCTTTGCCAGTCAGCTGTTCCCAGGTGTAGCCGGAATAGCACCATACCGTTTTATTCGGGTACAGGGCCTTGAAGTTGCGCACGAAGGGCAGCAGCTCCCGCTGATTTTCCGGCTCCATGGGTTCGCCGCCCAGCAGCGATAGGCCCGCGATATAGTCCGGCTGGCAGGATGCAAACACTTCGTTGCGGGTGGGTTTGTCGAAGGGCTGGCCATAGTCAAAGTCCCACGCCACGGCGTTGAAGCACCCCGGGCAGTGGTGGCGGCAGCCAGACACGAACACGCTGGTGCGCACCCCCGGGCCGTTGGCAATGTCATAGTATTTGATGGTTGCATAGTTCATAGCTTCATTTCAAGCTGGCTCGCCCTCTCCGTCACCTGCGGTGCCACCTCTCCCAAAGGGAGAGGCCTTGGCAAATCGGCAAAGTTTGCCGTACTGCCAAAGGCTCCCACTTTGGGGGAGCTGGCAAAACCGCAAGGTTTTGACTGAGAGGGCGAGGGCGCTTTCCTTTATGCAAAAATTACAGATGCAGCACGCGGTCCTTGATCTCCTGCGTGCGGCCCTGATTCCAGAATTGGGTGCCGATATAGCCACAGGTGCGGCGGGCAACGTTCAGCTTGTTCTGGTCGCGGTTGCCGCACTTGGGGCACTCCCACACCAGCTTGCCGTCATCCTCCACGATCTTGATCTCGCCGTCATAGCCGCACACCTGACAGTAATCCGACTTGGTGTTCAACTCCGCATACATGATGTTGTCGTAGATGAACTGCAGCACGCTCATGACGGCTTCCAGATTGTCCTGCATGTTGGGCACTTCCACATAGCTGATGGCACCGCCCGGGGACAGGCGCTGGAAGTCGGATTCAAACTTCAGCTTGGTGAAGGCATCGATCTGCTCCGACACATGCACATGGTAGCTGTTGGTGATATAGTTCTTGTCGGTAATCCCGGGCACGATGCCAAACCGCTTCTGCAGGCACTTGGCGAACTTGTAGGTGGTGGATTCCAGCGGGGTGCCGTAGAGGGAGTAGTCGATGTTCTCGGCCTTTTTCCATGCGTTGCACTTGTCGTTCATGTGCTGCATCACGCTCAAAGCAAAGGGCTTTGCACCGGCATCGGTGTGGCTCTTGCCGGTCATATACTTCACGCACTCATACAGACCGGCATAGCCCAGACTGATGGTGGAGTAGCCGCCGAACAGCAGCTTGTCGATCTTTTCCCCCTTTTTCAGGCGAGCCAGTGCACCATACTGCCACAGAATGGGAGCGGCATCGCTGGGAGTGCCCAGCAGTCGCTTGTGCCGTGCCTGCAGTGCGCGGTGGCACAGGGCCAGACGCTCGTCGAAGATCTTCCAGAACTTCTCAAAGTTGCCCTTGGAGGAGAGTGCCACATCCACCAGATTGATGGTGACAACGCCCTGATTGAACCGACCGTAGTATTTGGGCTTGCCGGTCTCGGGGTCCACATAGGGGGTCAGGAAACTGCGGCAGCCCATGCAGGTGTAGCAGTGGCCTTCGCCGTTTTTGTCCACCTTGAGCTCCAGCATCTTCTTCTCGGAGATATAGTCGGGCACCATGCGCTTTGCGGTGCACTTTGCGGCCAGCTCGGTCAGATAATAGTAGGGAGTGCCGGGGCGGATGTTGTCCTCTTCCAGCACATAGATCAGCTTGGGGAAGGCGGGGGTGATCCACACACCGGCCTCGTTCTTCACGCCCTGATAGCGCTGGCGGATGGTCTCCTCAATGATGATGGCAAGGTCTGCCTTCTCCTGCGGATTGCGCGCCTCACCCAGATACATGAACACGGTGATAAAGGGGGCCTGACCATTGGTGGTCATCAGCGTGACCACCTGATACTGGATGGTCTGCACACCGCGGTTGATCTCGCTGCGCAGGCGGCGCTCTACGATTTCCTTCTTGCGCTCGGCAGAAACGTCCAGACCGGCCATTTCCACTTCTACCTCAGCGGCGATCTTCTTGCGGGAGACATCCACAAAGGGGGCGAGGTGGGTCAGGCTGATGCTCTGGCCGCCGTACTGGTTGGATGCCACCTGTGCAATGATCTGGGTGGCGATGTTGCAGGCGGTGGAGAAGCTGTGAGGCTTTTCAATATAGGTGCCGGAAATGACGGTGCCGTTCTGCAGCATGTCCTCCAGATTCACCAGATCGCAGTTGTGCATGTGCTGGGCAAAGTAGTCGGAATCGTGGAAATGGATCAAACCCTCCTGATGGGCCTTGACGATCTCCGGGTCCAGCAGCAGACGGGCGGTCAGATCTTTGGAGATCTCACCGGCCATATAGTCGCGCTGTACGCTGTTCACGGTGGGGTTCTTGTTGGCGTTCTCCTGCTTGACCTCTTCGTTCTGGCACTCGATCAGGCTCAGGATGCGCTCATCGGTGGTGTTGGTCTGGCGCTTCAGGCTCTGCACATAGCGGTAGGTGATGTAGTGCCGGGCCACATCATGTGCCTTGATGTCCATGAGCTGGTTCTCCACCATATCCTGCACTTCTTCCACGCTGACGGCGCGGTTCAGCGCCTGACACTGGTCGGTAACAGCAGCGGCAATTTGGGTGATCTGGTCCTTGGTTAGACGGCTCTGGCCGCTCACAGAATCGCTGGCCTTGGTAACAGCGGTGATGATTTTGGTGATATCAAAGGGGACCTCTGCACCGTTGCGTTTGATGATCTTCATCGGCTCTCCTCCTTAACAAATAAAGCACAGTGTGAACGGGTATCTCTTACAATAAGAGATACCCGTTTTGCGCACACGATATCCAACAAACTGAATATAGCTCTATTCTATCACTATCTAGTGGCAAGTCAAGGAAAATACCACTACATTTTGCGTTTTGGAGTTTTAGCCAAAATTCATGGATAATTTTCAGGATAAAATCTGAGCCAAGACCTCTTGACAACGCACACCCGTTTCCGAGGTGTAATATCGCAAAATATTATACGGCGAAAGCTTATAATACATTATATAAGCAAAAAGAAAAGGCATTTGTGCCAAGCTGTACCAAAGCAGCTGCGGCGCATATACCTCACGGTCAGATGCCGTTTCCGGTCGTGCGCAAAAAAGAATGGAAAAAAGTTGTCAAAAAGTGTTGACAAGAAGGCGGGGGTATGGTATTATACTTGAGCGCCAAGCGCTGAGGTAAAAGAATGACTTCCAAAGCCTCAGCAGGAAGCCCATGAAAAGAACCAATAGACGCTGAAAAGTTCCGGTTTGTTCTGAGAAACTTCTTAGCGGGCCAAGTTCAGAAAGTTCAAAAGCTTCTAAAAAATAAGGCTT
>NZ_QUEN01000007.1:0-413 GCF_003478175.1 Faecalibacterium sp. OF03-6AC | reverse complement strand
AAAAATAAGGCTTGACAAAAAACCGCTTCGGTGGTAAAATAAACAGGTCGTCAGCCGCAAGGCTGAGGCGCTACAGGACCTTGAAAATTGAACAATATCGAAAAACTTGTAAGGAACCTTTATGTGTTTGGAAAAACACTTAAAACAATTCCAAAAGTAATTCACACAGGACGCAAGCGATTGCGTGCTGAGCGAACAAGATTTAACACTTTTAAGTGATAAATATCATTTATAAAGAGTTTGATCCTGGCTCAGGACGAACGCTGGCGGCGCGCCTAACACATGCAAGTCGAACGAGCGAGAGAGAGCTTGCTTTCTCGAGCGAGTGGCGAACGGGTGAGTAACGCGTGAGGAACCTGCCTCAAAGAGGGGGACAACAGTTGGAAACGACTGCTAATACCGCATAAGCCCAC
>NZ_QUEN01000006.1:0-206952 GCF_003478175.1 Faecalibacterium sp. OF03-6AC | reverse complement strand
AATCAGTGGGCCCAGGGTTCGAGTCCCTGGAGGTGCACCACAACAACAAAATCCGAACTTTTTTCCAATAGGAGAAGGGTTCGGATTTTTTGTATTCTTTGGGAAACAGAACGAATCCCTTGCTTCCATCGAAAAGTGTCCCAGACTTTATCATAAGAAAGCACGACAGACCACTGCAAGAGTGCCGTAAGGTAGAAAGGACACGAGTATGAAGTACGATGAAAGAACCTGCAAATTCAACATGGACACCGGCTGCGTGGAGCTGCTGCTCCGGGATGGGAGAATGATCTCCATTGACTGCACTGGGGTCGAGGATGAATTGGACGTGACCATGGCGCAGAGGTCAGAACTGGATTATCTTATCTACAATGACCCGCTTGGCTATGCCGATTTGATTCTGAACGGAGACCCGGAGAAATATTTGAGGAATGTAGCTGAAAGCCATGGATTAGAGGATTGATCGTTTAGAGATCAACTCGATATAAGGAACAAGCCCACAGGTCTGCCGTATTTTATATGCGGTCTATCCTGTGGGCTTGTTTGCTATTATCGACTCATGATTGAATTTGAAATTTCAAGCACGACCGTATCATATTTGTAGGTGGCAACAATCATCGGCAGGCTTTCCAGCCTTCAAAACCTATGCACACGTCTGATTTTCGTACCGTTTGAGCCAGAGAAAAAAGCTGATGTTTAATAAGATGCCCACTGCGGTGGAGGTGGGTGCGGACAGACCGATCATCGTCAGGCTGGCGTTGGGCTGGATACTCATAATATACGCCATGGGGAGACGCACCAGCAGAGTCTGCACCAGCCCCTGTACCATGACCCAGAGGGTTTTGTCGTTGCCATTGAAGTAACCTACCATGCTGAACAGGATGGCAGTGGCGATGGTCTCGGGCGCAAAGCCCATGAGGTAGGCGTAGCTGTTGGCAATAACAGCGGCATCTGCCGTATGGATGTTGATGCAGCCGGAAACACTGTCGCCTACATGGTTCCCAATTATCAGATTGATGGAAAGACTGGAACGTGGCTTCCGTATGACAGCGAAGTTGTCGAGGGAGTTTGCTTTTTTATGATGCGCAATGAGCAGCGCAAAGATGCTGTTTCTCCAGTCGTGGTAGACAGTAAAGGCGTATTTGTGACGGATGCTCCGAACGGCTTTGAAAATGTTCGCTCCATACTTACAGAGTATGGGCAACAAAACAGCCGGAAAGAGGACATTATGAAAGCGATTCGATGGCTGTTAAAATCGGTGCTGGTGATTATGACCCTGCCACTGATCCTTACTGTATGGCTTATAAAGTGGTTTGTGGTATTCCTGCATCATTGTTCGGCATGGATTTTCTATTTGCTGGGTAGTGTGCTATTGGCAACGGCGATTCTTTCGTATCTTATGCAGCAGTCGCAAGGGATGGAAGCACTTCAAATGCTGATCGGTGGATTTGCGATTTTTATGATACCGCAGGTGGTCGGCAGTGTGGTCGTGCTTCTGGAACTGGTAGCAGTAATGCTTCGGCAGGTATGGTACATATAAAATAGGGAGGCGTACAGATAGTGAAATTGGCGGCAATTCATCATGTGGCGATTATCGTTTCTAACTACGAAAAAGCGAGAGACTTTTATGTGAACAAGCTGGGCTTTGCAGTTGTGAGAGAAAACTTCCGCAAGGAGCGGAACGACTGGAAACTGGATTTGAGTGTCGGTGACGGTGCCGATGCGATTGAACTGGAGATTTTTGCAGAGCCAAACCCGCCCAAGCGTGTAAACAGGCCGGAAGCCTGCGGTTTGCGGCATCTGGCGTTCCGGGTGGATGATGTGGAAGCTACCGTGGCAGAACTGGCTCAGATGGGAATTGAATGTGAACCGATTCGATTGGACAGCTACACCAAAAAGAAAATGACCTTTTTCTTTGACCCGGATGGACTGCCCTTGGAACTGCACGAGTGACCTTGAAAACATTTTAAGAAAATGTTATTCTTTTCTATAAGGATGGAGAAAACAGCAAAAGTAAACTGGGAGGATTATGTAAAATGGAAACATCAGTGTTGATTCAGGTTCCCTATGAATTGGAAAGTGCGTACAGTCCTCTTGAAGAACGAACAGACATTGACTACACAGTTATGTCGGTCGATAATTTTAATGTGGGCGATTTTTTGATAGGTTTGTATATTACCATATCATCTAATTCCATTATAACAGGTGTTGTAAGTGGAATGATATGGGATGTCATTAAAATCGTTTCACATGATGTTTTGGATAAATTGCGACAATCATCAAAAGAAAAAACAAGTGAAAAAATTTCTGAACAGCCCAATAAAGAAGATGGTGAACAAGAAACCTGTATTAAAGTATCCTTATGTGTTCGAGAAAACTCAAAAGATGAATATAGAATAGGTGCAGAGTATAGGATAAATAGGTATCTGAATAATGAAGATGTAAATAAAATAAGTGAAAATGTAGCGGGCCAATTGGCGGAAGCAGTGATATTACATTATGAAAAATAAGAATTATCTGAGTGACCAAATAAGGAATAACATTCCGAAACGTAACATTGAAGAAGGACGAGAAAGCGTTCGGATGTTTGTCGAAATGCTGAAAAAGCGGAAAATCAATGTAATTGATGAGGCAATCTTGAATCGCGCATACGAGGAAGAAGATTATGTTGATGAGAAAATGCTAGGATTGGTTCTCAAGGCTTTAAAAATTGATGAGCCAGTTCAATATATTCCTCGATATATAAGGAATATGAACGCTTTTCATGCAAATGGTACAAAAGTCGTTGTTGTAGATGAACTGCTGGAATATACACTTATATCGTTTCTTTTCACAATGTACTCACTTGAGAATAATAGAAGCGAGGAGAATGTAACTCGTTGCATGAAGAACTTTTACGTTCTGGAAGATTTGCAGAATGGAAAAAGAGAAATTGGGACACATAATGAAACGCAGCTTTATGAAATGTCTCTTCTCCCAGAAAACTTGATGCATACAGCAATGGATAACTACTGGACTATTTGGACTTTTTTGATAGGACATGAGTTATATCATGCTATTCATCCAGAAGATCGAAATGGAAAGGATACAGAATTAAGAGCAGATCAGTATGCCTATCGTTTGCTGATAAATTTAATAATGCAGCAGAAGAAAAACGAAGTGCCAGAAGAACTACAAGTGTTTTGGGAAGATCAATATTTATCACCGATAATACTATTTGAAATGTTTCGCTTGTTTGATGTGTATTCTGAACTAAAAGGGAAAAAGATTGTCTATCAAGATCATCCGACACCGAAAGAGCGACAGGATAATATTTTTTCGATGTTTAAAGATGACATCCCGGAAGAAATGAATACAGAAGAAGGAAACAAAGTACTGAACTTGATTCTGAACAGTAGCGAATACGCAGAGGACTGGCTTCGGTATAAAATTAGCAAGGGAAAACTTTGATAGTTAAAAAGTAACACTCGCCTAGATAAGAGAATTCTTCTCGACTAGGCGAGTGTTTTATTCTGTTAGAGTGATTTCATGTCAGAAAAAGCAAATTACAATGTCGAAAATTGCACATGAACCCATTCGAATATTGAAATAATATGGTAAATGTCAACAAATGTTGCCTTGATGTCGACGATGATTTATGGTATTATGAAAATATAACATAAAAACAATGGTGAATATGCTACTATAAGTGGTATGAAATCAAAATCGACAATTTGGTGAGTGCATTGAATCGTCCGAAAGTTGGTTTCTCTCAAGATAGTGTAATAAGAACAGCTTGGTTACTGATGCGTTGGTGTTTTTGAGATTATGGGATGTAAAAATGAAAAAACTAACAGAAAAAGAAAAATTTGAAGCAGGGAAAGCCCAGATGTATCAATATCTTGATAGTCAATATTTAGCTTGGCATATTGTTGCAGTAGAATCTATTAAAAAGTTGATACTCAATTTAGATGATTTCTATAGTGATATAACGGGAGAAAACCAACCATTGTCTATTGTGGAACATGAACAAATAAAAAACGAAGTTCGTATAGGGTGGATATTTGAAGCATTAAGTCATGCGGAACAAGCAATAGAGGATTTGTTCTCGTTTCTTATGTTATCAAAAAATATAGATACTTTTGTGAAGAATGTTGTAAATTATAATGCTACAGATGTTAAGCGATATATTTGGAATTTTAAGACAAATGATCCATCAAAATTTTTGGGAGAGTTTTTTCTTCCATATTTTGATTTGGATGATAGTTTGACATGGGCAGATCATCAAGATTGCTACATAGAATATAGAATAGCAGTTTTGAGAATGCAGACATATTTGACAGATTTAGTTTCTTTTCATAAAGAGCATTATCAAGATTATTGTCAATATAAGCATGGATTGGCAGTAGGATTAAGATATGGCAGGTATAGAAATGGAGAAACATTGACAAAAGGAGTACTGCAAACATTTGATAATCGCCCAATCAAAATTAAGAATAATACTACACCGGCTGCATTAATATTTACTCTGACACCAGAAACACAAGGGTGTTTAAGAGATTTATATAATGATTCTAACATGCTTCACTATTCACTTCACTCGTTGGATATTGATGAGATTATTAAAGTTACTGGAGAGGCCTACGAGTTGATTTCAGTGTTGCGACATAATTTAATAAAGAGGAGTAGATTGTCAGAACGCGATGAGTTTCATGAATGGGCTTTCCCATCTGGGCAGAGAGAAAAGATGATGCTTATGGGCTTCCCAATAGAAAAAGATTAGGGAGTTAGGAGAGAAAATTATGAGATTGGAAAAGGTTCGCATTAAAGGCTTCCGTAATTTTGATGATACAGAAGTCATATTCCAGAAAAAAACACTTATTATCGGAGCAAATGATGTGGGAAAGTCTAATCTCCTATACGCTCTAAGAATTTTATTTGACAAAACAATTAGTGAACATGATTTAGAATTGACAGAAAGCGACTATAATGCTTATTCTGGTACAGATACTATTGAAATAACAGCATATCTATGCGAAGTAACAGAAGATTGCTTGTTAAGTACATTTGGAAGTGCCGTCAAAGATGGAAAAGTGGTTATAAGATATACGAATCAAAAAAATGGTACATATAAAATTTTGACGGGGTATGATGTCTCTACATTGTCTGAACTTCAAACAAGACAATATATTAAGAGATTAAACATGCAATATGTTGACACAAATCGCAATCTTTTTTCTTTTTTGAGCCGTGAGAAAATCAAGATACTTCAGATTGCAAAGGAAAAGCTTTCCGAAGAAGCAACGGCGTCAGACAGTCAAAAAATTAATGAGATTCAAAATAGTTTGGATAAAATCAATGAGAGTATAAGTTCGTTACAATACATTTCTACATCACTTGCACAGGTAAATCGTGAATTAGGGGAACTGTCTGTTCATAATGAAGATCAAGCAGTCCGATTTGTTGCGGGAGAAAGTAAAGCTGATAAAATGCTTGATAACTTGGTTCTCGCATATTCCACAGGAGATACTCCGTTATCGATAGGTGGAGATGGACGCAATAATCAAATATTCCTCGCGACATGGATAGCAAAACAACATTTGCAAAACAACATTGACCATGTTACTTTTTATGCGATTGAAGAACCTGAAGCACACCTTCATCCACATCAGCAACGAAAATTATCGGCGTATATTCAGAATAGTTTTGACGAGCAAATTTTAATAACAACACATTCTCCCCATATTGCATCTAAATTTGAGCCTGCAAGTATTGTGAGATTATATTCAGAAAATAAGTACTCGTTTGCTTCTTGTGGTGGTTGCAGTGAATTACTAAAAAGTGTATTTGATGATTTTGGATATAGGCTGAACGCTTTGTCAGCGGAAACATTTTTCTCAGATGGAGTCTTTCTTGTTGAGGGAACTTCGGAGGTGTTGTTTTACACAGCACTGGCAAGAGAGCTGAAACTTGATTTGGACAGGCATAATATATCAATTCTTTCGGTTGAGGGAGTAGGATTTAAACCTTATGTGGCTATTTGCAATGCGCTAAATATTTCGTGGGTTCTGAGAACTGATAACGACATATTTTCAAAAACAAGTGTTACTCCGGTAAAAAAATATTATGCTGGAATATCACGAGGAATTGGGATTGTTAAAGATATTGGTGATAATAAAACTGGATTGATTGAATATTGGAATCAGCATAGCAAAGAAAATGAATGGCCAAAAGATGCTGAAATTCCCGAAGAGGCTAAAAAGTTGAATGAATATATTAGGACAAATATCAAAGATTTAGGAATCTTTTTATCTGATGTGGATCTCGAAAATGATCTTGCCAGTAGTGAATTAAAAGATACGCTGATGAACCACTATGGAAAAAGGGATCATGATGATCTCGTAAACGCAATGCAAAAGAAAAAAGCAGAAAATATGATGGAATTCTTGACTAAAAACCATAAAGAACTTTCTTGTCTTGAAGAGAGCAAAATTGTAGAGCCTCTGACAAGCTTGATTCGTATTACAACGGAAAGGACAAGACCGGACAATGGTGAAAGAACCAACTGAAGAACAAAGTAAGATACTTCAACAGAAGGGCAATATTGTGATTACTGCTAAGCCGGGATCTGGAAAGACATATACAATAGTCGAAAAGATTGCCAGAGTGATTCCAGATTTGCCAGAATATAAAGGAGTAATTGCAATTTCATTTACTAATAAGGCAAGTGATGAACTAAAAAGAAGGTGTAAGCAAAGGTGTGCAGATACGAAGCAATCTTTTTTTGGCACTATTGACAAGTTTTATATTTCACAAATTATTATTCCTTTTTCAAGCCATGTTACGGGGAATATTACAGAATATGAGATTGTTGATAACATAGATGAGAGTAGCAAGTATGCACTGTTATTAGAAGAGCCTTTTTCCTCAAAGAAAGAGAGCATTCTGGTTGAAGGGTTACAAGAAGGTAAAATCTTTCTAAAATATACTGGTGAAACTGCATTGTACATATTAGAGAATGTGCCAGGTGCGATGCAATATATCAAGGCTAGATATTCTCATATTATTATCGACGAGTACCAAGATTGCGGTGAGATACAAGATAAGGTCTTTATAAAGCTTGTTGAGAGTGGATTAACAGGAATTGCTGTGGGAGATATAAATCAAGCAATATATGGTTTTACAAAACGATTCCCAAAATATCTGATTGCTCTGATGAAAAGAGATGACTTTGCTCGCTTTGAACTTAGTAAAAATCATAGATGTCATCCGAGTATATCGGAATACTCACTGTGTCTTTTTGGTGCATCAAAAACAGTGCCTAGAGAGAAAAGGGTTTTTAAAGTCGATATTTCAGGAGATGAGAGGAGCATTGCTGCGGCAATAGATAAATACCTTAACCAAATAAAAGATAAATATGGAATAGTGAGAAATAATCAGGTCGCAATTCTTTGTAGAAGTAATAGTACAGCTTTTAAGGTTGGAGAAAACCTAAGTACACCATATAAAATATTTGAGGAAACAGTGCTAGATAGAGATAACTCTGAATGGGGAAGATTCTTTCGAGATTTAATTTCGGCACGTTTTGATGAGTCGGTTTTTGCTGTCGATTACGCGGAACAACTTTTTTCTGAAGAACTGGAACCTCAAAAATATAGAAAAGCACTCGCGCTGTGCCAAAGTATATTTTCGAATTCGTTCGATGATTTTTGCAATGCAGAGGATAAGATAAAAGAACTTGCGGGACTGGTGTACGCACAAAAGGAAACAAAAGTAGCTTTGAATAATCTTCATTCAGTGATAAGTGATCCGCATCAGTTGAAAAATTACGTTCCGGCACGTGAAAACGAACTTAATATTATGACATTGCACAAATCAAAAGGATTGGAATTTAATATTGTTTTTCATATGGATATGTATAAATGGATAATTCCTAACGAGTTTGGCGATGAGTCGTCGGTTCAACAAGATTTGAATTTGCATTATGTAGGACTGACAAGAGCAAAAGACGCCTGCTATATTATGAATGGCACCGCGCGTTTTAGAAATAAGAAAAATGATTATATTTTTGCAGAGCCATCTTTATTTCTTAGTAAACCAGGACTTGCGGAAAGAAGAAAGGATGTCCGGTGGGAAATGTGATATTATGAACAAAACTGTATGAAGGCTATGCTATAAGTATGACGTATAATTTACATGATGGGGAAGAAAACAACGACCTCATAGTTGAGAGGATTCGTAAATCTTCTCGGCTATGAGGGCGTTTCATTCTGTAGGAATGTGAGAGTTATAGGCTGAGGGTTTCTACCCATGCAGACAAATCTGCCTTGCTGGAATAGGAGTTGAACACCTTACCATGCAGTAACTTTGCACCAGTGTAGCTCGGCGCAAGTTTTTCATTGGTTTTGCCCATGCCGCTGCCGCCGGAGGTGGCAAAGGGGATGATGGTCTTACCTTTTAAGTTGTAGCTTTCCAGAAATGTATTGATGATGGTGGGAGCAACATACCACCAGATAGGAAAGCCGACAAAGATGGTGTCATACTCGTCCATGTTATCACGTTTGGCGGCGATGGCAGGGCGAGAGTTCGGATTGCTCATTTCGATGGTGCTGCGGGATTTCTTGTCCATCCAGTTCAGATCGGCCTTGGTATAAGGAACTTCTGGCTGAATCTCAAAAATGTCTGCACCGATGGCATCTGCCAGATTTTCAGCAACTTTTGCGGTGACACCGCTGGCAGAAAAGTAAGCGACAAGTCTTTTACTCATGATAATGCACTCCCCCTTGACAATTTTGTATAAGATAAGTATAACACGACAGGAAAGTAGCATCAAGCGGTTGCCCATGATATAACATCAATAGAAATGTAATAACATGAACAATTTCAAAGAGTGGAATTTTCAAGCTGTGATGCGCTTTTTCTGCTAGTCTTAACTCTAATTTTGTATCTTAACTTAAAAAGAGTTATAATGCAGAAGAAAAGTTAAGATGATCGAGAATAGCCGATGGATTCTGATTGTGGAACGGGCAGCGTTGTCCATAATATAACATCAACGACAATGTTATATTATGGACAACTGTTCGTAAAAATTTAAGGATTTTGAGGGAGTTGCACAGCTTGATATGAGAAGCGATTTATGGTAAGATGAAAGTACAGTAAGAGTTTATACGCTCTTGTTGAATCTACTGCGAGGAAGTGAATGCCGATGGAAAAGCAAAACACGGTAGAAAATCAGCTTGCCCACACGATGACTCAGACGGAGTTTGATTCGGACTATGATAAGACTGCCAAAAAGCTGCTGGCTAACAAGCAGATTTTGGCGCAGATTATGAAGGGCTGTGTAGATGAATACAGTGAATGTTCAGTAGACGAAATTGCTGAAAAGTATATTGAGGGGACTCCAGAGGTTGGCACGGTTGGCGTTCACGTTGATGATACAAACAGACCTCCGAAAGCTCCTGACGTAATAACTGGAAGCAACAATGAGGATTCTACGCTGACTGAGGGAACGGTGCGTTATGACGTTCGCTTTGATGCGATTGCTCCAACGGCAGCGAATGATGCAGCACAGCAGGATGTGATTCGTCTTATTATCAATGTGGAAGCGCAGACTGCTTTTAATCCGGGATACCCACTGACAAAACGTGCAATCTATTATTGCAGCAGAATGATTTCTGCACAGCACGGGCCGATATTCAAAAAGTCTGAGTATGGAAAAATCCGAAAAGTGTATTCTATATGGGTTTGTACAAAACCGTCCGATGAATTTCAGAATACGCTTACGCGGTATTCGATTCGGCCAGAACAGTTGATTGGAAACGCTGCCGAGAAATCAGAAAATTATGATCTGATGAGCGTGGTAACGATTTGTCTGGGAAAACCTGATACAGAAAGCTATACAGGCATTTTGAAGTTTCTGGATGTGCTGCTTTCTTCGTCAAGAGCAGCTACGGAGAAAAAGAAAATTCTCGAAGAAGAGTTTGGCGTTGCAATGAGCGAAGAACTGGAAAGAGAGGTGCTTATTATGTGCAATCTTAGTCAAGGTGTCAAGGCCGAAGGTAGAGAAGAAGGTATCGGTATCGGCAGAGAAGAAGGCATTGGTATCGGTGAGATGCGGATGTTGATTAAGCAGGTGAGAAAAGGCCGCGTGACGGTTGAAGAAGCTGCTGAGGATGCTGAAATGACGGTCGAAGAATTTAAGAAAGTAATGGAAAACACCCCGTTGCAGGCCGTATAAAGCAAAAATTGTATAGAGTATAGAGATAAGCCCTACAAGGCTCAAATTGGTTCAAAAACCGATTGAAAGCCTTGCAGGGCTTATTTTTTTTTTCGCTTTTTTCAAATTTATTTGTGAAAAAAGTTGTCCAAGACTTGACATCGGGCGGCAAAGAGTGAATACCGGAATTTGTGGATCGACGCTGCGACTCCGCTGGTAGGCGAGGACAATGCGGAATCGGCTACGGATATGCTGCTGGGAATGTGCATGGCAGAGCCGTATGGCGAGGAGGCTGTTGAAAAATATGCAGCAGATCCGGACAGCACGGCGTTCAACTGCTATTTTCTGGGCGGCGTGGAAAAATTCGTGATGAGTGGCGACACCATCACCGGTCTGGATGCGCAAGGACAGGAAGTGTTTGCACACACCTACCAGAAACTGGATGTGGACAATGAAAACAGCTTCCTCTTCTACCAGAGCGAGGATGCGGATTCCGGGGAGTTTATTACGGCTGGATGGCAGTGTTGTTTGCAGTGCTGTCTTACCTTATTTACATTGCAGCGCTGATGTGCTCCCACCTGTCGGCGTTCCGGGTGGCGACCAATCTGCGGCTGGCGGTGTCGGAGCATTTGGCGGTGCTGCCGCTGGGCTTTGCCGAAACTTTTGGCAGTGGTAAGCTGCGCAAGATCATCCATGAGAGCACCGGAGCCGCCGAGACCTATGTTTAACAGAAAGAGCAGCTATGCGCTGAACAAGAAAGACCCCAACGCTATCGTTTACATGGATGCCAACGAAGCCATCATCCGCCTGACCCGCGAGGACTTTGCCCGCGAGGAAGAATTTCTGAAATGGAAGTCCCTGTCGGATGCAGACTACGAACACTATCTTATGGGCGAGATTGACCTGAACACCTACAAGGCGGAAAAGGCCGCGTGTAACGAGCTGCTGCTGAAAACAAAAAACGCCTATGCCGCAGTATTGGCACAGGCGAAACAGAAGCAGGACGAACAGGCACGGCAGGACAGCCGCAAGGAAGCGTCCAAGGCGATTTTCGATGCGGACACGCTGACCACCGAGCTGGCCGAGCTGTTGATCGACCGGGTGCTGGTATATCCCGATAAGCGCATCGAGATCGCATACAAAATCCAGGACATTTTTGATTGAGGTGGCAGTCATGAAAATCGCTTTCTATTGCAGAGTGGACGGACAGGGCTTTGGCTTTGTCCTCCCCGATGAAGCTGACAAGCTCCGCGAGTTTTTCGCCGAGCATCAGGATACTGCCTTGTCGTAGGCCGCAGCCGAAACTTCATCGATCAACGCTTCCATGTCGTTGACCTTGAGGGTCAGCTTGTCCAGCTTGTTCTGCTGGGCGGCAAGCTGCTTCTTTTGCTTGGCAAGGATGAAATCCTGCTTTTCCAAATATTTGCGGTTGCCATACTCCGCTTCTTCCTCCAATTCCAGACCATGCCGTTTTGCAATCTCGAACAGCATCTTCCGGCAGGCGGCATCAAAGGTGATTTTGCGGTTGTTGCGGCGGCTGAGGGGCTTGTCCGGGTCGGGCAGGTTGAAGCCCAACACTTCCAATGCCTTTTCCTGCTGGGGAGCCACCTCACCGTACTTGTTCTCGCAGTCGAACACATGACGCTCATGGATATGGGGTGTGCTCTCATCCAGATGCAGTGCCCAGTCCAGCACATGAACGTGGTCGCCATACTTGGCCTTGAACTCCTCGATGAACTCTGTGACGACGCTCAGCAAGTCCTCTGCCGAAGCGTGTTCATCCAGCGTTCCAAGTTGGTAGATGGTCTCCTCCGGGCAGGTCTTGCGGCTGGACAGCAGGTCGGGAATGGAGCGGTTGCGCTCTGTGTGCCGAATCTTGGCGTTGCGCTCGTTCTGACCTTCGATAAAGGTCGTGTACCGGCTCTCGTAGAACTGCCGTTCCACATCTGAGAAGGTCGCCCCCAGATCGTCCGGGTCTTGTGGGTCGAGAGCCGAACGGAAACCGTGGAAGCAGTCCCAATAGATGTTGCCCTTGGCTCGTTCCGGGTCGATGTGCTCACTGTTGGCAAGGTTGAAACTGCGGTCATTGTGCCTGGGGTTATAGGTGCCGTGGGTTCCGGCTCGTCCGTTGTGTCGTGTCAGTTTCAGATAGACATCCCTCCGTTTCATCAGTTTGGCGTGGGAGAACGCAGCAGCGGAGCTGCTGGATCTGCCGCCATTTTGCGCCAGATAATACCCAGTAGGATATGACGCACAGCATCATATCACTGGGGCAAAGAGCTGCGCTCTCTGCACTCTTGCTCCGGGCAAGCTGCCCTGAAGGACAGCTCGTCCGGTTTTTCAAAGGGTCATTTTGACCCTCTGATTTTGGCAAACTGTCAATCTGACACTTTGCCAACACCCCCTATAAAGGAGAACTTGGGCGTTTTGCTGCGTACGTGCGTACGCAGCAGGCGGTTTTCTCTGTACGCACGTACGCAGCGAAAGACCGAAAACGCACCATATAGAGCAGGTCGGACAGGAACCGCAGCCAATGGGAGGGCTGCGGAGCTTTCGGGTCATACCTGACCGGGAGTCGGTTGCGGACGATCTCCGGCTTGCCCTCCTGAAAGGTGCCATCCAGATACAGGGTTCCGTTTGCCAGTGCGATGCGGTCGGTGACGGGCGGAAAGTCCTCCACCTGTGCCGCCAGTTTCAGCACGTCCACGACATTGCTGACCCGTTTGGCGATATTTGCGCCGATATGGTCTCGCAGCATATCGAAAATTTCACAGCGCAGGTTCATGGTGTCTGTGACCCTGCCGTCCGGGGTGAAAAATGCGCCATTCACATAGAGGAGCTGGTGGGTGCTGAGAAAATCGTCACAAAACAGGGATTCGTTGAAGAAGCCTTTCTTGATCCATGCAGGGGTAAAGTTGTTTCCCATAGGCACACATCCTTTCTTCGGTGCTGCGGCTTATCCATGTGGTCAATTTGGCCACATGGATTTTCTCTGCTGCAACAGGTGGATAAACGTCCTTTGGGTTACGGCAAATCAATGTGGACAATTTGTCTACATTGATTTCTCCTGCCGCAACGAGTAGATAAACGTCCGTTTCACCTCATGTGCTCATTTTGACCACATGAGGTGAATTGCCGTTCTCTCTGCATGGCTTTCCTGCCCCCCTCCGGCGGCGTTTTCCGGCTCTCCTTCTCAGGGTCATCGCCGGGTATCCCATACAGACGGTCATGCGGTTTTCAAGGTCCAACGGGCAAAACGGCAACAAAAAAGCCGTCACAGAACAGACCAGCCCTGCCTTCGCTTTTTCTAGAAGGTCATGCTAGTCGGTTATGTGACGGCTGAAAGCCAAGATGTTCAGCCCCGCAGGGTCTGAACGAATATGTAAAAATATGTTATATTCAATTGTTGGGATAGATTACCACAAAAATCGAGCCGTGTCAACAAAAAGTTTTGAAAGCGCGTTGTTTTCGGCAGCTTGCAAGAAAAAGCAAGGGAAACTTTGGCAAAAAGAGAGAGGGCTGGGCGGTGCCAGCCCTCTTGACAAGGCAATGAGGCACATCAATATGGGCTTGCAAAATTTATTAAGGGAATGCGGTGATAGTAGGACTTATACAAATTAAAACACCGTTCGGTTCTGGTGAAGGAGAACCAGAACCGAACGGTGCAAATGGAAGAAGGAGAAAAGCGTAGAAAATCAGACGATGCAATCTGGGAGCAACGCATGGAGCTGTGTCAGCAGTTCTTCGCAAGAATCGGAATAAATCACAAGGGTAAGCGGATTGCTCAGGTCGAGACTGTAAATGCCAAGCAGGGATTTGGCATCAATGGTATATCGCCCGGAGACTAAGTCCATCTCATAGGGATATTTGGACAGCAAATCTACAAATTCCTTGACCTGATCGACCTGCCGCATTCTGATCTGTAATTTTGTCATAGGGTATCCTTTCTTTTACAGCAGTGGGATAGAGGCAATGCAGTTCTGAATTTCCACCATGGAGGGCATTGCAGGGATTGCGCCGCCCTTTGTCGTGGTCAGACTGCCCGCTGCATTGCCGAAGCGGACGATTTCTTCAAGCTCAAATGCAGGGAGGGTACGCAAATCCTCAGCATCTTTTCCTCGCAGCTGGTAGTGAATTGCGCCCATGAAAGCGTCGCCTGCACCAGTCGTGTCCACGGTAGGCACATCATAGGTGGGAAGATGCCCTGCTCCCACAGCGTTCCGGTAATAAGCACCCTTTGCACCCAGCGATACCAGCACAAGAGATGGCCCCATTTCGAGCAGGGCTTGTGAGCCGCGGGCAAGGTCGCTTTCGTTTGTGATAAGCTGCATTTCTTCCTCGGAAACTTTCAGAAGATCCGCCAGCTTGACACCTTCCTGCATCTGGACAACGGCATCTGCCGGGTGCTCCCACAGAAGCGGACGGTAATTGGGGTCAAAGCTGACCAGCTTGCCCTGCTGCCGTGCATACCGCGCAGCTTCCAACGTGGCGGTGCGGCTCGGGTCGGCGGTCAG
Source organism: Faecalibacterium sp. OF03-6AC (assembly GCF_003478175.1). Classification (NCBI taxonomy): domain Bacteria; kingdom Bacillati; phylum Bacillota; class Clostridia; order Eubacteriales; family Oscillospiraceae; genus Faecalibacterium; species Faecalibacterium sp. OF03-6AC. The sequence goes on along the minus strand of NZ_QUEN01000006.1, from coordinate 192,246 downwards.
AGAGACAGAGCCGAAATGGAAGATGGCAGCATCGTCGATCAGATTCCTGTTGACTTCTGCCGAAGTCAGCATCACATCGGCACCGGGGTTCCGGTAAAAGGTAAAGGAGCGGTCTCCCTTGCTGTCAAGCTGTACGAAGGCAAGGGTCGTGGGAATCTTTTCGTCAATCACCAGACCGGACACATCAATGCTGCTTTCCACAAGGGTCTGGCGAAGAAAATCGCCAAATCCGTCTTTGCCGACTTTTCCGATGAATGCTGTTTTGCCGCCCAGACGGGCATTCATGGCAAGGACATTGGCGGGTGCACCGCCGGGATTCCGGGCAAACAATTCGATGCCCTGTGCATTGGTTCCGTTCGGGGTAAAGTCGATCAGGCTTTCTCCCAAAGCTACAACATCAAACATGGTATCACCTCAACCTGTTTTTTTAGCGTTCAGTTCGGACATGATCTGGTTATACGAACGCTTACTGATTCGGTAGAAGAACAGGACAATCGCTGTTATCAGCCACAGCACACCGGGAAGCAGCGAGAATGCATAGTGCATCGCATTCTGCACGGCAGCATTCTGCACCTGATTGGGGGCAAAACTCAATGTACTCAGCACACCAGCCAGCGCAGAGGTGCCAATCGCCATGCCCAGCTTGTTCCCCAGTGAAACGAATGCGTACTGGAAACCATCGTTGCGGACACCGGTTTTCCACTCGCCATACTCCACGCAGTCGGGAACGATGGCGTAGATGGCGGTATTGAATCCGCAGAAGAAGAACTGGGACAGTGCAGCGAATGTATAGAACGGAATGGGAGAAGAAACTGCACTGAAGAAATAGAGCGCAATCAGGGAAACACCGGTTCCGGCAGCGAAAAGGGAAGCGGTGTGCCCTTTGTTGCCCAGCTTTTCAAACACGAAGGGGAATGCCGCAGCACCCAGAATGGAGGGAACGATCAGGATCATCGAGTAGATGGTAAACAGATTCTCGTTGCCTTCCACATATTTGAAGTAATAGAGCAGGTCGGCATTGCGGCCATACAGCGTCACACCGAACAGGAACTGACCCGCCAGTGCAATCAGGTAGGGCTTGTTCTGAAGCGCTGCATCCAACTGCTTTTTCAGTGAGACTTTTTTTCGCTCCGGGGGCTGGACGACCTCTTTGGTTTTGGCAAAACAGAACCAGTGACAGAGGGTGAAGATACCGCCGTAAAGGACGGTCACCAGAAGATATCCCCGTGCTGCATTATCACCGCCAAAAGCAGAGATCAAAGGCAGGGTGATGATGTTGATGATATTGATGGCGATCATGGCACAGACGGAGCGAGAGGTGTTGATTTTCGCACGCTCCTCGATGTTCTGGGTCAGGGTGCCGCAGAGCGTACCATAAGGGATGTTCACGCAGGTATAGCCCAGAACCAGTACACAGTAAGTAATGTACATATACAGGCTCTTGGCACTGTCTGACCATGCGGGGTGCGCCCAGAACGTCAGCACGAGCACCACAGCAGTTGCCGGTGCGCCGAACAGCAGCCATGGACGGTAGCGTCCCCAGCGGGAACGGGTGCGGTCGCTCAGCGAACCGATCACGGGGTCATTGATGGCATCCCAGAAGCGGGAGACCAGCATCAGGAGGGACACTGCCGCCATGCTGATGCCGCAGACATCGGTGTAAAAAATCATCAAGAAGTTGCCAACGAACATCCAGCTGAAGTTGCAGCCCACATCGCCCATGCCGTAAGCGATTTTACTGATCAGAGGGACTTTGATGTTCGTATCCTGCTGTTTCGGCTCTGCTGTGTAACTCATACGGCGCGCTCCTTTCTCCTCTTGACGCGATGCTTATAATTTCTGGCAGAACTCTATTCTCTCTTTATTCGGGCCTTCGACCATGAAAAAGCGCACACCGTTTTCCCAGAACGGCAGTGACTGGATGCTGGAATGCAGCAGGTGCATCCCTGCCTCTTTTGCTGCAGCAAAGGCGGCTTCGATATCGGTCGTTGCCAGAGCTACATGGTCGATTGCTCCGGCCTTTTCCGCCGCACGATGGTTTTCATAGGTTTCGATCATCAGATCGCCAAGCTGAAGAAACGCAACGCGCTCCCCGGCGGCTTTGTTTACCGTTTCCAGCGCAGAAACAAACCCCAGCTTCTTGTAAAATGCAATGGTCTTGTCGAGATCATTTGTCGGGATGCCAATGTGCGCCACACCGGTCAGAACCTGCGGAAAACTCATACCTTCGTTGCCTCCGCAATCTTCACCACTGCTTTGACGATGTTGGCCTTGTCCGAAATGCTCTTGTCCATGGCATTCTGGATGTCGTCAAAGTCAAAGATGTTGGTCACAATGCCCTTCAGGTTGATTTTGCCGGAAGCAACGGCATCGATCGCCATGGGGTAAATGTGGCGATAACGGAACACGGTCTTGAAGGTCAGTTCCTTGTCCAGTGCAAGGCTCATAGGCAGGGTCATCTCGCCGGATTTGGAGTAACCAACCAGAACGATGTTTGCACCCTTCTGCGCCATCTCAATGGCCTGGCGGGTAGTGATTTCTGTACCAGCAGTCTCGATAACGAGGTCGCAGCCCAGACCATCGGTCAGGTCGAGAATCGTTTGGACGGCATCCTTTTCGCGGCTGTTGATCACACCGTCTGCACCCAGTTCAAGAGCCTTATCCAGACGCTTCTGCATGATATCCACAACGTAAACACGGGAAACACCCTCGGCTTTCAGCGCCATCATGGAGACCAGACCAATGCAGCCTGCACCCATGACCACCGCAGTCTGACCGGCATGAGCACCGCCCTGATTGGCTGCGTGGAAACCAACAGCCAGAGGCTCGATCAGCGCACCTTCCATGGTGCTTACGTTGTCCGGCAGCTTGAAGCAGAGGTTTGCTTCATGGGCCACATACTCCTGAAAAACACCGTCTACCGGCGGAGTAGCGAAGAACACGACATCCGGGCAGAGGTTGTATTTGCCCTCACGGCAGAACTTGCAGTGACCGCAGGTCTTGCCCGGCTCCAGCGCAACGCGGTCGCCGACTTTCAGATGCTTGACAGCACTGCCAACTTCCACGACTGTGCCGCCCGGCTCGTGGCCCAGCACGAACGGCGGCTTGACTACATAATTGCCGATCGCACCCGTTTCATAGTAGTGCATATCGCTGCCGCAGATGCCAACGTATTCCAGCTTGACCAGAACTTCGTCCTCTTTGGGTGTGGGGATCGGGCGGGTGGTGTAGCCCATCTTGCCGATGCCGTTCATGACTGCAACTTTCATTGTGCCTTTCATAAGATGACCTCCGTTTTTGTTTGTTTATTAACTTTTATAAAGTGTTTATGAATGTGACTACAAATTAGCACACCGCACAACCAAAGTCAAGCCCTTTTTCGCGGATTCGGAGAACTGCACAAGGAAAAAGCGGCGGAATTGTGCAAAAAATCGAGGACGGCAGGTGCCGTCCTCGATGGGAAGGTTTATAGGTTCTGAATGAAGGCTTCGATATGGAGCAGAGCGGCTCCCAGCGCAGAGGCTTCCAGCTTATAGCGGCTGAACTTCAGGTAGGAACTGTCCGGCTCAAACGTATTACGCTCGACCAGCATTTCCCGGAGCGGTTCGCCAAACTCTGCCAGAAATCCGCCAACGTAGCCGCCAACAATTACATCACAGTCGAAGGTCATGCGCAGATTATTGACTGCTACAGCAAGGTAAGAAAGGTATTCATTCCATGCCGTTTGCAAAGCTGCATCGCCAGAGCGCAACCCATCAAAGAATAGTGCAAGATTTCCGTCAGTCAGTCGGGAGAGGACTTTTGCAGAGCAATAGGCATCCAGACAGCCCTTTTTTCCGCAGTAGCAGGGGCGGCCATCGGGAACGAGCGTGTTGTGCCCGAACTCTCCGGCACGAAGATGGTCGCCGCCATAGAGCGCTCCACCGGTCAGAATCGCACCACCGACACTGTTGCTCAGAGAAAGGTAGACAAGGCTGCGGGGAGATTCGAGGTCGCGCACTTCAGCAAGTCCGGCAGCGTTCGCGTCATTGATGAACCGGCAGGAGAACGGGATGTAACGGCTGAATTCTTCGGTAGGAACATTCCGCAGACCCAAGGCATGAGAGTAAACCAATGTCTGCCCCTCTTTGTCCAGAATACCGGGCAGCGAAATGCCGACACCCAGAATTTTTTCCACCGGGTAGCCCTCTTTTTCGATCAGCCCCTGCACGATTCCGGCAAGCATTTCCGCATAGGTGTCCGACCGCTCATAAAGACGCTTTTTACGCTCATAGTGGAGAAGGTTACCGGACAGATCGACCAGAACTGCTCCGACATGATTCTGGGTGATCTCCAGTCCGACCGCAAGTCTGGCATTCCGCACGGGAGCAAATGCTCTCGCCTTGCGCCCGCCGGTAGATTCAAAGGTGCCGACCTCCTGCACCAGTCCCATCGCCATCAGTTCTTTGACATTCTGCAATACGGTCGGCCAGCTGTTGTTGACTTTTGCCGCAAGCTCCGGCTGCGAGATTCGGTCGCAGGAAAAAATGCTGCGAATCGTTCGGATGCGGTTGATTTTTTTAACATCACGGTTATTTGCGCCGCTGCCGGTCATGGGCTCACTCACCTCCAAGAGCAGATTCAACATTTGAAAGAAGATTTATAAAGCTCTTTCTTATTATAGAGAATCTGGAGAGATTCTGCAAGGGAAACATTTACAAAAAAGCGTTAGCCGAAAAGAGCGAGTTGCTTATGGATAAGAAGCGATGCTACCAGCTTATGGCAAACCATAGGTCGGTGGGCACTGTGTTCTTTATAGGGACTTAATCTTCCAGCCTGCCGTGGTCGCATCCCAGCGAGAGATAGTGCTCCATCTCTCCTCCCAGCACAAGCTGTGCATACTCCAAAGGCTTATGGTAGAGCAGCCAGTCAAGTTCTGCCCGCTGTGCCGGGGTGTTGCCGTACTTGTCCTCGATGGCGACGCAGTCGATGGCAACGGCAGAGCCATCAGCGAACCGGGCTTCCACCCGATTGGTGTCCATGTTGTAGCGGCAGGAAAGCAGTTTGTTCATGGGAAAACTCCTTTTATATAAGGTGGTGTCAGTTCGATTGTCCGTATCCCTGCCAAGAATCAAATTGTTGATGTACATTTGATGTGTGGTATAAATTGGTGATATAGAGTGTGCCTTTCGCCGGATGAAACAGACCTGTTTTCACCCCATTGCATAAAAATCCGATACCTGTTTTAAGGTGCTGATTTTGGCTCTGCACATTTTTGCACACTTTTTGCACACCGGAACGGCTGGATAACGGATGCAAGACGGAACATCATGTGCAGATAATGCAAAGGATGCAAAACATAAAATTTCGATGAAACGACAAAAATAACGGAACTGCGTGATTCTGGAAATTGATGAATGTTGCACATCGGTTTCTCTTAATCAGTGGGCCCAGGGTTCGAGTCCCTGGAGGCGCACCACAACAACAAAATCCGAACTTTTTTCCGATAGGAGAAGGGTTCGGATTTTTTGTGTTCTTCGGAAAACAGAACGAATCCCTTGCTTCCATCGAAAAGCGTCCCAGACTTTATCATAAGAAAGCACGACAGACCACTGCAAGAGTGCCGTAAGGTAGAAAGGACACGAGTATGAAGTACGATGAAAGAACCTGCAAATTCAACATGGACACCGGCTGCGTGGAGCTGCTGCTCCGGGATGGGAGAATGATCTCCATTGACTGCACTGGGGTCGAGGATGGATTGGACGTGACCATGGCGCAGAGAACGGAACTGGACTACCTCATTTTCAACAAATGTTTCCAAATTGTTAAGACGCAAAAAATAAGTAGCGGGGCTCTGCTCATGTAATGGGGCCACCGTTTGCTCCGAACGAAGTTCCTGCCCCTGTTTGTGCAGCGGCGTTGACTGGAAAGCCGGTATCACGTTCGGGCGGCTCATGAAATTTTCAAGGTGCAATCTTCCCCGGAAAAGAAAAATACCGCCCAAGCAGCGCAGCGATGATTTTGTCGGGTGAATCGGCGACAAAATGAATCGGGTGTGTTGTGGGGCGGTTGATCTTTCAGGGATAATCCACGGAGAGGCCGTGTTCAAAATGAACACGACCGCATCTTGTGGAGAGATTCAGGTTACTCCACAAAATCAGTGGAATTTACAAGAAAAATACCACGGTATGTAGAATGCGTCAAGAGGATTTTGAAAAATTCGTTATGCAAAATCGAAAAAAGTACGACGCATTCAATCTTTCTGCTACCTTTATAGGCTGCGTTTGCGAATTTCCGCAAGTGAGCATGACCAAAATGATTCTCCGTATCAAGCTGCCACTAACAATGTTAAAAGTCATTGCCAACGCCCTGCAAAAGCGGGTGGGCAGCAATTACCGCTTTGTGCTCAGCTTCAACTCAGCGCTCATCCTTCTGGGCGCACTGGGCATCCTGCCCCCGGCTACCAGCGCCATGCTGCATAACCTTTCCACCCTTGGCATCAGCCTGCGCAGCATGACAGATCTGTTGGAGCAGAAGCCTTCCCTGTAAAAATGACAAATCGTCCCAGCCAAAAGGAGGCTGCTGCACAAATGTTGTGCGGCGGCCTCCTTTTTGGTTCAGATAAACCGGCAGAAACCCAGCCAGCAGCCCAGCAGGAAGAAGAGCAGCGCCTTACCCAGCACCGGCAGCCACAGGTGCTTGCACAAGGCTATATCCCACCGGTGGATGTTCTGTTTAGGGCAGGTGCCCACGCAGGCTTCACAGGCGATGCATTCCCCGCTGCGCAGGCTGCTTTCCTCCAGCTTCAGGCACACCGGGCACTGCTGCTTGCAGGCATTGCACCCCGGGATGCAGCCATCGCTCTGCCGGTGCAGCCGCGCAAAGGGCAGCACCGGCAGCAGGGCGAACACCGCTCCCATAGGGCAGAGGAACTGACAAAAGAACCGGGGCTGCACTGCCATGCCCAGCAAGATGAGCACAAACAGCGCAATGCCTACGCCGAAGCCCTCCGGCGGCAGACGCAGAGCCGTCAGGCGGGAAAACACTTCCCACGGGTTTGCGCCGGTCAGCAGCTTTTCCTGCCGGGTCACATACAGCGCCACCAGCCCCGCCAGCAGCAGATATTTGACCTTCTGCCCCCAAAGCACCGCCCGCTCCGGCAGACGGAGTGGCTTTTTGCGGTGGAACAGCTTTTTCTGGATAAGCCCGGACAGTGCCCAGACGGCATCACCCAAGCTGCCAAAGGCGCAGGCGTATCCGCAGAAAAAACGGTCGAACAGCAAAGTGATGCCGCACAGCCCCAGCAGAGAAAGCGTGAAGCTGTCCGCTGTGAGCACCTCGCCCGCACCGATGTGCAGAAAGATCTGCTTTACCCCGGAAAACCCGGCCACGAACGCGCCCGGCATGGACACAAAGAAGAACAACTGCACCCCGGTGCGCAGCCATGTACGGCGCTTTTTGTCCCGCTGACGCTGCTGCGCCGCTGTTAAAGGCTTTGCCTGTGTTTTTTCCGTCATCCTGCCGCCTTTCCCAGTGCGTCCTCGACTGCACCGATGAGACCTTCTGCCGTGAGGGTAGCGCCGGAAACGGTATCCACCCCGGCAGACTGTACTGACAGCATCTCGTCCAGCAAAGGCAGAGCCTGCTTATAGTAGGGCTTATCCTCACCGGAGGCATCCAGCACCGCAATATCGGTCATTTTTCCGTTCTGGATGGTCACCGACACCCGGATGACATCGCCAAAACCAAAGGCGCTGCCCTCATAGGTGCCGTCCCGGTAGCCGCTTTGAGTCTGCTCTGCCTGCGCTGCGCTCTGCGCCTGCAAAACGGAAGCGTTGTAGGCTTCCACCTCAGCGATCTCCTGCTTGCGTTGGCTCACCGCTGCTGCCCGGACCAGCGCCACCTGCTGGTATTGCCATAGTGCCCCCAGAATCAGCAGCAGGTTCACCGCCCGGAGAAGAAAATTCTTGTATTTCATTCCACTGCTCCTTCCGTTTCAGGTTCGGCTTCGGTCTCTTCCGGCGGCAGTACCGCTTCGGGTGCCGGCAGCACTTCCTCAGAAGATGCCGGTTCCGGTTCAGAGGATGCCGGTGCATCTGCCGGGAAAAGCTGCTGCCATATCTCTTTGAGCCATGCGGGAACGACGCTCTTTTCTTCCGGCTGCACCACCTCCACGGTGGGCGCAGCGACCGGCGTTTCCTCGGATCCTTCTGCTTCAGATGGTGCCGCGGCTTCTGCCGCTTCTTCCGATGCTGCCTGCTCCGGTTCGGCTTCCTCTGCCGGGGCAACCGCCGCCTTTGCCAGTGCCAGCTTGACCGCGTTCAGGATGCCGGTGGAGGAGTAGGTCGCGCCGGAAACGGCATCCACGTTGGGACTCTGCCCTTCCAGAATGGCGGGGATGACTTGTTTTGCCTGAGAGAGATATTCCTCCTCGTCCTCGGCGCTCAGAAGGGTGATATCGGTGATCTTATCCTCTGCCACCGTGACCTGCACCGTGATCTCGCCCTCAAAACCCATAGCTTCGGCAGTGTAGATGCCGTCAAGGTAGGTAGAGGGCGCGGTAAATTCCTCCACCACCAGCGGTGCGGCGGGCTTTGGCTGCGGCGGCAGGGGGTTGTTGACTACCTCGCCGGTCAGGGCGTTCTGCACCGCACCCAGAATGCCCCGGCTGGTATAGGTGGCCTCGGAAACGGCATCCACCTCCCAGCTCTGGGCTTCCACCACGGTGGTCAAAAGCCGCTTGGCGCGCCGCAGAAACTGCTTTGTCTCGTGGGAAGCGTCCAATATCTCGACCTCCGTGATGCTGCCGTTTTCCATGGTGACCTGCACCCGGACGGCACCGCCGTAGCCCCGGGAAGAGCCGACGTAAATTCCATCGGCATAGGGCAGCTTGGGCAGTACTTCTTCCTCCGCTTCGGAGGAAGCGGCTTCTGACGGCTGCTCCACCACAGCCGTCAGTCTTTCCGGCACGGCGGCCAGCACCGGCACGGTGCGGGGCAGGGCAAAAAGCACGGCTGCTGCTGCCGCCACCGCCGGGAGCAGCTGCACCAGCGGCAGCAGCGCATTGCATCGTTTTTTGTTCATTCCATCTTCTCCTGACACGGAAAAGCAAGGCCGCCTGCTTCAAGCGACCTTGCCGTTTTGTACTGTATTTTGCTGGATTAGGCAGCCTTCAGGTTCTGCACAGCATCGGTCAGGTGGGTCACCTGTTCCAGTGCAGCAGCCTTATACAGGGTATCCCGGCTCAGCAGTTCCATGCTTTCGGCGAGCTCAGTCTCCAGATCAGCGTAGCTGGCTGCGGTGTAAGCGGCCTTTGCCTTGCTCTGTGCCGTGGCGACCACAGCCTGCAGGGCGGCGCGGTCTGCATCGCTTGCCAGCTCGTGCTTGGCAAGGTTCTCGGCAGTGGTCTGGAACTTCACCACCGTGTCGGCATAGCCCAGTGCGCGGATAGTGATAGTCCAGTAGCCGGTGCCATCGGTACCCTCCGGCAGCTGGCAGCGGGCGGAATCGCTCAGACCCATCTGGATGCCCATGGACTTGTGCATCCAGTTGTCGGCTGCAAACTTAGTGCCGTAGGAGGCCTTGGCGTGGATATAGGTGCTGTCATCGCCGTAGTAGGTCCACACCACAGACTGCATCCGGGAGCCCAGCTCGCCGTAATTGCCGTTCAGATCCACACGGATGAACTCGCCAAAGCTGCCTACATCGCTGCCGCTGCGCAGGTTCACGGTAAGACCATCAGCAGCCTTCTGGGCGGCTTCTGCCACGCCGGAACCGGTGCCGGTATGTGCGGCAGAGAAAGTGTAGCCATCGCCGCTCTTGGTTGCGTACTTCAGGCCGTTGGTGTTTTCGTCCACCGTAGCCGTCAGGGTATAGGCGGTCAGTTCCTTTTCAGAGTAGCCACCCACCAGCTGACCGCCGTTTTCCACCACGGTGTACTTGGAGCAGAAATCTGCAAGGTCGCTGGTGGCCACGCGCACCGGCACATACTTGGTGCCCAGCACCTCGTAGTGATCCATCTGCACGGTAGAACCGTCGGCCTTGGTAATGGTGCCCCGGTTCCAGCCCACGGAGGTGCCATCGGCCAGATAGATGGTCTTGCCATCGTCCGACCAGTGGGAAACGGTGTAGCTGCTGCCGTCCTTGGCGTAGATCACAGCAGTGCTCTGGAAGCTGCCGCGGTGCAGGCCGTGGTTGACGGTAGCGCGGGAGACTGCATCAAATGCGCCAAGGTCGTGCTCCTCGTGGCTGTCCAGCTGTGCAGAGGCGGCAGCGTTGCCGGCAGCATAGACCTTCTCATTTGCCCAGTACTCATCCCAAGTCAGGGCAGCATAGAGGTAGGTGTACTTTTCGCCCAGCAGAAAATCGAAAAAGCCGTTCTCCTCCTCGGCGGGGGCTGCTGCAAAGGCGGTAGCGGTCAACAGACTGAACGCCATAGCCGCCGACAGCAGCAGGGAAAGAAATTTCTTCAGTTTCATGAAAAATTCTCCTTTCATCGCAATGGCAGAAAATTGCGGTCATATAGTTAGCCTGGTCTAACATTTCATGCAAAGAAAAACCTGCGAGGCGAGGCCCCTCAGATGGTTAGAATTGGCTAATTGACGAAACCTAAAATAGCACTCCTGTAGAGCCTTGTCAAGAAAAAGCGGGGATGTTTATGGAGGCTAATTTTTCGGCAGAAGGTGCCGACATCAGGATGAAGTTTGCTGGTTCCGGCCATGGAGCTGGACTGCGGCTGCGGCGGCGGGGCGAACATCAAAACAGAGAAAAGAAAGGCCGCCTGTTTCAAGCGACCTTGCCGTTTTGTACTGTATTTTGCTGGATCAGGCAGTTTTCCGCAGCCTCACAGTGCCACGCTGACCGGCAGGACATACACACCGTCGGCGGCGTAGAAGGTGATCTGAGTAATCGTCTTGCCGATGATGGATGCAAAGTAAGGATCATCGGCATTGAAGCCCAGTTTGGTGCCATGCCAGATGTTGGTCACATGATGCAGACCGTACTCACTGCCATCGGCGGTGGTCAGAACTACGCCGTAGACCTTGTTGGTCTTGTAGTCCAGATCAAAACCGGAGATTTTCATCTCGTAGGTGGCGTGGTGACCGTTGGTATTCAGCTCCACAGTGGTGCCCTCTACGGTGGTCTCGGTGGCGTGGACCTTGCCAAACTCCCACTTGCCGCTCAGCAGGTCATACCAGGCGGTAATGTAGCAGGCAGGGGTCTCACTGAGCTTGTAGTAAGCGTAGCTCTCGTTCTCAAACAGGGCATCCACACCGGTATAGGTGGTAGTGGATTCCTCGCCCTTCAGGGTAACGGTGATGTCGCAACTGTCGGCATCGGTGACCTGCTTTGCATTCTTCAGCGCCCACGGGGTCAGTACCTTGACCGGAAAGGAAACACCGGTGATGTCGGTGCCGTCGGCGTTGACATGGTAGGAACCGGCAGCAAGCTTGCCTGCACGGGTCTTGTTTTTGGTGGCGCTGGTAACAGCATCTATCTCAGATGCGTTGTCCACACCGGCAGCTTTGTAGAAATCGGCGTAAGGGATGTTCATCTGGACATAGCTGGAGGACAGGCAGTTCTCCTGCTCCACCTCTTCCGCAGCGAAGGCCGGGACTGCCACAGCGCACACCAGCATAGCAGCAGCAAGTGCACCTGCAAATACTTTTTTCAATCTCATTGTAACACACCTCAATCTCTGGTTTGAAAAGGTTTGAAAACACACGGTTAGCTATACCTAACATTTCGTGCAAAGAAAAACCCGCGGGGCGAGACCCCTCAGATGGTTAGGATGAGCTAATTGACGAAACTTAAAATAGCACGCCTGCAGAGCCTTGTCAAGAAAAAGCGGGAATGTTTATGGAGGTTAATTTTTCGGTAGAAGGTGCCGCAAAGCCTTTGGGCAACACCGCACAATTCCCGCCTGACGGCTTGAGCACCGTTCCGGCGGCTGTGGCGCTTAGAATTATGCGGGATTGCCCTTGACCTTTTTGCCGGAGCGCAGTATACTTTTTATGTGGTTAGTTATATTTAACCACAAGGAGGTTCGACATGATACAAGACGCATTCTGGGGGATCCTGATCCCCTTTCTGGGCACAAGTCTTGGGGCAGGCTGTGTATTCTTTTTGAAAAAGTCCCTGAGCGACGGCATCCAGCGTGCCCTCACCGGCTTTGCCGCCGGAGTGATGGTGGCGGCATCGGTATGGAGCTTGCTGATCCCGGCTATGGAGCAGGCCGCAGATCTGGGCAGGCTGGCGTTTTTCCCGGCGGCAGCAGGCTTTTGGCTGGGCATCCTGTTTTTGCTGCTGCTGGACCATCTCATCCCGCATCTGCACCAGAACAGTTTGCAGGCCGAAGGGCCAAAAAGCCAGCTCCAGCGCACCACCATGATGGTTTTGGCGGTGACGCTGCACAACATCCCGGAGGGCATGGCAGTGGGCGTAGTCTATGCCGGATATCTTGCCGGGAGCGCTCAGATCACTGCCGCCGGGGCGCTGGCGCTTTCCCTTGGCATTGCCATCCAGAACTTTCCGGAGGGTGCCATCATCTCCATGCCCCTGCGGGCGGAAGGAATGAAAAAGGGCCGGGCGTTCTGGGGCGGCGTACTGTCCGGCATCGTAGAGCCTATCGGGGCAGTGCTGACGATTCTGGCGGCAGGCATCGTGGTGCCCGCTTTGCCCTATCTGCTCAGCTTTGCCGCCGGAGCCATGCTGTATGTTGTGGTGGAGGAGCTGATCCCGGAAATGTCACAGGGACAGCACTCCAACGTTGGCACCGTGTTTTTTGCGGTAGGCTTCAGCGTGATGATGGTGCTGGATGTGGCACTGGGGTGACGGCTGGGGGTCTTGAAAACGAAATCTATTTCGGAATCTCCGAAAATACCTGAACTTCTTGACAGCGACAACAGCAGGGCGTATTATTTTGGCAGAAGGGCCGCTGAGATGCGGCTTTTTATAGAACAAAAAGTTAGCTTTTACTAACTACAGCGCGAGGAACTGCGTGAAAAGCATTGCATTGTGAACTGTAAATAGAAAGAGGGTGGCGTTATGTCCTTTTTTGAAAACACCCGCAAGCCCGTAGGTCTTGGCGGGAAGATCATGGTTACCATGATGAACTTTGGCCACAGCGCAATGGCAGCGTGGGGGCTGCGTTTTTTGCAGCCTGCCCCGGATGCCAGGGTGCTGGACTGCGGCTGCGGTGGCGGGGCGAACATCAAAACGCTGTTGAAACTGTGCCCTAAAGGCAAGGTGCAGGGCATCGATTATTCGGCTGTCAGCGTAGAAAAAGCGCGTAAGGTCAATGCGGGCGCCATTGCGGCAGGACGGTGTACCGTGCAGCAGGCAAGTGTGGCAGAACTGCCGTTTGAAGCGGAGCAGTTTGAGGTAGTGACCGCCTTTGAAACGGTCTATTTCTGGCCGGAACTTGTGCAGAATTTCAGAGAGGTCTATCGGGTGCTGAAGCCCGGCGGGGTCTTTTTCATCTGCAATGAAGCAAACGGCGAAACAGCAAAAGACGACAAATGGACACAGATCATCAATGGCATGACCATCTACACGGATACTGCCCTGAAAACATATCTGGAGCAAGCAGGCTTCTGTAAGATTCAGAGCCACAAAAATAAAAAGGGCTGGCTGTGCGTTATGGCGCAAAAGCGGTGAAATAGTGTAAGGAGAACGAAGTATGGAGCGAAAAGAAGCAATCCGCAGCGCCTATCGTACGGTAGGTATGGCGGTCATAGCGGCTGTACTGGCGGCAATTATGACAGTTTTTATTCACTGAGGAAGGAACCTATGAAATACAAAATCGAGAAAAACACCGTGCAGGAGACGCTGATCCTCCCGCTGTATTCCCGGAAGCTGTGTACGGAGCTGTACCCGAACCTTTACCGGGATGAAACAGCGGTTCGTCTGCTCGACCAGATCGACTACGATTTTTCAGGGGCGGAGAAAAGCTCCCGCGGCCTGATGCAGCGGTTTGGTGCGCTGGAGGTGGCCATGCGGCAGAACGACCTTACCTTTGAGGTGCAGGCGTACCTGAAAACGCACCCCTGTGCGGCGGTAGTCAACCTGGGCTGCGGGCTGGACAGCACCGGCAGAGCCTGCGACAACGGCAGTTGCAAGATCTACAATCTGGACTTCCCGGATGTTATTGCCTTGCGGCAGCAGCTGCTGCCCGCCGGGGAGCGGGAGCAAAACATTCCCTGCGACCTGAAAGACCCCGCATGGTTTGGCAGAATCGATGCCTCCGGCGGGGCGGTGTTCTTTGCCTCCGGGGTGTTCTATTACTTCCCGACCCAGCAGGTCCGGGAACTGGTGCGGGGGATGGCGGACGCTTTTCCCGGCGGGGTGCTGGTCTTTGATGCCGCCAACCGCACGGCGGTGAAGATGATCGCAAAAACATGGCTCAAGACTGCAAAGATCAAGGATGTGGGGGCATATTTCGCGGTTTCGGATGCCAAAAGCGAGCTCTCCCCATGGGACAGCCGCCTGCAGGTGTCCAGCCGGGGCTATATGCTTGGCTACAGCGACCTGAAAGACCCTTCGGTCAGCGGCTTTTTCCGATTCCTTGCAAGGATCGGGGACAACGGGATGAAAATGCAGATCGTGAAGATCGGATTTGGAGGGAGAGCATGAAACACCTGCACTTTGATGTGGAACTCAATGGCTTTTACGGTGCGTATTGGGCGTGTGCCGGCGGTTCAGACTGTGCGGTCATCACGATGATCGGGGATGATCCGGAGGATCGGCTTGCGCGCTCGGCAGTGAAATGGCTTTGCGGGTGCGGTGTGAATGTGCTCACAATGTCGCCCGCGAAAAAAGATTACGGACATCATAATTACCCGCTTGAGCGTGTGGAGACGGCAATTTCATGGCTGAAAGCTAACGGTAACAGAAAGATCGGCATTGCCGGTGCATCGACCACCGGAACGCTTGCGCTGACAGCGGCTGCCATGTTCCCGGATATCACCCTGACCATTGCCATGACACCCAGCGACTTTGTGTGGCAGGGCTTTCTGCAGGGCAAAAGGGACGGCTGCAAGGAGTGGCCGGTCGAGGGTGAATCGCTGTTCTCCTACCGGGGCAAGCCGCTGCCCTATATGCCGTTTTGCTATCAGCATCCCGACTATTGGCACTGCATCGCCGCCGAGAGCAAACGCACCGGCGATATGGTAAACTCCCGCAAGCTGTTTGACGATTCCGAGACAGCTCATCCGATCGAGCCGGAAGAATACATTCCCGTTGAAAACATCCGGGGAAAGCTGCTGCTGATCGGCGCGGAGGACGATGCGCTGTGGGACACCGCAAAGTATATCCGCCGGATGGAAAAGCGCCTTGCCGAAAAACCGCATGAATGCGAGATCGAGACGATGGTTTATGCCCACGGCACCCACTTCGTTTTCCCGGAGGGGATGCTGAAAATTATGCTGCCGGTTGGCTCCGGCCTATTTGTGAAATGGGCCTTCCATGCGGCCCGGAAATATCCGAAGGAATGCCGGGAGACCCGGAAAGACATCGAGAAACGGATGTGCCGGGTGCTGGCAGAATGGAAAGGGGAAAAGTAAAATGCGTTGGATGGGAATCCCTATGGCGATGTGGGCCGTGTTTGCGAAATCGTTTCAGACGCAGCTGACGGCGGTACTGGGCTATGATGCAGCCACCGCAAAGCAGATCACCAAAAGCGCCAAGCCGAAATACAAAGAGATCATCGCCAAATTGCCGGAGTTTGAAAAGGCCGACCGCTTCCAATTGAACATCATTGGCTGCGCCATGCTGGGGGCGTTCGTTCTCTGTATGCCGAAGCGGCCGGATACAGAGGCGCTGACGGTATACTATGAGAACGCTCAGATGACGCCGCTGATGAAGTGGTTCTGCCGCAAGAGCGGAAAAAGCAAGTTTACCGCAAAGGATATAGCCGCCATGAAAGCCACTGCCGCCCTGAAAGCCGCCGACCGCAACCCCTATTCGTGGAATATGGAGTTTTACGAATACCCGGATGGCAGCGGCTACGAGGGACGCTTTACAAAATGCGGCATCTGTGTGCTGATGAAGGAGCTGGGTCTGTACGACCTGACCCCCGCCCTGTGCCGTCTGGACTACACCATGAGCGAAGCGGGCGGTGTGACAAAGTTTGTGCGGCAGTACACCCTTGCCTCCGGCGGGCCCTACTGCGACTGCGGGTACAAAAAGAAGGGGTGACGGACGATGAAGGCGAAGGAAACCTATCTTTCCCGTGACTTTCGGGAGACTGCGGCGCAACGCTTTCCTGCGCAGGCAAAGCAGCTGAACGCCGCTTTTGATATGCGCCTGAGTGCGCTGCTGGCTGAAAATGCAGATGCAAGCAAGGAAAAGCAATATCACCTCAAGCGGCAGATATTGCCGGGCATTTCGGCCTACGAGACCTTGCAGCGGGTCATGCCGAAAGAGGAGGCACTGCAAACCGTTCACGGCTATGTGGAGCACTTGGCGAGAACGAGCCACAAACAGCTTGCCGCCCTGCTGCACATACCGGGGCTTTACCGCCTTGTTCCCGGCGTTTTCGTCAAATCCACCCGGAGCATTTTCGGCCCGGCGGCGGGCTTTGCCCCAAAAGAACTGCAGACCGGTAACGGCGTCTGGCGTGTGGATATGATGAAGTGTCCCTATCACGACACCTGCGCAGAATACGGCTGCCCGGAGCTGTGCCGCTGCTTTTGCGACAGCGACGACATCAGCTATACCGGGCTGCATCCGAAGCTCATTTGGCATCGAACGAAAACGCTGGGGCGTGGGGATGACCGCTGCGACTTTTGCATGAAGGTCAAAAAATAGCGGGGAGGCAGTTTGGTATGAAAAGCGTTCGTCAGGAGCGGAGATGGTCGGCAAATGGAATGGGAGCGTAGATATATATGAAAATCATGATCGCCGCTGTATTTTATTTTCTGTATTGGGGCGTATGCTTTCTCGGAACAGGCACGGACAGGAAAAATCTCATCGGATTGCGTTCCTATCCCGATGAGGTTCAGACCCGTGTGCAAAGCGACCCTCAGCTTGGGCAAGCAGTTCCGAAGGCAAAATCCACCGCTGCCATTTTGCTCAGTAATCTTCTTTTGTTTACAGTGGTGTTTTCCGTTTTGGGGCTTGCGTTGAAAAGTGTGCTGGGCCTAAACAATTACCTGTCAGCATTTTGGTACTTCCTTGCATTCGGCGAGGGATTGGGCCTGTTCGATCTCCTTGTGATCGATCTGCTCTGGTGGCGCAGTACAAAACGCATCCGTTTCTCGTTTTTGCCGGAGAAGAAATACTATCAGGATCCGAAAAAGCATATCGAATCGTTTTTGCACGGAATGCCGCTGTTTGCCGCGATCGCCGCGCTGACAGCCCTGATCGTTACCGTACTTTGAAACAATACATGGGAGATGCTCCTCGCTGTATGGCCTCATCAAATACCCCGACGCGGGAATGCAATGATCTGCCATATTTGCGGACGTGAAGGAGAAAAGTAAAGTCGAAATGAAAATTACGGTTCTTACTGCGCTCATGGTATTTCTGGCATCATCCTGCTGGACGAAGCCACCGCCAGTTTGGATGTGGAGAACGAAACAGCCATTCAGGAAGCACTGTCACGACTTATCAAGGATAAAACCGTCCTCATCATCGCCCACCGGATGCGCACCGTAGCTGGTGCGGATCAGGTGGTGGTGCTGTCGGGCGGCATCGTGGCCGAGCAGGGCAGCCCGGCAGAGCTGTACGCCCGGAAGGGACTGTACACCCACATGGTGGATCTGCAGTCGGCAAGCCAGAACTGGACGATTTGAGAATGAGGGCGGCTTTTATTTGGGAAAAAGTCTTGCATTCAGTTAAAAACTGTGGTATATACATTATACGAAACACTATTTTGAAAGAACGCTCCACCGTTCAATGATGGATAAATGGGAGGTGCCTGCCATGACCGCCGTGATCTACGCTCGTTATTCCACTGACAGCCAGCGAGAAGAATCCATCGAAGGTCAGATTCGGGAATGCACTGCCTATGCGGAGAAGAACGGCTTCACGGTGGTGAAGCACTACATCGACCGTGCCGTTTCTGCAAAAACGGATAATCGACCGCAGTTCCAGCAGATGATTAAGGACAGCGAGCGGGGAATCTTTGATGTCATCATTGTCTGGAAGCTCGACCGCTTTGCCCGGAATCGCTACGACAGTGCCCGGTACAAGACCCAACTGAAACGGAACGGCGTGAAACTGGTGTCGGCGACGGAAGTCATTTCGGCTGGCCCGGAGGGTATCATTCTGGAATCGGTGCTGGAGGGCTATGCCGAATATTACTCGGTTGACTTGTCCGAAAAGGTCGTGCGTGGCATGACCGAAAACGCTCTCAAGGGTATTTATAATGGCGGCACGATTCCGTTCGGCTACATGATCGATGAGATCCGGCATTACCAGCCCGACCCGTTGTTGGCTCCGTATGTGGAGCAGACGTTCCAGAAGTATACAGACGGTGCGACCATGACTGACCTGCGGGATTGGTTAAAGGCACACAACATCAAAAATTCAATGGGCGGGGAGATGACCTACAATACGATTCAGCGGATGCTGAGTAATCGCCGGTACATCGGCGAATTGCGTTTGCGGGATGTGGTACAGCCTAATGCGATTCCGGCTCTCGTATCAGGTGAACTTGTCGGGGTAAGGCCCCTCCATCTTGCTGCGCAAGACCGTTCTGTCGCTTGAAAGCCCCACTGGGGCTTTCATTGCTCCGCTTCGCTGCGCAAACGCGAACCTGTTCAACAAGGTGCAGGAAAAGCTGGCGAAAAACAAAAAAGCCCCTGCCCGTCATAAGGCAGAGGAAAGCTATCTGCTCACCACCAAGCTGTACTGCGGCAAGTGCGGTGCACTGATGTTCGGAGAAAGCGGTGTCAGCCACACCGGGAAGATGTACACCTATTATAAGTGTGCTGCTGCCAAGAAGAAAAAGACCTGCGACAAAAAGGCAGTGCGGAAACAGTGGCTGGAAGATCTGGTGGTCAACGAAACCATGAAGCTGGTGGAAGATGACGTTTCTATGAATGCCATCATTGCCAAGGTCATGGAGCTGCAAAATCAGGAAAGCACAGACCTGCCTATCTACGAAAAGCAGCTGCGGGAAACGGAAGTCGGCATCACCAATATGCTGAATGCCATCCAGATGGGCATTCTGACCAGCTCCACCAAGGAGCGGCTGGAAGCTCTGGAAGAGCAGCGGAAAGAACTGCAAGCCCGCATTGCAGAGGAACGGCTGGCAAAACCGAAGATGAAAGAAGAATTCGTCCGGTTCTGGTTGCTCCGCTTCCGCAAGCTGGATATGACCCAGCCGGAGCAGCGGCAGGCGCTGGTGGACACCTTCATCAATGCCATCTATCTCTACGATGATAAGGTTCTCATTACCTTTAATTATAAGGAAGGTACGGAAACGGTCGCTTTTGGGGAAGCCGTGAAAGCGGAGAAAAGTTCGGATATGAGTGCGCGAGGTGCACCAGAAAAGCCACGCAGTAGCGTTGAAAAACGTGCTGTGTGGCTTCTTTTTTGTGTCAAATGGCGAGCTTGACTAACTTTTGACTACTTTTTGCGGAGTTTTCCGATTTGCAGGAAAGATACTCGTTAAGTTTATCAGCGACATGGAGCGAGTCTTCTTGTTCCAGATGAGTATAAATATCGGCGGTGACCTGAATGCTGCTGTGCCCCATAAGTTTTTGTGCTGTGCGTAAGTCTACCCCTGCACGATAAAGTGTCGTTGCGTAGGTATGCCGCAGCATGTGGGGATGCAGGGAGAACGGCACAAGGGCCGCAACGTGAGAGTTCCACAACCGGGTGAATGCGGAGCGGGTCATATCTCCGCCATCGACGGCTGGGACGATATACCGGCTCAAGTGTGGTGTTTCAAGCAAGACGAATCTGAGCTTGTCCGGGATAGGAACGACCCTGTGTGCGGTCTTTGTTTTGAAATCATCTACAGGGTCTTGCTGGTTGTTCAGAAAGGTCATAGCATAGCGCGCCGGATGGTCAGAGAGCTGCTTTGAATGTCCGACCATTGCAATCCAAGTGCTTCTTCCTTACGAAGCCCGCAGTACAGACAGAGGGCGCAGAATACGCGGGCGCGTGGTTCTACAACTACATTCATCAGAATATCAACCTCATTGGGAAGCAATGCTTTTTTCTTTTCCGCTTTAGCGTGAGGGGTGATCTTACTAAGTTTCCTCGGGCTGAAAATCTGCAAAAATCTGGGCGAAGAACTCTTCTGTCAGCTTTTCCTGCTGGTACTGACTACGGATGTCAGCATCCGGGTGGAGCTTCAAGATTTGCTCCAGAATGGAAAAAGTCTGTTCCGGATTTTTGAGCTTGTGGGAGAACAGCAACGGGCGATCGTTTTCGTAGTACATATTGATGTAGCGGAAATCCTGCTCGCCCATGGCCGAAATGGTCAGGGTCTTGTTGGGGCATCCGTGCAGGAATAGTCCTCGCTTGGCAATAAATGGTTCGTGCTCGAATGAGAAGATGGCCCGGCCTGACACTGGGACGATCAGTGCACTTTTCAGTGTGCGGTAGCTATTGCTCTCACCAGCGTGCAGAGTAAAGCTGCGGAAGCCGACAGACTCGATTTGGCCTTGATTGTATTCCTGAAATAAAATTTTCAGTGGATTAGGAAGATCGGATATTTGATTCATTAGGAGCTCCTTTGTGCAAAAGTGGTTAGTTGTTGCTAATATAGCACAAAATGCTGCCGATTGTCTACATGGGGAGCAACCCACACTGCATAAAAACTGACAAAAAGGACGGCTATGGATTAACAATTGAATCAAGAGCTCAAAGAACGCCATAAACGATCTTCCCTGTCAAAAATCGCAATTTTACAGCCAGCAAAACAGCTTTGTACAGCAATGCGCTGGCTACCATCGGTAGTGGTGTTATAACTTCCAAGATCGAGAGCGGAAAGTACCGGCTGCTCGTCCCAGTCGATCAGCTGTCCGGCCCAGTCGGCACCCAGCTTTTCGCTCAGCGCCCCATAAGCCTGCTCAAAGCCCTCTGGGTCTTCGAGGATCCAGATTGTACTTTCGTCGTTGGCAAGATCGGTGTTCAGTTGGGTGGCACCAGCCATCTGGCCGTTCATGTCGGTCAGGGCGGCGTTGGCGCTCCATGTGTAGTTGTTCACCTGCACCACCACAGCCCCGTCGCCGTTGGCATCGTCCGCATAGTCCGCCAGCGCAGTCTGCAGACGCTGCACCGCATCGTCTGGCAGGGCTTCTGCCGTGACCACCGCCACGGTGTAATCGGGGTCTACGGCGGTCAGCAGGCCGTGTGCCACATACGCTGCACCTACAATGACCATAGCCGCCACAACTACGATGCCCCAGTTGTAGTACCACCAGTTGACGCGGGAACGCCTTTTTTGCTCCTGCGCGGTCAGGATCTTATCGGGCGCTGCCGGGTGCGGAATGGTGCGCACCTGTACGCCGTATTCTTGCCGCAAAACGGGGAACAGGGTCTGCATGGCTGCAAGCCCGGGCAACCAGAAACCGAACAGCACTGCCCAGAATACGCTGACCGGGAACAGCAAAAGCATGCCGCCGATGCCTGCCAGCATCACGATACCTGCCGCCACGCAGCGGATCGGTGTGTTAAGCAGCAGTCTGCCCGCGCGGCGCAGCAGGCTGTCCGGGGCTTGCTGCGGCAGTACAGCGGCGCACAGGGTGCTGAAAACCGCCAGCACCAGAAAATCCAGCGCCAGAAATACCAGCACGGCAAGGCCGGGGTAGTAGCCCTGCTGTGCGGCGACCTCAAATACAAAGGCCGATACAAAGCACAGCAGCCCCAGCACCAGTGTGCCAATGCAGCCAAAGCCGCAGGCAGATTTCCAGTGGGCGGCAAGGGTCTGTTTTGCCCGGGGCAGCCACTGGGAGGGGTCGTTCTGCAAGCTGCGCAGGGCGCAATCTGCCAGCAACAGCATGGCAGGGCCGACCAGCAGACCGGTGAGGAGACTGCACACCACCGTGATCGGCAGGGAAAACAGGGTCACGCCCAGCGAGACCCCCAGCGCGGCGGGCAGACAAAGCACGCAGACTATCAGGTTTGTGCCCAGCAGCTGACCAAGGTCGCGGCCGACCATCTGGCAGAAGCGCGCAAAGCCCTTTTTCTCCGGCTCGTTGGGGCTGATGCCATGCCCTTCCCGCTCATAGAGAGAATTGTATAGGCTCATTTTATTTCACCTCGGTGCCAAAGGCTTCGATTTGGGTCAGGGCAGGGAAGGGCGAGGTACCCTCGGCCTGAATGAGGTCTTTCAGCACAAGGCTGCGCACCCGCTTGGGCTCAAAGGCAACGCTCTGGGGCTTGGCGCTTTTTACCAGCGGAATGTCCAGCTGACTGCCATCAGAAAATTCTACCGTAGCCTTTACCCAGTAGTTGTCGTGCGGAAAATCTGCCCGCTCGGTGATGCGCAGCTCCTCCAATAATACCTCGCGGCCAAAATCCAGGGTCAGGGCGGCGTTGGGGTCCCGGTTGATACCCCAGCTCTGGTAGGGGTATTCCCCATGGGCGCTGTTTTCAAAGATGCCGTCGATGGCGTTGCGGGCGGCAAACACCGCCTCGCCGCGCGTTTCCACGTTGGCACTGGCGTGGGGATAAAAGCCGGTGTCGCCGTGCTCATCGTAGCAGTTGAAGGCTAAGTTCCGACGTGCAGCAATTTCTTCCGGCAGCGCAAGGCGCGCGCGGACGACATGGCGGCTGCCCACAAAGCTTTTGGGCGAGTAGGTGATGGCCTGCTCCCCGAATGGAATATGGAAATTGATCTCCCGTTTTACCACATACACAAGGGCTTCGGGCATGGTGTCCTCAAACTGAATGACGCAGTATTGCCCGGGATGGTCGATTTCCAGCGCCACCCGGTCACCGGGCTTGTAGGAGTTGGTGTAAACAAGGGATACGTTGGTGTCGGCATCGCAGGTCATCAGGGTGTGACCCACTTCGTCCAGAATTTTCAGCTTGATGGTCTCCATGGCGGTTCTCCTTAATATAGCACGACATTCAGTGATTTTTTGAAATGCAGGGTGATCCTATAGATCGTTTCCGGCCATGCGGTGCGCAGGCGCGGGTCGGTGATGGGTACCGGTGTGACCTTGGCAGCGACCTTTTCCGGGTCAAACCGGATACCGCCCAGCGTGCCCACCGCAAAGCCATCTGCGGTGGCGGCAGGCTGCTGCTCGGTGAGCAGGGTCAGATCCACCGTGCCGGGATAATCTGTTTCGTCCCGCAGGGTGATGCTCTGTTCACTGGCCGATACACAGCGGCGGTAGGTGGTAAGCCCTGGGATAGGCGGGTACGCGCCTGCCAGCTCGGCGGTGATGCTGTTTTCCGTGGTGTGCACCTCCCGGGCGGCGTATTCTGCGCCGGGCAGCTGCTGGATGCCGTCAAAGGTTGGCAGGTTGTGCCATGCGCTCTGCATCGTCCAAATTTCGTATCGCTGAGGGCTGAAGGTCTTTTTGGTGTAGCTCTCCACCCCGATATCAATGAGGAACGGTCTGCCGTCTTTGTATACAGTAATGCTGCCGGTATCGTTGTGGTTGTGGCTGTCGCCGTTGGAGCCAAACTTTGCCCCTAACACCCAGCGACCCTGCCGTGCGGCGTAAATGCCCACACTGGGGTACCACACCGTGGGTAGATGCTGGGGAATTGCAGCGCATTCCATCAGCTCCTGCTCTGCAAAGGCGGTGATGAGCCGGTACCACAGGTTGATGTGGGTGCTGCCGTCCGGGTTCTGCAGGTGGTCGGGGTCGGCATCGGCACGGAAGTCTGCCGCCGCAAGTGCCTGCAAAGCATCGCTGCCAACGGCCTGCCCAAAGCGGTATTCCCGCGCACCGCACCGCCCGGCAAGGGGACTGCAATCGCCAAAGTTCAGGTAGTAAGGCCCTTCTACATGGACATTGCAGATGTACTCCGCAATATTTTTGATTTTAGGCTCATGGAACAGGGCGCAGAAGGCCTGCGGTGCTACGGCAGATAAAATTTCAAGGCAGCCCCACAGGGTCAGCCCGGCGTGGCGATAATACTGTGCGCCCTCGTTGCAGCAGCCGTCCGCGCCGTAGTCCTTCAAAAAGCAGTCCAGGCTATACGCGGCCTGTTTTACCGCTGCGCAGCGCTGTTCCT
Organism: Faecalibacterium sp. OF03-6AC; assembly: GCF_003478175.1. Taxonomy (NCBI): domain Bacteria; kingdom Bacillati; phylum Bacillota; class Clostridia; order Eubacteriales; family Oscillospiraceae; genus Faecalibacterium; species Faecalibacterium sp. OF03-6AC. The sequence goes on along the minus strand of NZ_QUEN01000006.1, from coordinate 168,114 downwards.
GCGAGGTGGGCAGCAGAAAAACGGCAAGCAGCACGTTCTGGGAACACCAGCTCGTCCAGTTGCACATGGCTTCCGCACCGTTTCCCATCCACCAGAAGTGGCCTGTAAAATAGGGCGTCAGGATGCGGGCGTTCAGCTCCCGCTCCATCCGCGCTGCAATGCCCGGCGCGGTGGTATCCAGTTCGTCGTGCAGCAGGTAGCGGGTCAGCGCCAGCAGCGCCCCGGTCTCGGCGGCAAAAAGCTCTACAATAGGCTTCGAAGTGTCCGGCAGGGGCAGCTGCGGGGTGTCCCGCACATAGCTGTTGTGGGCAGGCAGCTGCCATGCGCTTTCCTCGCAGAGCGCCCATACGGTATCCGCAATGGCATCCAGAAAGCGCCCGCTGTGCTCTACGCACTCGGCGCATACCAGTGCGCACAGCCGCGCCCGGCGGGAAAAATAAGCCGCCTCCCATGCGGCACGCTGCCCGGTGCGGGTGAAATCCAGCCAGAGGGAGAGCGGCAGGGGCGCAAGGGGTGTTTGCAGCGCGGCTTCTCCGGCTTTCAAAAAGCGCTGCTTTGCCCGCGGGGGTAAAGCCAGCCATGCGGGGCGTTCTTTGGCAGGGGGAAAGGGGCGGTAGTCGGGAAGAAATTCCGGCAGAAAGGCAAGCTGTTCCTGTATCATAAAAGCCTCCGACTTCAAATACTTTGCTGATATTCCCGCGGGCTGAGCCCGGTGACCTTTTTGAACACCTTGGAAAAATAGAAGGCGCTTTCGTAGCCCAGTTTTTCCGCAATTTCGTAGACCTTCAAATCACCCTGTTCCAGCATTTCCTTGGCCGCAGCAATGCGGGTCTCGGTGATGTACTCCACAAAGCCGCTGTCGCCGTATTTGCCAAACAGCTGACTGAGGTAGTTGGGCGAAAAATTGAACACCGCAGCCACATCTGCCAGCGTCAGCTTTTCCGAAAGGTGATTCTTGATATACTCCTGCACCTGTGCCACTACCTGCATCTTTCCGGCTGTGGCATCGCCCTCGTTGACCTCTACGAACTGGATGGGCTGTTCCACCGTGAGCAGGGGCTGCAGGTGGGCGTTTTCCCGGCAGCAGCGCGCCAGCCCCAGCAGCGAGCCGGTGGGGCGTCCCACCGCCCAGAGCAGCCGTACCGTGAAGTAGTTGTATAGGATCTGGCTGGCGCGTTCCAGCAGCGGGCGCAGCACCGTCCGGTAGCTTTGCGCCTGCTGCGCTGTCAGACAGAACAGCACATTGCCGCGCAGCGCATCTGCGCCGGTCACATAGCAGGGCAGATAGCTTTGCAGAGTGGTCTCCAGCATACGCCCGCAGGAAAAGCTCAGCTTCAGCTGCTGGGCGGGGGTCAGCTCTGTGTTGGCAATGATCTCGCAGCTGGCTACAAGGTAGTTGTCGCTTGTAAGCTCCAGCTCCATGTGCTGCAAGGGCTGCTCCAAAGATTGTTCGTCCGGGAACAGCCCGGCGTACAGCCGCACGAAAAACCGCTCCTGATAGCTGCGCACGCTCTCGGCAAGGTTTTCCTGCACCGGTACTTCGCCCAGCAGGGTATGTTCCTTTTTTACCTTTTCGGCGGCCTTGGCAAGGGCGGTCTGCAGGTTCTCGGGGGTCAGGTCTAATTTGACCAAATAATCCACCACCCCGGCACCCATGGCCTGCTTGATGTAATCAAATTCCTCAAAGCTTGTCAGCATAATAAAGGCGGGCAGGGCGCTGCGCTCCCGGCAGGTGCGGGCAAGGGTAAGGCCGTCCATCACCGGCATTTTTACGTCTGCGATGACGATATCCGGCTTTTCCCGCTCGATCAGCTCCAGCGCCAGCTTGCCGTTGCGGGCGGTGCCGCAGACGGTGTAGCCCAGCTTTTCCCATTCCAGCATGCCCTGCAGACCAATGAGCACCAGCGGCTCGTCATCCACCAGTAATATCCGCAGCATGGCTGTCTCCTTTCTTCTGATAGGGCAGCCGGATGGTGACCTCGGTGCCCACGTCCTCTTCGCTTTCAATGGTCAGGCCATAGCTCTCGCCAAAGGAATACCGGATGCGGCGGTTTACGTTCCACAGGCCGACATGGCGGAACTTTTCAGTCTTTTCGGCTTCCTCGGTGGGCTCGTCCAGAAGGTGCGCCACCAGCTCCGGCGGCATACCCACGCCGTCATCCGTAATGCGCAGCAGCACATCCCCGTTTTCCAGGTCGGTGGAGATATCCAGCAGTACGCTGCCATGGCCGCCCTTGGGCTCTAACCCATGGAAGATGGCATTTTCCACCAGCGGCTGCAGGGTGAACCGGGGGATCAGACAGTCGCAGCACAGGGTCTCGCTTTCAATGCGGGAGACCTCTATCTCTAAGTCGCCGCCGTAACGGTACTGCTGGATGGTAAAGTAATCGTTGAGCAATGCCAGCTCCTCCTGCAGGGGCACCAGCTTCTGGGTACCCTTGGAGATGCTTTTGGTCAGCCGCGCAAAGGCGGTCACCATCTCGGCAATGCCGGGCGCATTCTGGATGGTGGCCATCCAGCGGATGCTGTTGAGGGTATTATAGATAAAGTGCGGGTTTACCTCGTTTTGCAGCATCCGGTATTCCAGTTCCTGCTTGCGGCGCTCGTCCTCCACGCGGCGGGTCATCAGGCTGTCTACGTTTTCGGCAAGCTGGTTGATGCCGCGGCCAATGTCGCCCAGCTCGTTGTTCCACTCCACCGCGCGGTCCGGGGCAAAGTTGCCGCTGCCCACGGTCTCGATGCGCTTTTGCAGCGCCTCCACCGGGCGGGTGATGACCAATTCCAGCCAATACTGTATAAAAAAGCTTAGTCCCCAGATGATGGCTATGCCAAGGGCGATGAGCCACAGGTACACGCCGTAGTGCTGCAAAAAGGTGCTTGCGGGCAAAAGCTGCACCAGCGCCGCGCTGCGGCCGTTCAGCGTAACCTTGACAACATAGTAGCTCTGGCCGTTCAGCTGCACCTTGCCCTGCCACGCGGTCTGCTCGGTCATGCCGTTATTGCTTTCGGTGCGCAGGGTGTAGGCTACCTCCCGCAGCCGGTTTTCGGTCTCGGTCAGGCTGCCATTTTCGATCTGCCACAGGCGGCTGCCCGTCTCCCAGTACAGCGCGCTGCCGTCGGTCAGGCTGTAACCCGCCGCCGGGTCGGTGACGATGGCGGTATCCAGTGCAAGGTAGGTGCTGCCCCGGTGCAGAGTGCCCTTGCCGCAGCGGATAGGCTGACTGATGGCAATGCAATCCGGGTTGCCGGGCAGCAGCGGGTCGGTGGTGAACTGCATCCCGTACCCCTTGGAGAAAAACTGCTTTACGCTGGTGCGGTTGAGCGCCGCCGAGGCGTTCAGCGTGCCGAACTGCAAATGCCGGTCATTCTCGTTGGTAATAAAGAAGCGGAGGATGTGGCTGTACAGGGTGCTGGAATAGTATTTTTCCTGCACAGCTTTGTAGGCGGCAATGGTCTGGGCGCCATTGACATCCTCCTGCGAGATGTACCGCCGCACGGTGCTGTTGATGGAAGCCCAGTTCAAAAGGTCATCGGCGCTGTCCAGACTGGTCTCGATGGAGGTAGCCACCAGCCGCAGGTTGAACTCCGCTGCCTGCAGAGAGTTGGCACGCACATACTGGTTGGAGAGGATGAACAGTGCTGCGCCCACAGCCAGCGAGGTAAGGAGGGTAAAAAAACGCATTCCCCACATGATCTGCCGCCGCAGCGGGAAACGATGACTGCTTTTCATGACGGAGCCTCCTTTCCGGTAATATTTTGTATTCTTTCCTTTATACAGTACTGATTCCGACGCTGTTTGTCAACGGCTTTTTGCATGAAAATTGTGCGCTTTATACGCTTTTTTCTTGCGATGAGGATGTAAACTGTGCAAGAAAGCAAGAAAGTGCAGACCCCAGTGTAAGAAAGTGCATCTTTTTCAAAAAGACGCAGAAAAACTGCAACAGTTCCAGAATTTTTTCCATTCCGGTTTTTGCGCCTGTGCGGTATCCTAGTGTCAACAAAAGCAAGCGGCTCCCAAGCACGGGGGACACCGCCGCACGAAACACACACTGCCCTGAAGGAGGACACACTTATGAAAAAGATTTCTCGCCGTTCGTTCCTTACCGCTGCCGCCGCCTGCGGCGCAGCTGCTGCCCTGAGCGCCTGCGGCGGCTCTTCCGCCAGCTCCACGGCTGCTTCCTCCGCTGCCAGTTCCACCGCTGCATCCGCAGCCGCAGGCCCTGTTACCCTGCAGTGGTCGGTGTGGGATAAGGAGTCCACCCCCTACTGGCAGGCCATGGCCGACGGCTACATGGCAAGCCACAAGGATGTTACCATCGAGATGGTGGACCTTGGCTCCAGCGATTACATGACCGTTCTGGCTACCCAGCTGGCCGGCAGCGCCGATCTGGATGTCGTGACCGTCAAGGATATCCCCGGCTACGCAAACCTGATCAATCTGGACTACCTCAAGCCCCTGAACGAGGTGCTGACCCGCGATGCCGGCGATTTCAACGGCACCATCGAGCAGCTGACCACCGACGACGGCAACTTCTACGCCGTGCCCTTCCGCAGCGACTTCTGGGTGGTGTACTACAACAAGGACCTGTTCGATAAGGCCGGTGTGGAGTATCCCTCCAACGACATGACGCTGGAAGATTACGATGCTCTGGCTCGCAAGATGACCAGCGGCTCCGGCGATACCAAGGTCTATGGCTGCCACTACCACACCTGGCGCTCCGCCGCTTCTCTGTTCTCCATTCTGGACGGCAAGAACACCATCATCGACGGCACCTACGACTTCATGAAGCCCACCTACGATATGGTCATTGCCCAGCAGAAGGACGGCATCTGCATGGACTACGGCTACCTCAAGACATCCTCTCTGCACTACTCCGCAGCCTTTGAGAACCAGCAGTGCGCAATGGTCAACATGGGAAGCTGGTTCATCTCCACGCTGGAAGCCTACATGAAGGATGCTGAGACCAAGTTCAACTGGGGCATCGTCAAGTACCCGCACCCCGCCGGTGCAGCTGCCGGTTCTACGCTGGGCACTGTGACCAGCCTGGCCATCAACGCCGATTCTCCCAAGGCTGAGGCCGCTGCCGACTTCATCAACTGGTGTGTCTCCGAGGAGGGCGCACAGGCCATTGCCAAGACCGGCACCTTCCCGGCTTGCGGCTCCGATGCTACCGCCGAGATCATCAAGTCCACCGAGGGCTTCCCTGAGGACAGCAATTCCGTGGATGCACTGACCACCAGCAATGTCTATCTGGAAATGCCCTACACCCAGTATGCATCTGATATCGAGACCATCCTGAACGCCGAGCACGATGCCATTATGACCATGAGCGAGACCGTGGACGAGGGCATCCAGAACATGAACGATCAGGTTCCCGCAGTTCTCGGCTGATAAAGCGTTTCTCGCATTGCTTAGCGTTTCTCCTTCTTCATCATTTTCATTCCCCATTTATTTTCCAATAAACACACATTGGAAAAAGCCCTGTCCGAGCGGGGCGGGTATGCACAGCGCCCGCCCCGCTCATTTTTTGGTAAGCTGTTATACTTCCTGGAAAGGAGGCTCTTTTATGGCGAGTGCTGCTGTCCGGAATAAAACTCCCCGTAAAGTGCTAAAAAAATCGACCCGCGATTCTCTCATCGCGTATTCCTTTATTGCGCCAAACTTCATCGGTTTCTGCGTGTTTACGCTGGTGCCCATGGTGTTTGCCATTGCGCTGGCCTTCTGCGCATGGGACGGCCGCCACGCCATCGAATTTATCGGCCTGAAGAACTTTGTAAAGCTCTTCACCACCGATAAGATCTTTCAGGCGGCGCTGAAAAACACCATTGTCTATGTCATCGGCACTGTGCCGCTGACGCTGGCCTGCTCACTGGCGATGGCCGTGCTGCTGAACCAGAATGTGAAGCTGCGCAACTTCTTCCGCACCGTGGCGTTCTTCCCCTACGTTGCCTCGCTGGTTGCGGTGGCAGCGGTGTGGAATATGATCTTCAACCCCTCCATGGGCCCCATCAACATGCTCCTGAACCAGTTCTTCGGCGTGGCAGTGGAAAACCTGCCCCGCTGGGCTGCCGGCAAGGATACCGCCATGCTGACGGTCATCCTGTTCAGCGTGTGGAAGAACATGGGCTACTACATGGTCATCTATCTGGCCGGCCTGCAGGGCTGCAACCCGGATCTGAACGAAGCCGCTGAGCTGGACGGTGCAAACCGCTGGCAGCAGTTCTGGCATATCACCCTGCCGCAGCTGCGCCCCACCACCTTTTTTGTGGTCATCATGCTCACCATCTCCGGCTTCAAGGTCTACGACCAGATGTACATGATCACGCAGGGCGGCCCCGGTACGGCTACCATGACGCTGGTGTACTACATCTACAATGTGGCCTTCGTGAATACCCCGAAATACGGCTACGCAAGTGCTATTGCCATGGTGTTGTTCGTACTGGTGCTGATCGTTACCATCATCCAGTTCCGCGGCTCCAAGGGCGATAACTGAGAAAGGAGGAAGAAGCTATGGCAACCGCTGTTATTAAAGACCACGCTTCCCAGAAGCGCCGCAACTTCATCTCCAAGTTCCTGATCTATTTCTTCCTCATCGTCATCACAGCCTGTATGCTGCTGCCCTTTTTGTGGATGCTGTCCTCCTCCTTTAAGCTGAATAAGGACGTGTTCGGCTTCCCCATCCAGTGGATCCCCAAAAATCCGCGCTGGCAGAACTATGTGGACATCTGGACGCAGATCCCGCTGCTCACCTTTGTGAAGAACACGGTCAAGATCACCGTGGTGGTCACCCTGCTGCAGCTGTTCACCTCCTCCTTTGCGGCCTACGCCTTTGCCAAGATGCAGTTCAAGGGCAAGAATGTGCTCTTCCTCGGCTACATTGCCACCATTGCCGTACCTTGGCAGGCCTACATGGTGCCGCAGTTCATGATGATGAGCTCGTGGCACCTGAACAACACCCATCTGGCCATCATGTGCCTGCAGGCCTTCAGTGCCTTTGGTGTGTTCCTGATGAAGCAGTTTTACGAGGGCGTGCCCACTGAGCTGTGTGAGGCTGCCCGTATCGATGGCCTGAGCGAGTACGGCATCTGGTGGCACATCATGCTGCCCCTCAGCCTGCCCGCGCTGTCCACCCTGACCATCTTCACCTTCGTGAACACCTGGAACGACTTCCTTGGCCCCCTGATCTATCTGACCAAGACCGAGCTCAAGACCATCCAGATCGGTCTGCGCATGTTCATCACCCAGTATTCCGCAGAGTACGGCTTGATCATGGCAGCCTCTGTGGTGGCACTGATCCCGGTGCTGATCGTGTTCCTCTCCCTGCAGAAATACTTTGTGCAGGGCGTGGCATCCACCGGCATCAAGGGTTAAACAAATCACCCGTAAGCGGGGCGTGGGCAGTACCTGCGCCCCGCAGTTTTGTTTGAATAGAGGAAATGCGTTATGTTATATCCTGAACAGAATGAAGCTCGCCTGAAGCTGAGCCTTGACGGTACATGGGAGTTTATGCTGGGCAACTGCGAGGAAAATCGGTTCGACCCCGCAGAGCCGCTGCCGGATGCCCAGCCCATCGCCGTGCCTGCCAGCTACAACGACCAGAACGACCAGACCACCGCCCTGCGCCGCCACTACGGCTGGGCGTGGTATCAGCGGCAGGTCACCCTGCCCGCCTTCTGCACCGGGCAGCGGGTGGTGCTGCGGTTTGGCTCGGTGACCCACACCGCAAAGGTCTGGCTGAACGGCCGGCTCATTGCGCAGCACAAGGGCGGCTTTACTCCCTTTGAAGCAGATGTCACCGCCCTGCTGCGCCCCGGCAAGACTGCACTGCTGACCGTAGCCTGCGACAACCGGGTGAACCACAGCACCCTGCCGGTGGGCAACGAGGACGGGCAGCTGGCCTTCTTTGGCTCGGACAATGCGGGCATTCCCAGTGTGGAGGCTGCAAAGCGTGCCGCCGCACCCCAGAACCGCCCCAACTTTGATTTCTTCAACTATGCCGGCATCCACCGCTCGGTGGTGCTCTACACTACCCCTAAAGAGTACATTGAGGATGTGACCGTAGTGCCCGCCGTGGACGGCACGGTGCAGTACACGGTAAAAACCACCGGCGGCGCACCTGTCCATGTCACCGTGCTGGACGCTGACGGCAACGCCGTAGCACAGGCAGAGGGCGCAGCGGGCACGATCACCATCCCGGAAGTGCACCTTTGGGAGCCAAGACCCGGCACGCCCTACCTGTACACCCTCCACATCACCTGTGGGGCAGACGTCTACGACCAGACCTTTGGGGTTCGCAGCATTGAGGTGAAGGGCACCCGGGTGCTTTTGAACGGCAAGCCGTTTTACTTCAAGGGTTTTTGCAAGCACGAGGACTTTACCGCCCACGGCCGCGGATTTGACCCGGTGCTGAACGTAAAGGACGTGAACCTGATCCACTGGGCAAACGCCAACGCTGTGCGCACCAGCCACTATCCCTATGCCGAGGAGTTTTACGACCTGTGCGACCGGGAGGGCATTCTGGTCATGGACGAGACCCCGGCGGTGGGCATCGGCGGCGGAGCTGCGCTGAACCCCTACAAGGAATACCCCCTTGCGGAGCATCACCGGCAGGTGCTTGCCGAGATGATCCAACGGGACAAAAACCACCCCTGCGTGGTGCTGTGGAGCCTTGGCAACGAGCCGGATCTGGAGCACTTCCCGCAGGATGCCTACGACTACTGGCACCCGCTGTATGAGCTGGCGCATCAGCTGGACCCGCAGGATCGCCCGGTCACCCTCGTCTGCTGCCAGAACGACTATACCAGGGATATCACCACCCGCACCATGGATATCGTCTGCATCAACCGCTACTACGGCTGGTACAACCTTTCCGGAGACATGGACGCTGCCTGCTATGGCTTGAATCAGGAGCTGGATTTCTGGGGATCTCAGCACAAGCCCGTGATGATGAGCGAATACGGCGCAGACACCGTGGCAGGCTTGCACACCGCCGGAGCAGAGATGTTCAGCGAGGAGTTTCAGGTGGAGTTTTACCGCCGTCTGGATGCAGAGTTTGACAAGCGCCCGTGGTTTGTGGGAGAATTTGTCTGGAACTTTGCAGACTACGACACCGTGCAGGGCCCCATGCGGGTGGACGGTAACAAAAAGGGTCTGTTCACCCGGGATCGCCGCCCCAAGCTGGGAATGCACTTTTTGCGCCAACGATGGCACGATATTCCGACCTTTGGATTTAAGGAGTGATCACGATGAAAACCTACCAAAACCACGCTATGACCGACGCCGAGGCAAGGCAGGGTCTGGCCGATGCCTGCAAGCAGGTGGAGACCAATCTGCCGCTGTACACCTACCAGTGTCAGAACCATTCCAGCGTGAACAATATCTACCCCGGCTGCGCTAACGATCAGTGGACCTGCGGCTTCTGGCCGGGGGAGATCTGGCTGGCCTACGAGGCTACCGGCGATGAGAAATTCAAGACCGCTGCCCTCATTCAGGTGGACAGCTTTGCCGACCGCATTGCCCGCAAGGTGGAGGTAGACCACCACGACATGGGCTTTTTGTACAGCCCCACCTGCGTGGCAGCGTGGAAGCTGGTGGGCAGCGAAAAAGGCAAAAATGCCGCCATCGCTGCCGCCGACCAGCTGCTGACCCGTTACCAGCCCAGCGGAAAGTTTTTGCAGGCCTGGGGCACCATGGATGACCCCGACAATTACCGCTATATTATCGACTGTATGCTGAATGTTCCGCTGCTGTACTGGGCCGGCGAGACCACCGGAAACGACCACTACCGGGAGATCGCGGCAGCGCATACAGCAACCACACTGGCAAATTCCTTCCGGCCGGATGGCAGCACCTACCACACCTTCTTCATGAATCCGGACGGCACCCCCAAGGGTGGCCGCACCTGTCAGGGCTACAAGGATGACAGCTTTTGGGCCAGAGGGCAGGCATGGGGCGTGTACGGCAGCGCCATCGGCTACACCTACACCCATGATGAAAAGTTCCTCGAGGTGTTCCGCAAGGCGCTGGAGTTTTATCTCTCCCGCCTGCCGGAGGATCTGGTGCCCTGCTGGGATATGGTCTTTGCCCCGGAAAGCGGCGAGCCGAGGGACAGTTCCTCGGCGGCTATCGTGGCCTGCGGCCTGCTGGAGGCTGCAAAATATGTGGACGAAACAGAAGCTGCCCAGTGGCGCACTCTGGCCCGGCAGATGCTGGGCAGCCTTGCGGCACACTATGCCGTCAAGCCCGGCACTCTGGGCTCCGGCCAACTGCTCCACGGCACTTACAGCAAAAAAAGCCCCTACAACACCTGCACCCCGGAGGGCGTGGATGAATGCACGAGCTGGGGCGATTATTTCTACATGGAGGCGCTGACCCGCCTGACCAAAGACTGGGAGATGTACTGGTGATGAACTTGCAGACCAAAGCGGATTTTACCGCGCTGATGCACAAATTTCTCGACCCGCTCAAACCGTATTATTCCGCAGGCTGTGCCCGGCTGCATCTGGGCGAGACCGGCGTGACCTACAACCGGATCGCCATTGAGCTGGAAGCCTTCAGCCGCCCGCTGTGGGCACTGGTACCCTTCTGGGTGGGCGGTGGCTCTGACCCGCAATTTGAAGAAATCTACCGCAAGGGTCTTGCCGCCGGTGCCGACCCGGAAAACCCCGAATACTGGGGCACTACCGGGGAGTACGACCAGTGCTATGTGGAAATGGCTGCCATTGCCTGCGGCATCCTCACCGCGCCGGAAAAGCTCTGGACACCGCTTTCGGACACCGAAAAGCAGAACCTTGCCGCATGGCTGGGGCAGATCAATGCCCACACCATCCCGGACTGCAATTGGCAGTTCTTCCGCATTCTGGTAAACCTTGCCCTCAAGAGTGTGGGGATGTCCTACAGCCCGGAGCTGCTGGAGGACGGCCTTTGCAAGATCGACAGCTATTACAGCGGCGACGGCTGGTCTACCGATGGTGCCAGCATCCAGAAGGATTACTACATTCCTTGGGCCATCCAGTATTACGGGCTGCTGTACTCTAAGCTTGCCGCCGACACCGACCCCCGGCGCGCAGAACTCTACCGTCGGCGCGCCCAGCTGTTTGCACAGCAGTTCGTCTATTGGTTCGATGCCAACGGTGCAGCGCTGCCCTTTGGCCGCAGCCTGACCTACCGGTTTGCCCAGAACAGCTTCTGGGCAGCCTGCATCTGGGCTGGGTTGGAACCGCTGCCTCTGCCGGTAATGAAGGGGCTCATCGTCCGCAACTTCAACTGGTGGCTGGAACAGAAGATGTTCGACCGGGACGGCATTCTGACCATCGGCTACTGCTACCCGCAGATGTATATGGCCGAGCGGTACAACGCCCCGGGCAGCCCTTACTGGGGCATGAAGAGCTTTTTGCTGCTTGCTCTGCCGGACGACCACCCCTTCTGGTCTGCAGAGGCCGCTCCCATGCCCGCATTAGAATGGCTCAAACCCATGCCCTACGCCAATATGCTGGTGCAGCGCCGTGCAGGCCGGGTGACGGCCTACGCCGCCGGTGTCAACGAGGGACACGGGCATGGGCAGTTCCCGGAAAAGTACGCAAAATTTGCCTACGATACCCGCTTTGGCTTCTGCGCCTCCCGCAGCCGTGAGGTGCTCAATCAGGCTGCACCGGACAGTATGCTGGCCTTTGTCATCGACGACAATGTGTTTGTGCGCAAGGTGAGCAAAACGTGGAAAATTGAAGCAGGGGCTGTGACTGCGCAGTGGTCACCTTTCCCCGGCATTGAGGTGACCACCACCATTACCCCCACTTCCACCGGCCACCGCCGCCACCACGAAATTGACAGCATATACGAATGCGATGCCTACGACTGCGGCTTTGCCGTGCCCAATTTTGCGCCGGACTACAAGGAATGCGCCGAGGATGGCCTTGCCACCGCCAGCTGCGATACCTTGCGCAGTGCCGTGGCAGGCAGGGGAGAGGCCGTTGTCATTGGCTGTGACCCCAACACCAGCCTGTATTTTACCAACGTCCACCTGCCTGCCGTAAAGTACCACATCCCCAAGGGGCATACAGAGCTGGATACCGAGATTTTTGACGAAGCATACTGATGCCGCTTCTCTCCGGGAAAAAGTCGTTTTTGTACGGCTGATTTTCCTATTTGCTGTGCTATAATGAGAGCAGAATTATGCTGCGAGGTGAAATTTATGCCCTTGAATAACCCGATCACCCCGGCGCTGCTGGCCGACCCGGAAATTTTTCAGCAGAACCGCCTGCCTTTCCACGCCCATTTTGCGGACCAGACCAGCCCAGAAATGCCGCTCGTCGTCAGCTTGGACGGCGCGTGGAGCTTCCGCTATGCAGAAAATCTCACCGCCCCCTTCTCGGAGTGGGACACCCTGACCGTGCCGGGCTTTATCCAGCTGCAGAGTCTGCAAAAGCCCGGTCACCCCTACGGCACGCCCCATTACGTCAACACCCAGTACCCATGGGATGGTCATGAAAAGCTGCATCCCGGCGAGATCCCGCAGGCGTATAACCCCATCGGGGAGTACCGGCGCAGCTTCACCCTGCCGGAAAACTGGGCAAGCTGCTACCTGCGGTTGAACGGTGCGGACAGCGCCGCCGCCGTCTGGTGCAACGGGGTGTACATCGGCTACACCGAGGATACCTTTACCCCCGCTGAATTTGATATGACCGCCGCCATCCACCCCGGCGAAAATACCCTGACTGTGCAGGTGTATCGTTTTTGCTCCGGCAGCTGGCTGGAAGATCAGGATTTCTGGCGCATGAGCGGTTTGTTCCGCTCGGTGGAGCTGTTCACAAAACCGGAAGTTCACCTCGAGGATGTCTTTGTGAAGCAGAGTTTTGCAGATGATTTTTCCAGCGCAACCGTCACCTTTGATTGCAAGGTCAGCGGCGCAGGCACCATCTCGGTGGTGTTTGACGGCGAGGAGCAGTCTGCCGAGGTGGGTGAGCCTGCCGAATACGACAGCGGTGTGGTGTTCGGCAAGGGCGAGGCTGACCCGGATGTGGAGGAGGACGTGCAGGATGTTTCCTTTACCTTTGCGGTGGAGCACCCTGCCCTGTGGAGCGCCGAACAGCCGAACCTGTACGAGGCAGAAATTGCCCTGCTGCGCGAGGGTGCTCTCGTGGAACGCACCGGGCTGAAGGTCGGTCTGCGCAGGTTTGAGTTGAAAGACCGTCAGATGCTTTTGAACGGCAAGCGCATCGTGTTCAAGGGGGTCAACCGCCACGAGTGGAGCTGCCGCACCGGCCGCACCGTCAGCCGGGAAGAGATGCTGTGGGATGTGCAGAACCTCAAGACCCACAACGTCAACGCCGTGCGCACCAGTCACTACCCGGACGACCCGTATTTCTTACAGCTTTGCGATGAATACGGCTTGTATGTCATCGGGGAGACCAATCTGGAAAGCCACGGCACATGGCAGAAGCTGGGTGCGGACGGCTCGGACAAATGGACGCTGCCCGGTGCCCGGCCGGAGTGGCGGGAGAATGTGCTTGCCCGGGCCGAAGCCATGCTGGAACGGGACAAAAACCACCCGGCCATCCTCATTTGGTCTTGCGGCAACGAGAGCCACGGCGGCAAGACCCTGTGGGAGATGAGCGAATACTTCCGCCACACCGACCCCAGCCGCCTTGTGCACTACGAGGGCATTTTCTGGAACCGGGAATACCCCGCCACCTCCGATATGGAAAGCCAGATGTATACCCCGGTGGCGGACATCAAAAAGTTTCTGGCAGAGCACCCGGAAAAGCCTTTCATCATGTGCGAGTACAGCCACGCCATGGGCAACTCCAACGGCGGCATCACCGACTACACCGAGTATGCCTACGAAGAGCCGCTGTATCAGGGCGGGTTTATCTGGGAGTACATGGACCACGGCATCGCGGTGACAGAACCGGACGGCAAGCCCGGCTTTGCCTACGGCGGGGACTTTGGCGACCGCCCCACCGACCGGGAGTTCTGCGTGGACGGCCTTGTGCTGCCCGACCGCCGCAATACCCCCAAGATGGATGCGGTCAAGGCGGCATACGCGCCGCTGAAAATCACCCTGACCGACACCGAAGCCGTGATTGAAAACCGGAACCTCTTTACCGACCTGAACGCCTACGACCTTGTGTTTGCATCCTCGGTCAACGGCAAGCCGGAGCGTCGCGCGGTACTGCGGGCAGACTGCGCACCCGGCAAGACTGTGCACATCGTGTTCCCGTTCGCTCTGCCGGAAACAGGGCTTTCCTGCATGACCATTACCGCTATCCAGCGGGCTGCGCTGCCCGGAATCACGGCGGGCTATGAAGCCGCCTTTGGGCAGGTGTGGCACGACCACACCACTGCCCGGCTGACCCTGCCCGCCCCGCAGCTGGTGGAGATGGATTACAACATCGGCGTAAAGGGCGAGGGCTTTGAGTACATCTTCAGCCGGGGCAAGGGGCTTGTGTCCATCCGCTATAACGGCGTGCAGCTGCTGGACGATACCGTGCGCCCCAACTTCTGGCGTGCGCCTACCAACAACGACGAGGGCTGCGCAGAGCCGTTTGCATCTGCCTTCTGGAAAACCGCTGGACTGTATGCCCGCTGCGATAACCTGACTGCCGAAGCAAAGGGTGAGTTCGTCACCGTCCGCGCAAACTACACCCTGCCAGATGGGCAGACGCTGCCCATTGATTTTGCCATCGACGGCGCAGGTCGCTGCGATATCACTATGACATGGCAGGGCGAGCACACCGAACTGCCGGAGTTCGGGCTGCTCTTCCCGCTGCGGCGGGAACTGACCGAGGTCTCCTATCTGGGGCTTGGCCCCCGGGAGACCACCGCTGACCGCACCGCAGGCGGTAAGATGGGTGTGTGGAACTACAACGTCCGGCAGGATTTTGCCCAGTACACTCCGGTCTATCCGCAGGAGTGCGGCAGCCGCACCGGCGTGTACAGTGCAACTGTCACCGGCAGCATCCCGGGTATCGGTTTTGCAGGGGACGGCATGACCTTCTCGGCACTGCCCTATACGCCCCATGAGCTGGAAAACGCCCGCCACCTCTATGAACTGCCCAGGGACGACAACAAGACTGTTGTCCGCTGCGCGGCCTTCCAGCGGGGCGTGGGCGGCGATAATAGCTGGGGCGCAAAGCCCCATGCGGACACCTGCTTTGCGGTGGAGAAGGGAACCTCGTTCCGTTTTATGATCCAAAAATAAAAATTCACTTTGGTCTTATTGCAAAACCGTCACAAGATAAAAATTAACGCAACATACAAATAGTATATTTGCGATACATTGACCGTGCCGTCTCTGCCAAGACCGATAACCGTTTGCAGTTCCGCTCTTGATTTTTTACATTTCGCCGCTCCGGCGGCATACAAAATTCCCCTTCGCTGACTTCATCGGCCAGTGTAGGGGGATTTTTTGTTTGTAGATTCGTTTGTGCAAATTGCTATCGCATTTTTATTTTGCAACAGCCCCTTTTTTGTTATATAAACCTGAGAATCATTGCGCGGGGTATCGTGATTGTGCTACAAATTTTTATGAAATTATATGCAGCTATACGATTTTGAGAAATTTTGTAGACGAGTGAACAAACTTGGATTAAATTTAAGCTACAGTAGATAGTGTTCTGAAATTCGCGGACTTCTTCTCTTCGATGGAGGAAACAGTATGAAAAAGATGATTGCAGGAATTCTCTGTCTTGTGCTGGCACTTTCATTATCTGGCTGCGGAACAAATGCTCAAAGTTCAGATACATGTAATGCGAACTACGAAGAGGGATACACTGCTGGCTACGAAGCAGGGTATCATGATGGAAAACAGCAAGTGACCGGAAATAAAAAGCGATTTGCGCAGTTTTCGGGTTCTTTTACAGCTACTGTTGAGCAGCTCCTGCCTGATTATTACGCACTTCCGGGAAAAACGATTGCCGTTGTTCACTTCTTTCAGGACAGGCCATTTTTGCTTCATTTCCAGAAGGACTTGACAGGCGAACTGATTGAAGGAACATCTTATGTGTTTGAGTTTGAAACTTTTCAAGTTGAACTTCCCGAGGATGAAGAAGATCTGGATATTTTAGATTATATGTATTCAATAAATGTTACCGGTTATAGAGCTGCAGAAGATGATGAACTCGGAACGGATAGCAAGCTGCCAACGGTTGAAATCGTATTGAAGTAAGCTGCCAAGCTGCTTTACAAGAAAACGCGGAGATGAGCAGTATACATTGCAGATAGGATTCAAACGTCGTATGAAGAACACATTTTCAAAAAATAAAACTTGCTCCGGATTTTTGCTGATCGTATTTTCAGCATATATGCTATGCTATCTTCTCTCTCAAACAGTGCTTCGTGAGATTTATCTGTTTATAGCAGTTTGCGTTTTTAATGCACAAGCAACATCCGCAAACTGCATATCGCAAATATGCCGTTTTAATAGGCACTATTTTTGAAAATTGCGATAAATGGACAGCAGACCATTATTATTTGTGTCTATGGGCTGCATCTGGCATTTTCTGTTTTCCGGAAATGTATAATGCAGCTCTGATCACAACAGTTGGAAACGGGGCAGGAATTCTGCTTGGCCAGTTGTTGGGTGATTTCATCATCAAAATAAATGCAGCAAAAATCACGCCGGATCTGTACATAAATATCGGAGAAGAGTAATATATGGGAAGCTTCGGAAAGATATCGGTAAAATATGTGTTCAAGGCAGAGGAGTTCCAGAAGGCATTCGATACCCTTGCAGACCGCAACAGCGGCGCTGGCAAGGTGGTGCTGACCTTCGCCTGAGAGCAAGTGTCCTTTACATTATAAAAAGATAAACAAAAAGGAGCTGCTGCACAGTGTTTGTGCGGCGGCTCTTTTTTTGCCTGCGGAGGACTTGACAAGAATGATATAAAGTGATATTATTTTGATATCACGAAGAAACGCTTCCACACCTTGTGAAGGAGGGAACTGTTATGGAAGAGAAAATTCTGCAGACGAAAAAGAACGGCATGGTCATGCTGCTGCTCACCCTGCTGGGCTATGCTGTTACCGTCCCGCTGTTTTTCTACAGCATCATTCTGCTGGACGAAAGCCTGTTTCCGGGCATCCTGCTCATGATCTTGTCCATCGCATACTGGGTGGCGGGCATCTTCCTGTTCTGCGGCCTGAAGGTGTTAAAGCCCCAGGAAGCACTGGTGCTCACCCTGTTCGGCGATTACATCGGCACTCTGAAGGGACAGGGCTTTTACTGGGTGAACCCCTTCTGCACCGCAGTCAACCCGGCAGCTGGCACCAAACTGAGCCAGAGCGGCGATGTGAACAGCGGCGAGACCGGCATGGCGGCCCTGCTTAAGGCAGGTAACAGCAGTCCCCAGACCGCAGAATCGACCAGCAAGAAGATCTCGCTAAAAATGATGACCCTCAACAACTCCCGCCAGAAGATCAACGATTGTCTGGGCAACCCGGTGGAGATCGGCATTGCGGTCATCTGGCGCGTGACCGATACCGCAAAGGCCGTGTTCAATGTGGACAACTACAAGGAGTACCTCTCCCTGCAGTGCGACAGCGCTCTGCGCAATGTGGTGCGCGTTTACCCCTATGATGTGGCTCCCAATGTGGACACCACCGGCGACGGCGTAGCCGATGAGGGCAGTCTGCGCGGCTCCTCGGAGGTGGTAGCCGCCCGCATCCGGGACGAGATCCAGAAGAATGTAGCCGAGGCCGGCATCGAGGTAGTGGAAGCCCGCATCACCTATCTGGCCTATGCGCCGGAGATCGCAGCCGTGATGCTGCAGCGCCAGCAGGCAAGCGCCATCATCGATGCCCGCAAGATGATCGTGGACGGTGCTGTGGGCATGGTGGAAATGGCCCTTGAACGCCTGAATGAGAACAAGGTAGTGGAGCTGGACGACGAGCGCAAGGCGGCAATGGTCTCCAACCTGCTGGTGGTGCTGTGCGGCAACCGTGATGCCCAGCCCATCGTGAACAGCGGCAGCCTGTACTGATGGCAGAACCAAAAAAGCAGGTGCCCCTGCGCCTGAACGCGAAGCTCTACGATGCCCTTGCCGCCTGGGCCGAAGATGACTTCCGCTCGGTGAACGGGCAGATCGAATATCTGCTGACGGAGTGCGTGCGGCAGCGCAAAAAGAACGGCAAGTATGTCTCGGACCAGATCGATGTGCCGCCTGAACTGGATATCAAATAAAATACCAATTGGCCCCGGCTGTGCGGATGAACTTTGCATGGCCGGGGGTTTGTGTTTATCTGTGGCTCCCTAAAGGCTGAAAATGCGAAATTTCCTGCCGGAAAATAATGAAAATGCATGGACAGTCGGCTGATCGTGATAGACAGCAAAAACAAGACTGTCCGTCAGCTCAAGATCGACTGCGACACCATGGCAGAGGTTACGGTGCTGGATATACTGGGCAACCCGGTAGGCACCACCCAAATGCAGATCAGCCTTGCCCATGGCTTTGGCGATGGCAGGGAAGAAAGCTGCGGCTACGCCCGCGACGCAGTCTCGCGCCTGCTGCAGGGCGAGAGCATCGATTTTTACCGTGCTCAATCAGGTGGACTACGACAACTATATGGGCCGCAAGTACTACAAATCCTACTCAAAGTATGGAAAGTACGGTTATTACAAAAAGTATTATAAGCGGAGCCACGAAGCAGAGAAAAAATGAGCGGATCTATGGATTATAATGCGCACTTCGCCTTGGGAAAGATGCCTCTTTCAGCCAGCTGCTTCATGAGGAAACTGATGGGGAAGGAACGTCTTTTTGTAAAGAAGTGTGGAGCTTCTGTCTTTTTGTGCAAAAAAACTTGCGAATCAAAGGACAAAGTGTTAAACTGAAAAAGAGAACATGTATGGTAAACTTGCGGGGGTGTACGAATGAAGATACTGGTCGTCGATGATGGACAGCTTGCGATCAACTCGCTGATCCGCATCCTGTGCCGCGTTGCACCCGACTGCGACTATATCAGCGCCATGACGACCGAGGATGCACTGAGCTGGATGCGTCAGGGGCCGATGGACGCGGCTTTCCTCAATCTGGAAATGCCCGGCATGAACGGGCTTGCTTTGACGCGCATGATCCAGAAGCTGCAGCCGCGCTGCAACATCATTGTGGTAACAGAGCACCCGGAGTATGCGCTGGAAGCGCTGCAGATCTTCGTGAGCGGCTTTTTACTCAAGCCTGCAAACGAGGCGGATGTGCGCAATGTGCTGGAGCATCTGCGCTACCCGCCGGAGAATGCCCCTGTCGGCATCAAGATCCAGTGCTTTGGCAATTTTGAGATCTTCGTGGGCGGGCGCGCTTTGGCCTTCAAGCGCAGCAAGAGCAAGGAGCTGCTGGCCTATCTGGTGGATCGCAATGGTGCCACCTGCACCAACGGCGAAATGCTGGCCGTGCTGTGGGAGGATAAGCCCGACACCGCATCGCTGCACAGCCATCTCCGCAATCTGATCTTTGACCTGAGCCATACGCTGGAGGATGCAGGTGTTACCGGCCTGCTCATCCGCGGCCGCAGCACACTGGCGCTGGACACCAGCAAGGTGGATTGTGATTATTACAATTTCCTGCGGGGCAGCCGCTCGGCCACCAATTCCTATCGCGGCGAGTATATGACCCAGTATTCTTGGGCAGAGGTGACCCGTTCAGCACTGCGCCAGCAGGCAAATGTGCAGAAAACAGCCTCGATCCCCAGTTACTATGTGCCGCCTACCGGCTTTTAAACCAGAAAAAACAAGAACACCTCAGAAAATCGCTCGATTTTCTGAGGTGTTTTTTCTTGACATGAAAATACCCCAAGAGTACTCAGAGTTTTGTTTTTACTCTGGCTACTCTAGGGGTAGCATATCAAAAGTAAAGGGGCTTTGTGTGCAATTATTTACTGCTGCGCAAAAATTTTGATCTCATCCTTATCCATAAAGGCGGCACCGGAAAAACCGGAAGCTTCCAGCTGGCCCAACTGTTTGCCCAGCTTCTTGGCCTGCTGCAGAACGGTGACATTGTAGCTGCTGCGCAGGTCTGCAGCCTTGGCAAGAACGGCGGTGAAATCGGCATCCTTGCCGTACAGCAGGGCGATCTTCTGCTTTGCGCCGGGGATCTGGTAGCCCTGCTCCAGCAGGATGCCGCACACCCGCTCGAAGCCGATGGAGAAGCCCACGGCGGGCACCTGAGTGCCCAGGAACTTGCCCACCATGTTGTCGTAGCGGCCGCCGCCGGCCACGGCACCGCTGAACTGCGGGCAGGTGATCTCAAACACCATGCCAGTGTAGTAGCCCTGACCGCGCACCAGACTGGGGCAGTAGGCTACCTGATAGCGGCCTGCAGCCATGGCGTTGGCGGTAGCAAGGACATACTTGAGGTCGTCGGCAATGGCGGGGTCTGCGCAGCGGGCAGCCACGGCATCCAGCGTGACTTCGCCTGCGGCAATGAAGTCGGCCAGTGCGTTGATGGCATTTTCCGGCAGCTGCTTTTCGGTCAGCTCAGCCTTCACACCATCGGCACCGATCTTGTCCATCTTATCAAAGGTGATGCAGACGGAATCCAGCGTATCAGCGGAAAAACCCATGCTCTCCAGCATCCCGCGCAGGATGCGGCGGTCATTGATGTTGACGGTGAAGCCGGTGAAGCCGATGTTCAGCAGGGCACGGGTGGTCACGTCGATCAGTTCCACCTCGGCGTTGGGGGAAGAATCGCCCAGAATGTCGATATCGCACTGTACGAACTCGCGCAGACGGCCCTTCTGCGGGCGCTCGGCGCGGAACACACGGTCGGTCTGGATCACCTTGAAGGGGCTGGGCAGCTTATCCTTGTTGGCGGCATAGTAACGGCTCAGCGGCAGGGTCAGGTCATAGCGCAGGCCCATATCGGACAGCTGCTTGGGATCGCCGGTGTTCAGGGCAGCGGTGAGCTTATCGCCGCGCTTGAGCACCTTGAAGATCAGGTTCAGGTTGTCGCCGCCGTCGGATTTGTCCAGATTCTCCATATCCTCCAGCATGGGGGTGGAAATGCGCTCGAAGCCGGACGCACGGTAGGTCTCCAGAATTTTGCCCTGAATGTAATCGCGCAGGGTCTGCTCTGCGGGCAGCAGGTCGCGCATGCCCTTCAATGCCTGTGTTTTCATAAGATGGTTCCTCTCTATATAAATCAATGTAAATACTTTTACCTTATTCATTATAAAGAAATCTGCCGTTTTGTCAATTGAAATGGGCACACTGTAAAGGAAAAACCATTCGGAGGACAGACGATGAAACAGCAATTTACAGCAAAACATCCGTGGACCATCCTTGCGGCGGGCGCAGCCATTCAGGTGCTCACGGGCATCCCGGCGGCGTGGGGCGTATTCCAGCAGCCGGTCATGGACGAGTACGGCCTGAGCGAGCAGGGGGCAGGCTATGCCTTCGGCATCCTCATTGCGGCGTTCGGCGTGGGGTGCGTCCTCGGCGGCTTTCTGCAGGACAGCCGAGGCCCGCGGTGTGCGGCTCTGTGGGGAACAGCACTGCTGTGCGGCGGATTTTTTGCGGCGGCCATGCTGCCGGGCGGCAGTGCGGTCAGCTTTTTTCTGGCATTCAGCATCCCGGCGGGGCTGGGCACGGCGTTTCTGTACCCATCCATCCAGTCCTGCGCACAGAAGTGGTATGCCGGGCGCAAGGGCCTTGCCACCGGCGTGATCGGCGGGGCGGTGGGCCTTTCCGGTGCGTTCCTCACCGTGTTCGTGCGCACGGCGGTCAGCGGCTTTGGGATCGTGCAGGGCATCCGGGGCGCGTTCTGGGCGCTGGGGGCCATAACGCTGCCCGTCTGCCTTGCGGGCAGTCTGCTGCTGCAGGACCCGCCGGAAAGCAAACAAAACCAGCAGGGGAACGGCAAAAATGAGATCGACCTTTCCCCGTGGCAGATGCTGAAAACAAAGCAGTACTGGCTGTGCGCAGGCGCGGTGTGCTTTTCCACCCCGGCGGTGCTTCTGTTCAGCCCCATCATCCTGAAGCTGGGCGTGGAGCGGGGGCTGGACGAGAACGCTGCTCTGTGGAGCGTGGTGCTGGGCAGCGTGGGCAGTGCGGCGGGCCGCCTGCTGATGCCCATGCTCAGCGATAAAATTGGCCGCAGGCCCACCGATCTGCTGCTGTTTGCGGTGTCGCTGGGGCTTTCGGCAGGGTTTGCGTTTGCGCAGGGCTGGTGGGTGATCGCCTGTTATGCGGGGCTTACCTTCTGCTATTCCGGCCTTGCAGCAGTGCTGCCCGCCCTTTCCACCGATCTGTTCGGCCTGCCGCACGCAGGGGTGAACTACGGTTTTCTGGCACTGGGGCAGAGCGTGGGCAGTCTGGCCTTTCCGTTTGCAGCAAATCTCTGGGGGTTGGAAGCCGGGCGGCACTGGCTTGCCGTGGGCGGCGCAGCGGCGGGCTTTGCGGCCATGTGGGTACTGAAGCCTGCCGGGCAGACACCGCGCAGGCAGGACACAGGAGCGTGAAATTTGCCCTCTTGACATAGTTGACAAAAACTTGACGAATGAAATGACAAAAGCATCCGAATTGACAGTTAGCGGAAGGCAACTGCAAATAGTTTTGATGTTTTTTACCGGAAATGTATTGCAAAATCCGTCAGCTTTCTCTATAATAAAATCATGCGTGGTAGTACCGGTTAAGGCGCTGAAAGAGAGCGGCGCGCCCGGTCAGATGCAAGCAGCAAAGGGCAGCGGCTGTGCCGGCAGGGCGCGGCGGCGGCTTTGTGCTGCAAAGCAACATTTGTCAAAAGGAGAGTATGATTATGACCTATTCGCAGCAAGTACAGAATATGTGCCCGATCACCAAAGGTCCTAAGCATGGTCCGGCTCCCATCCCCGAAGAGGGCGCATGGGTCAAGGCCTATGAGATCAAGGACATCAGCGGCTACACCCACGGTGTGGGCTGGTGCGCACCTCAGCAGGGTACCTGCAAGCTGTCCCTGAACATCAAGAACGGTGTCATCGAGGAGGCTCTGGTGGAGACCATCGGCTGCTCCGGTATGACCCACTCTGCTGCTATGGCAGGCGAGATCCTGCCCGGCAAGACCATTCTGGAAGCTCTGAACACCGACCTGGTGTGCGACGCCATCAACGTTGCTATGCGCGAGCTGTTCCTGCAGATCGTCTACGGCCGCAGCCAGACCGCTTTCTCTGAGGACGGTCTGCCCATCGGCGCAGGTCTGGACGACCTGGGCAAGGGCCTGCGCTCCATGACCGGCACCATCTTCTCCACCAAGGAGAAGGGCGTCCGTTATCTGGAGCTGACCGAGGGCTATATCAACAAGCTGGCTGTGGATGCCAACGATGAGGTCATCGGCTATCAGTTCGTCAAGCTGGGCAAGATGATGGAGGATATCCGTCACGGCAAGACCCCCAACGAGGCTTATGAGAAGAACGTGGGTACTTACGGCCGCTTCAGCAAGGAGCAGGGTGCTGTGAAGTACATTGACCCGCGTGAGGAATAAGAGAGGAGGAACAACTCATGGCAACTTTTGAATCTATGGATCGCCGCATGCCGAAAATCGAGGCATGCCTGAAGGCTAACGGCCTGGAGTCTCTGGACGCTTGCAACGAGATGCTCCTCGCTAAGGGCATCGACTGCGACAAGATCGTGCGCGGCGTTCAGCCCATCTGCTTTGATAACGCTGTCTGGGCATACACCCTGGGCACCGCTATCGCCGTCAAGCGCGGCCTGACCGATGCTGCCGAGTGCGCTGCTGCCATCGGCGAAGGTCTGGAAGCCTTCACCATCCCTGGCTCTGTCGCTGAGCAGCGTCAGGTCGGTCTGGGCCACGGCAATCTGGGCGCTCGTCTGCTGAGCGAGGACACCACCTGCTTCGCTTTCCTGGCAGGCCACGAGTCCTTTGCTGCTGCTGAGGGTGCTATCGGCATCGCCCGCACTGCAAACAAGGTCCGCAAGACCCCCCTGCGCGTCATCCTGAACGGCCTGGGCAAGGATGCAGCTTACATCATTTCCCGTATCAACGGCTTCACCTATGTTCAGACTGAGTACGACATCCCCACTCAGACCCTGACCGTCGTCAAGGAGATCCCCTTCTCTGAGGGCGAGCGCGCAGCCGTCAAGTGCTACGGTGCAAACGACGTTATGGAAGGCGTTGCCATCATGAAGAAAGAGGACGTTCAGTGCTCCATCACCGGCAACTCCACCAACCCCGTCCGCTTCCAGCATCTGGTTGCCGGCACCTACAAGAAGTGGGCCATCGAGAACGGCAAGAAGTACTTCTCCGTCGCTTCCGGCGGCGGCACGGGCCGTACCCTGCACCCCGATAACGTGGCCGCAGGCCCCGCAAGCTATGGCCTGACCGACTCTCTGGGCCGTGTGCACGGTGATGCTCAGTTCGCTGGCTCTTCCTCCGTGCCCGCACACGTTGAGATGATGGGCCTGATCGGTATGGGCAACAACCCCATGGTCGGCGCTACCGTCGCATGCGCTGTTGCTGCAGCTCAGGCTAACGCCTAAGTCTTTTCTAAGTTTCAGCGAGGGGGAACTGCTTTCCGAATGAGCAGCTCCCCCTTTTTTGCTGATAGATGTCCGAACACAAGCAACCCGAATATGAGAAGGAAGAAACAATGAAAAAGAATCAGATCCGCAAGAGCGTGGCTGCGCTGGCCATGGCGGTTGTTGTGGGTGTCAGTCTGCTGGGCTACGGCTGCGGCAGCAAGCCCGCTTCCACCGCAGGCGGCGTGTCCGGTGATTTCATCGGCACTGCCAAGGGTATGGGCGGCGATGTTACCGTTACCCTGACGCTGGAAGACGGCAAGATCACCGGCTGCACCGCTGAGGGCAAGGATGAGACCCCCGGCATCGGTACGCTGGCACTGGAGCAGCTGCCCGCTCAGATCGCTGAGACCGGCAGTATCGCCGTGGACGGCGTGTCCACCGCGACCATCACCTCCAACGCCATCAAGGAGGCAGCAGCCGCTGCCCTGACTGCCGCCGGCCTGAACGCCGACGACTATAAGATCGAGGTCAAGGCCGACGCGACCAAGGCCGAGGATTCCACCGTTGACGCTGACGTTGTCATCGTGGGTGCAGGTGGCGCAGGCATGACCGCTGCCATCACCGCTGCTGCCGAGGGCAAGAGCGTTGTGATCGTGGAGAGCCAGGCCATGGTGGGCGGCAACTCTGTGCGCGCTACTGGCGGCATGAACGCCGGCAAGACCGTGTATCAGGATGAGAACGAGTTCGGCGAATCTGCCGGTGTCGAAAAGACCCTGAAGACTGCTGCTGAAAAGTACGCTGACAACGAGACCATCACCGCTCTGGCAAAGACCGTCTCTGAGCAGTGGGAAGAGTACCAGAAGAACCCCACCGGCTACTTCGACTCTGTTGAGCTGATGGAGCTGGACACCATGATCGGCGGCAAGGGCATCAACGACCCTGCTCTGGTGGAGACCCTGTGCTCCAACTCTGCTGATGCCATCGACTGGCTGGACGAGCACGGCATCACCCTGCACAGTGTTTCCAGCTTTGGCGGCGCATCCGTCAAGCGCATCCATCGCCCTGTGAACGCAGAGGGCAAGACCGTTTCTGTCGGTTCCTACATGATCCCCCTGCTGGAGGAGAACTGTGAGAAGGCTGGTGTTCAGATCCTGCTGAACACCACCGCCAACGAGATCCTGACCGATGCGAGCGGCGCTGCTGTGGGCATCAAGGCCACCGGTTCTACCGGCGAGACCGTCACTGTGAACGCCAAGGCTGTGGTGCTGACCACCGGCGGCTTCGGCGCAAATCTGGACATGGTCACCGAGTACAAGCCTGAGCTGAAGGGCTTCATGACCACCAACGCTGCCGGCGCTCAGGGTCAGGGCATTGAGATGGCCACCGCGATCGGCGCTGGCACCGTGGATATGGACCAGATCCAGATCCACCCCACCGTTGAGGCCAACACCGCTGCCCTGATCACCGAGGGTCTGCGCGGCGACGGCGCTGTGCTGATCAACGCCGAGGGCAAGCGCTTCATCGACGAAGTGGGCACCCGTGACGTGGTCTCTGCTGCTGAGATCGCTCAGACCGGCAGCTACAGCTGGCTGGTGGTCGATCAGGCTATGGTGGATGCTTCCAGCGTCATTCAGGGCTACATCAAGAAGGGCTTCACCGTGACCGGCGAGACCTACGAGGAGCTGGGCAAGGCAATGGGCGTTGATGAGGCTGCTTTTGCCGAGACCATGAAGACTTGGAATGGCTATGTTGAGGCCAAGAATGACCCCGACTTTGGCCGCACCAGCTTTGCAAACCCGCTGGATACTGCTCCGTACTATGCAATCAAGGTCACTGCTGGTGTGCACCACACCATGGGCGGCCTGACCATCAACACCAACACCGAAGTCCTCAAGGAGGACGGCACTGTGATCCCTGGCCTGTTTGCAGCAGGTGAGGTCACTGGCGGTGTGCACGGTGCAAACCGTCTGGGCGGCAACGCTGTTGCAGACTTCACCGTGTTTGGCCGCATTGCAGGTAAGGCTGCCAGCGACTACGCTGCATGAGTACCCGCAAAGCACCTGAAAACGCTTCCGGCTCCAAAGGCCTGAAACCATGGATGAAGAACCTGATCTTTGCTGCAGTGATTCTTGTGCTGGCAGCAGCGCTGTATTTCGGCGTGCGCGCAGCACACAGCAGCAAGGGCAGCGGTTTGCAGGCCACCGTCGATTTTGGCGATGGCATCACCGAGACTCTGCCGCTGGATACAGACCACGATTACCTGTATGATGTGGGCAATTATGTCGTGCATCTGCAGGTAAAGGATGGTGCCATCGCATTTTTGGACAGTCAGTGCCCGGATCATGTGTGCGAGCAATTCGGCTGGCTGGACAAGGACGGCGCATGGGCTGCATGCGTCCCTGCCGGGGTGTATGTGGTAGTGGAAACTACAGCTGAATAAAGATCGTGCTTCAAAAAAGAGGCAGTACCCTGCAAGAGCGGGGCACTGTCTCTTTTGTTTTGTCTGGAAGGCAAAAGAGGGCACGGTGTGAAAGTTGGATAAAACTTTGACATAAATGCGTCAAAACAAAATTTAGACGCTTGTGTAATAGACGAAAATGCGATAAACTAACAATAAACTCTTTATCGCGCGCTTTTGCAAAGCCTGCGCCCGATACCGAAACCAGGGCATGCCCTGAAAGATACAGGAGGAAACAGCAAGCATGATCTTTAAAAAGAAGCAGGATGCTACGGTACAGCAGACGGCTGCGGGTGAGGCAAAGCCCGCAGCGAAGGGCGGCAAAGCAGCAGCCTTTTTCCGCAAGAACTGGAAATGGATGGTGCCGGTGGTGTGCGTGGCCGTGCTGGGCGGATGGTTCATCCTGCGCCCGGACAAGGCACAGGACACCAATGTGGATGTGAGCTATGTGCAGACCACGCCGGAAAAGCGGGATCTGTCCAACTCCCTCAGCGGCACCGGCACTCTGAACCCGGCCAATACATATAACGTCAAATCGCTGGTGGCAGGCAAGGTGCTCACCAGCACCATTGAGGAAGGCGACATTGTAGAGGAAGGCACTGTGCTGTACACGGTGGATGCCTCCGATGCCACCACCAAGGCAGAGCAGGCATCCATCACCCTGCAGCAGGCACAGCGCAGCTACGATAAGACCGTGGACCGCCAATATGTGCGCGCCGAGGTGGCAGGTGTTGTGAGTACCCTCAAGGTAGCCAAGGGCGACGAAGTGACCAGCGGTCAGGAAGTGGCGGTCATCCGTGACAGCTCCAAAATGGTGCTGCAGCTGGAGTTCCCGGCAGCGGATGCCGCCACCTTCTCGGTGGGCCAGAGCGCAGAGGTGACGCTGGACGGTACCTTTGAAATGCTGACCGGCACCGTGACCGCTGTGACCGGTACCGATGCCCTGAGCACCGGCAACCTGCTCACCCGCACCGTGACCATTGCTGTGCGCAATGCAGGCGGCCTGACCACTGCGCAGGCAGCAACGGCAACCATCAATGGCGTGAACTGCATTGCTGCCAAGTGCTTTGAGTATCAGGCGGAGCGCACCCTGACTGCCCTTGCCGCCGGTACCGTGACGGCCATCAATGTGCCGGAAGGCGGAGCCGTGAACAAGGACGATATCGTGCTGCAGATCAGCGGCGAGGACCTTACCGAGGCCATCCAGTCCGCAGCCGAGACCTTGCGCAGCGCAGAGCTGAACATGGACAACCTGCAGGAGGCCATGAACAACTACACGGTCACTTCGCCCATCAGCGGCACCATCATTGAAAAGAACGCCAAGGCCGGTGATGCACTGGCCACCGGTGCCGACCTGTGCACCATCTACGACCTGAGCTATCTGGTCATGGTCATCAATGTGGACGAGCTGCAGGTCAGCGATGTCTCAGTGGGCCAGAGCGTACAGGTGACGGCTGATGCAGTGCCGGATAAGACCTATACCGGCACAGTGACCCGTGTTTCCATGAAGGGTACCTCCAGCGGCGGCACCACCACCTACCCGGTCACGGTGCGCATCGATGAGACCGAGGGTCTGCGCCCCGGCATGAATGCCAACGCAGAGATCGTGACCGCGGAGGCAGGGAACGCTCTGGCGGTGCCCAATGCAGCCATCGTGCGCGGCGGCTATGTGTTGGTGACCAAGGATTCGCCCAGTGCCGCCAATGCAGCCCCCGATATGACCGCACCGGAAGGCTATGTGTACGTTCCGGTCAAGACTGGTGTGAGCGACGATGACTATACCCAGATCATCAGCGGTGTCACCGGTAATGACACCGTGGCCTATGATCCCAGCTCTGTGAGCACCGATGACTATTACGACGATGGCAGCAGTGTCATGATGTTTTAACGCAGGAGGAAGCGATGAGCGCTCTGATCGAGTTTGATGAGGTGTGCAAGTATTACCAGATGGGTGATACCACGGTAAAAGCAGCAGACCACATCACCATGAAAATCGAAAAAGGCGAGTTCGTGGCCATCGTCGGCCAGTCCGGTTCCGGCAAGTCCACCTGTATGAACATCATCGGCTGTCTGGATGTGCCCACCCACGGAACCTACCGGCTCAACGGCAGGGATGTGGGCAAGATGAACCGCAACGAGCTGGCTGCGATCCGCAACGAGATGCTGGGCTTTATCTTCCAGCAGTACAATCTTTTGCCAAGGCTCAACCTGATGGAGAACGTGGAGGTGCCGCTGGTGTATGCGGGCATCGGCCGCGCCGAGCGCCACGCCCGGGCCAAAGAGGTGCTGGAGCAGGTGGGTCTGGGCGATAAGCTCAGGAACCGCCCCAACCAGCTTTCCGGCGGCCAGCAGCAGCGTGTTTCCATCGCCCGGGCACTGGTGCGGAACCCGGCGGTCATTCTGGCCGACGAGCCTACCGGCGCACTGGACAGCCACACCGGCCGCGAAGTGCTGGGAATGCTGCAGCAGATGCACGATGAGGGCCACACCGTGGTGCTCATCACCCACGATAATTCCATTGCGGTGCAGGCAGACCGCATCATCCGTCTGGAGGACGGGCGGGTGGTCTACGATGGTGATGCCCATGCACCGGAAGCCATGGTGCAGCCCACGCTGCTGCCGGAAACGCCGGATGAGGAGGAGAAAGCATGATCATTGAAACCTTCCGTCAGGCCATCCAGAACGTGTGGAGCAACAAGCTGCGCACCTTCCTTACCATGCTGGGCATCATCATCGGTGTTATGGCAGTCATCGTCATCGTGGGCTTGGGCAACGGCATGACCAAGAGCATGCGCGACAGCTTTTCGGCACTGGGCACCAACACCCTTTCGGTGCAGGTGTGGGGCAACGGCTCCCGCACTGTTCCGGTGGAGGAAATGTACAAGCTGCCCACGAAGTACCCGGAGCTGATCCAGTCCATTTCGCCGCAGATCGATTTCAGCGGCAGCGGCACGCTGAAGATTGGAACCAACAGCTACCGCTGGTCCAACATCAGCGGTGTGGACGAAAACTATTCCGTTATGAAGAACTACCAGATCGCGCAGGGACGCGGTCTGCAGTACATGGATATCAAGGACAACAAGCAGGTGTGCGTCATCGGCGATTATCTGAACCGCGTAGCCTTTGGCGGCAACGGCTTGGGCCAGACGCTCAAGATCGGAGCCAACAAGTTCCGCATCGTGGGCGTGCTGGCGGCAAAGGTGAGCGACCCGGACATGCAGCAGGGCAGCGACGACGACTGCGTTTATCTGCCCTATACCACGGCCATGCGCCTGTCCAGCCAGAGCATAGTGAGCAACTATGCTGCAGTCATGGAGGATGAGAGCCGCGCCAACGAAGCAAAGTCTGCAGTGGAAGGCGAGCTGCAGCACCTGCTTGGCTCGGATAACGGCTACTATGTCTACAGCGCCAGCGAGTGGCTGGAGGAAATGAACAAGATGATCAACATGGTCATCGTGATCCTGACCGGCATTGCCAGCATTTCGCTGCTGGTGGGCGGCATTGGCATCATGAACATCATGCTGGTGTCGGTGACTGAGCGCACCCGCGAGATTGGTATTCGCAAGGCACTGGGTGCCAAGGAACGCACCATTCTGTCGCAGTTCGTGGTGGAAGCAGCCACCACCTCGGCCCTCGGCGGCGCACTGGGCATTGCACTGGGCTACATCGTATCCATGGGAGCAAACAAGGTGCTGCCCATGTTCACCAGCGGCACAACGGTCACGGTCAGCCCGTCCTTCAACTCCATTGCGGTGGCCTTTGGCATCTCGGTGGGGATTGGCGTGCTGTTCGGCTACCTGCCCGCAAAGCGCGCAGCGCGGCTCAACCCCATTGAAGCATTGCGCTATGACTGAACTCTTCTCAGCCGGCGTTGCGCCGGACTGCCAAACACCAAGGAAGGGGAATATACCTATGAAAAAACGTCTTTTCGCATGTCTGCTTGCAGCATGCCTGGCTGTATCCGTGCTGGTGCTTCCGGCATCAGCAGCCAGCCTGAACAACTCGGCCATCCAGACGGCCATCACGCTGGGCGCTATGGATACCAGCCAGACCGGCAGTCTGGATGCTGCCGTCACCCGCGGTGCATTTGCCAAGATGCTGGTCTCCTTTTCGGCCTACCGCGAAAGCGCCAGCCAGCAGGGTAATCTGGGCACACTGTATAAGGATGTGCCCGGCAGCTCTCAGTGGGCACCCTATGTGCGCATTGCGGTGCAGCAGGGCTGGATGAACGGCTATACCGATGGTACATTCCGCCCGGATAATGTGGTCACGCTGGAAGAAGCCTGCACCGCAGCGCTCAAGCTGCTGGGCTATAAAATGACCGACCTCAACGGCGTGTTCCCGACGGCACAGCTGAACAAGGCGCAGGAACTGGGCCTGCGCAACCAGCTGAACCGCAGCCAGAGCGAGGCCATGAACTATGAGGACTGTGCTCTGCTGCTGTATAATACCCTCACCGCCAACACCGCTTCCGGCAGCGCTTACGGTACCAGTCTGGGCTTTACCGTCTCCAATGGCCAGGTGGACACCTCTACCGTGATGCTCAAGAGTCTGAAGGGCCCCTTTGTGGCAGCGGAAGGCACCCAGCTGCCTTTTACGCCGTTGAGCGTGTACCGCAACGATAAGGTCTCGGCTTCGGCAGAGTTGAACCGTTACGATGTGTATTATTACAGCGAGAGTCTGCAGACGGTATGGATCTATACTCGCCGTGCTGCGGGCCGCATCACTGCGGTTTCGCCCAGTGCAAGCGCTCCCACGGCGGTTACAGTGGCGGGCACCAGCTATAAGCTGGGCAGCACAGCAGTGGCTTCCAAGGTGTCCAGCCTGAACGGCGGCGGCGTGGGCGAAGTGGTTACTCTGCTGCTGGGCATGAACAATGAGGCGGCGGATGTTATTACCGGCGCAGAGGCCGACGAGGTGTTCTACGGCGTGGTGCAGGGCGCAGCCCGCAGCCTTGTGGAAGATAACGGCGCGGATGTGCTGCAGCGCGTGGCTGTCATGTGCACCGATGGTGTTCAACGCACTGTGAATGTGGACAAAAGCCTGAACTACCCCAAGGGCTGGCTGGTAGAGATCCGCGTAACGCCGGAAGGCGAGTCCGTGAGCGGCATCGAGAACAAGGTCGTTGCCGGCAAGGTCAATGCAGATGCAACGGCACTGGGCAGCTATGCCCTTGCCGACGATGTACAAATTCTGGATACAACTGCGGAGGGTGTGGCTGGGACGGTTCGTCCCAGCCGCCTAGCGGGGACAGACCTGAATCTTCTGAACGTCCGCTACTATACGCTGAATGAGAAGGGCGAGATCGACCGCCTGATCCTGAATGATGTCACCGGCGACCTGTGGACCTACGGCGTGCTGGATGATATCAAGAATGTGGCAGTCAACTACTCGGAACTGCAGACGCTGGCCAAGATCATTTCCACCGGCAAGAGCGACAGCACGGATACGCAGGATAAGATTGTGGACGACCTGAAGGATGTTCTGGTGCCCACCACCAGCGAAGTGCTGTGGGGTGTGATCAACGGCGACATCCTCTCCACTCTGTGGCAGAAGATCACAGCCAACACGGATAGCCTGCTCAGCCTTGGTCTGCGGCAGGTGGGCAGCCTTGTAGGCGAACCGTATGCGTCCATCTTCCGCTATATTGGCGGCGGTGCTACCTATGTGTGCTATGTCAATGGTTCGCAGGTAGCTTTCACCACCAACGTCAAATATCCGGTGCTGGTAGGCGGTGTTGCAGCCCGCAGAGAGACGACCGGCAGCGTGCGGACGATGGTCCAGCTCATGCCCATGAAGATCGATCAGGTGGGTGCAGCGTCGGTCATGAGCAACGGCACCCGCTTTGAGATGGCGGACGACGCACAGGTGTATCTGTGGTACAAGGGTCAGTACTACGCCACCAAGCTGACCGAGGTCAACTCGGAGGGCTACTACCTGACCGGCTGGTACGATAACTTTGGCTGTGCTGCGGGCAAGCGCGTGCGTGTGATCGTGGCCGTTAAAAAGGACTGATGGATTATTACAGCGTCCCGCGCCGCATTCTGCGCGGGGCAAGGCA
This sequence comes from Faecalibacterium sp. OF03-6AC, assembly GCF_003478175.1. Taxonomy (NCBI): domain Bacteria; kingdom Bacillati; phylum Bacillota; class Clostridia; order Eubacteriales; family Oscillospiraceae; genus Faecalibacterium; species Faecalibacterium sp. OF03-6AC. Next base: position 135,152 of record NZ_QUEN01000006.1, on the reverse strand, counting down.
GTTGGTGTACCCACGCCGCTGCCCGTTTTGTGATCGGGTGCTGGGCAGTGTGCCTGTCTGCCCGGATTGTGCCGCAGAGCTGGAAGAGCTGCGCCGGAAGCCAGGAATGCGGCTGGACGCTTCTCAGCATTATTTAGGGGAACTGACCGGTGCAGCAGCACCGTTCCGGTATGAGGGCTGTGTGCGGCGCGGCATCCTGCATACCAAATACCATGCTGCACCGTGGACAGCGGTGGAGCTGGGCCTCTGGCTGGCAAAGCTGGCCTTTGGCAGCGAGATGCATATGGCCGGTGCAGAACCGGTGCCGGAGCTTGTGGAAGGCATGTCCCTTGGGTACGACTGCATCGTTCCCGTACCGGCATCCGGCAGAGCGCGCGGCTATAATGTGCCGCAGCTCATGGCGGTGCCGCTGGCCCGCGCACTGGGGGTACCGCTGTACCCGAAAGCACTGGGACGCACTCGTGCAAAGCGGCATCAGGCGGGCCTGCCCTTTGAGCAGCGCCTTGCCAATGTGGCGGGTGCCTTCCGGGTGACGGATACGGAACTTGTGGAGGGCAGAAAAGTGCTTTTGGTAGACGATGTGATCACCACCGGTGCCACGGCAGCAGCCTGCACACAGGCGCTGCTGGCAGCCGGTGCCGAAAGTGTGTTTGCAATTGCACTTGCCACTGTTGAATTTGAAACGTTTCCCGCAGGGAATCAGCCGCTGCAGGAAAACGAGCCGGAGTTTTGAAAATTTATTTGCAAAAAACTGGCAGAAAAAGCTTGACAAAACACCCTGAATCAAGTATACTAATTGAGCTGTGAGCGATAACCGCTTGCAGATATCCGGGTGTAGCGCAGTTTTGGTAGCGCGCTTGAATGGGGTTCAAGAGGCCGTGAGTTCGATTCTCGCCACTCGGACCATAAATCCAACGATTTCACGTTAGAAATCGTTGGATTTTTTGTTTATAGCCTGGCCTCATTTGGTTTTGACCACAATTATGACCACAATGCCAACGATTTTATCTGGTCTAATTAGTGCTGTTCCGTCCAATTTTCAAGCCGAAAACGCCTCGCTGAACAACTGGATCGCACTCTGCCGAATGGATTCCTGAACATGGAGATAATGCTCAGTCATCTCGGTGTCGGCATGGCCTACGATGCTCTGGATGGTCTGGATGTCCACGCCCAACGCCTGCATCTGCGACACATAGGTGTGGCGGCAACTGTGGGGCGTGAGCAAGCGGACATCGCCCGCTTCTTCCAGAGATTTGCGGAACACATCCCGGAAATGGGTGGGGTTGCAGGGCAAGCCGGTCTTGGGGCTTTCCCAGATGAACTGGTCGGTGGTATCCCGCAGCTTGATGGCACAGGGGCGGACATTCAGCGGCACCGGAATATCCCGGATACTGTCTTTGGATTTCGGACTGCCGATGCTGACCGTACCTTTTACGACCTTTACGATGCAAGAGCTTGTCATTTCAATATGGACACCGGCTGCGTGGAGCTGCTACTCCGGGATGGCAGAAAAATCTCTATTGACTGCACCGGGGTCGAGGATGCGCTGGACGTGACCATGGCGCAGAGGCCGGAGTTGGACTAAAAAGAAGCATGGACGCCCCCGAAAAGGAGAGCGTCCATGCTTCTTGCTGTATCCGAATGGAGGAGATTGCGAAATCAGTGATTGTCCGGGCAGACGATTTCCAGCATCTGATCGAATACATCTTCCATCTGTCGTACCAGCGTGAACTGGGTGCGGGCACGGTCGAGGTTGTGGTTCGGGCGGGCAATATGGAAATAATGGTCGCCCTCCAGATAGTCGGTCAGGAAACGGATGCCGCATTCCAACGTCATGAGTTTGGCACCCCAAGCAAGACTCCTTTTTTCAGCTGTGTGCATGGTGGAGCCAGCAGTGGAAAGATAGCCTTTGGCAAACACTTCATACAGATGCAGGTCAAAGTGGACTCTGCTCTGGTCGGGTTCGTCCTCGGCGCAGTCGTTGGCACCGGTGCGGATGGAATCGCCGAAATCATAAGCCGACAGACCCGGCATCACGGTGTCGAGGTCAATGACACAGATGCCTTTGCCGGTGGCTTCATCGAGCAGAACATTGTTGATTTTGGTATCATTATGGGTGACACGCAGCGGGATCTCACCAGCGGCCAGCTGATCCAGCAGAACGTGGCAGTCCTTTTCCCGTGCATGGATAAAAGCAATCTCCGGCGCAATGGTTTTGGCTCGACCCAGTGCATCGGCTGCAAGGGCTTTTTCAAAGTTTGCGTAACGGTTGGGCGTATCGTGAAAACGTGCAATGGTTTCGTGGAGGGTGGAAGCAGGATAATCGGCCAGCTGGTTCTGGAACTTGCCCAGTGTTTCTGCCACAGTGCGGAAGTCTGCCTCACAACCGACCTGTTGCAGACAGACGGTATTCTCTACAAAATCATAAGCTCTCCATGCATTGCCTTCCGTGTCGATATAGTAGGATGCACCGGACAGAGTGGGAATGACGTTCAGGCATTCCCGGCCAGGATCGCCGCCCTCTGCCTGAATCTTTGCCCGTAAATGCCGGGTCACGCCACAGATATTTTCCATCAGTCCTGCTGGATCGGTGAATGTATCGGTGTTGATGCGCTGTAAGATAAAGCGTTTGGTATGATCTGCCCGCCAGACCACAAAGGTGTCATTGATGTGGCCCTCACCATAGTGGTGTGGATCGCAGACCATCGGCCCACCAAAATCAAAGGCGGATGCAGCAGCGCAGAGAATGGGTTCGGTGACAGGTTTCATTTGAAGTTCCTCGTTTCTTTATCTTTCATGCCGTTTTGCCGGGGCAGGGCGTTGTCCCTGCCGTACCTGACGGCGGTATTCGTTGGGAGTCAGCCCCTCCGCTTTGCGGAAGCACTGGGAAAAATAGCTGGGGGACGAAAAGCCCATCAGTTCGCTGATCTGAGCCAAGCTGTAACCTGTATTGCCCAGCATATATTTGCTTTCCTCAATGCGGCGGCGATTCAGATAGGTGATGGGAGAGATGCCGTACTCCTTTTGAAAGGTGTGGGCCAGATAATATTTGTTGATGTGTGCGATCTCTGCCAGACGGTCAAGTGAGATGTCCTCTCGGAAGTTGCTGTCCAGATATCGCTTGATCTCTACACACTCCCGGCTGTCAGACTGTGGCGTTTCTTCCACCTGCAAAGAGAGCGTTGTGCAGCGTACCAGCCAGATCAGCAGCACCTCCAGCAAGTCCTGACAGACGGTTTCGCAGCCATCCAGACTGCGGTCGGCTTCGGCAAGCAGCATATGCAGCAGAGTGACCATCCGTTCCCGGTTTTCACGGCAGTTGAAGATAGCATAAGAAGATTCAGCCTTGCCGAATAAGATCTCAATGCCAGCCACACCCAGAACGATATATTCAAGCGGTGAAGCGTTCAGACTCAATTCCGTGTGCTCCACCTGTGGATTGACGATGACCATATCATCCGGCTTGACCGGGTACAGCTGCCCGCTTAGGTAGAACTGTCCTTCTCCGCTCAGGCAATAGAACAGCTCCGTGCAGGAATGGGTGTGAGCCGTGCTGTTCCAGTCGCCGCCGAATTTGCTTTTGCTGATGTACAGCAAGCGAAAGGACTCACGGGGAGCGGGAGCATGACGGATATCAAAGCGTTCGGTGCTCATAACAGGCTCCTTTACAGCGAAACGCAATAAACATAAAAATAAAAACAAGAGACTAAAAATATAATCGCAAAACCGATGCGTTGAATCGTGCGTTTTTCTCATTATAGGGGCAAAGAAGAAAAAATGCAAGCCCTGATTTTGGACAGGATAAATATTTTTGATGCCATTAAAGAATAAAAATATGTCAAACTGGTTACAAACGGGAAGAATGTACCAAAACAGACGGGACGAATTTAGCGCTTTTGCTGAAAGAAATTTCTAAAAAGCAAGATTTATAAAAAACGAAACAACAAACATCTTGTTGCAAAGGGTAAAAACCTCTATATTGAAATCAATAAATCACACGACCCTCTCGGACAAAACCTGTTTGTCCCGGTTGTGGTTTTGAACGGAATCTTTATGATGGAGGATACACTATGAAACGCATTTCTCGTCGCAATTTCCTGAAAGCGGCTGGCGTGGGTGCCGCTGCACTGGGGCTGGCCGCCTGCGGCAGTTCTTCCAGCTCTACCGGTTCCAGCACGACTTCTTCGGCTGCTGCCTCTGCCACGCCTGCGGAGGATGTGACCATCAAAGTCGCTGCCATTGAGACCGCTTACGGCTCCGAGATGTGGCAGAAAGTCACCGAAGCCTTTACCGCCCAGACGGGCATCAAGGTGGAACTGACCACCGACAAGAACCTGGAAGATGTCATCGGCCCCTCCATGCAGGGCGGCGACTACCCCGACGTGGTCCATCTGGCTACCGGCCGTGAAGCTGCTCTGACCGAGCAGTTCATCAAGGGCAACCTGATCGCTGACATCACCGATGTGCTGAGCATGACGGTTCCCGGTGAGAGCAAGAAAGTCAGCGAGAAGATCGCCGGCGGCTTTACCGATACTTCTCTTACCAACCCTTACGGCGATGGCAAGACCTATCTGGCTCCCATGTTCTACAGCCCCTGCGGTCTGTTCTACAACGCAGGGTTCCTGAAAGAAAAAGGCTGGGATGTGCCCACCACATGGGATGAAATGTGGGAACTGGGTGACAAGGCGGCTGCGGAGGGCACCTACCTGTTCACTTACCCCACCACCGGCTACTTTGATGCATTCTTCTATGCGCTGATGTATGCAGCAGGCGGCCCCGACTTCTTCAACAAGGCGACCCATTATGAAGAAGGCATCTGGGACACTGCCGAAGCACAGACCTGCTTTGACATCGTGACCAAACTGGCCTCCTACACCAACCCCATCACTCCGGCACAGGCGAACGATCAGGACTTTACCCAGAATCAGCAGCTGGTGCTGGATAACAAGGCTCTGTTCATGCCCAACGGTACATGGATCGTGGGCGAAATGGGCGAAGCTCCCCGCGCGGATGGCTTCGAGTGGGGCATGACTGCTCTGCCTGCAGTCAAGGCTGGCGGCGATCAGTACAGCTATACATGGTTTGAGCAGGCATGGATTCCGGCAGGTGCGGAGCATCTGGATGCTGCCAAGCAGTTTGTAGCCTACCTGTACAGCGACGAAGCCTGCAAGCTGTTTGCCGAAAGCGGCGCGATCCAGCCTGTGCTGGGGATTGCCGATGATCTGGACGGCGACAACAAGATGTTCTACTCCATCTACGACAACGGCGCAAAGGCAGCTATGGGCAACTTTGCTTCCTTCACCGCTATCCCCGGTGTGGAAGTCCGCACGGTGTTCTTTGACCCTGTCAACTCTCTGGTTTCCGGCAGCACGACGGAACAGCAGTGGATCGATGGCATCAAGTCCGCCAGCGACCAGATGCGCGCCAACATCATCGAGTAAGAACGAAGCTGCATCCGAAAACAGCTTCCAAGGCCCTGCCCAGCGGAGGCGGTTTTGACCGCCTCCGCTTTTTTGGGTTTCTGGATTCCAGTAGAAAGGAACGGTTTGTCTATGAAATCTGACAAAAGCCGCAAACGGTTCGTGTTCCTCTGTGTGGCACCGGCCACCATCCTGTTTTTCATTTTTATGATTTTGCCAACCCTCAATGTGTTCCGCATGAGCCTGTATGAGCGTGGAGCCTACTCGCCAAACGAAACCTTTGTCGGGCTGAGAAATTTTCAGCATCTGCTGAAGGACACCCAGTTCATCCGCTCCATGCAGAACATGATCCTGCTGGTGGTGGTCGTTACCATCATCACCTTTGCGTTTGCGCTGGTGTTTGCAGCCATCCTGACCCGCGAAAAAATCAAGGGGCAGAATTTCTTCCGCATCATTTTCTACATCCCGAACATCCTGTCTGTGGTCGTCATCTCCGGTATCTTCTCTGCCATCTATAAGCCGGAGAATGGTATGCTGAACAGCATCATCGGGCTGTTCCGGGATATGACTGACCCTATCCTCTGGAAAGGCGAAAAGCTGGTCATTCCGTCCATCATCATTGCAATGGTCTGGCAGGCTGTGGGCTACTATATGGTGATGTATATGGCTTCCATGTCCTCGGTGCCTGCCAGCTTGTACGAGAGCGCCAATCTGGACGGAGCGGGCCGTCTGACCCAGTTCTTCCAGATCACGATTCCGCTGGTCTGGACGAACATCCGTACCACCCTGACCTTCTTTATCATTTCCACCATCAATATGGCGTTCCTGTTCGTCAAGGCGATGACCAGCGGCGGGCCGAACGGTGCCTCGGATGTGGCCCTGAACTATATGTACAGCCAGAAAGATGCAGGTCTGTACGGTTACAGCATGGCAATCGGTGTGGTTATCTTCCTGTTCTCGTTCGCTTTGTCTGCCTGTGTCAATCGTGCCACCAGCCGTGAACCGCTGGAATTTTAAGGAGGAAAAACATGAAGAAAACGGAAGAAAAATCCTCCCGTTCGGCGGAGGGCCTGTACAAATTTTTCATCTATTTTGTACTGATCCTGCTGGCTGTGACGATTATTGTGCCGGTGGCATGGGTGTTTATGGCATCCATCAAGCAGAACTCAGAGTTCTACGGCAATCCGTGGGCACTGCCTGCCGGATTCTACTGGCAGAACTTCGTCAATGCGTGGAATGGAGCCAAGATGGGCGAATATATGCTCAACTCCGTTCTGGTCACAGCACTGGCTCTGGTGCTGTTGCTGGTGATTGCGCTGCCGGCAGCTTACTGCCTGTCCCGTTTCCGGTTCAAGGGCTGCAAGCTGCTGAACACGCTGTTTATGGCAGGTCTGTTCATCAATGTCAACTATATCGTAGTTCCCATCTTCCTGATGCTGCGTGACGGTGATGTGTGGCTGAAAAACCATATCGGCAGCGGCTTTTTGCTGAACAACCTGTTCGTTCTGGCGGTCGTGTATGCAGCTACGGCACTGCCCTTTACCATCTATCTGCTGTCAGGCTATTTTGCCACTTTGCCCCACGACTTTGAAGAAGCAGCCTACATCGACGGTGCCAGCTATTTCTCTGCAATGACCCGTATCATTTTCCCAATGGCGAAGCCGTCTATCATCACCATTATTCTGTTCAACTTCCTGTCTTTCTGGAATGAGTACATCATCTCCATGACCCTTATGAGTTCCACCAGCGCACCCCGTACTCTGCCGGTGGGTCTGCTGAATCTGATGCAGGCTCAGCAGAGTGCTGCGCAGTACGGCACCATGTACGCAGGTCTTGTGCTGGTGATGCTGCCTACTCTGATTTTGTACATCTGTGTGCAGAAGCAGCTGACGCAGGGCATGACGGTGGGCGGCTTGAAAGGATAAGGTGACAAAACATGAAAACATTCTGGAAAACACATCCTGCCCTGCGCATCGTGCTGATGATCGTGCTGTTTGTGCTGTCCATTGCATTGGTTGTGGCAGGCTGGAAAATGACCGGACAGCTGGCAGGGCTGGGCATCATGCTTGTGGGCGTGGCACTGCTGCTGGCGGTACTGGCCATTTACAACGCAACCTATCAGGATTGAGGATAAGAGAGGAAAACTATGGAAGATAAGTGCAAGACCGGGCGCGTTACCATTCCGACCGACCTGGATGTGGTGCCCGAAACGTTGGAGATTCTGAAAAAGTGGGGTGCGGATGCCATCCGTGACTGCGATGGTACGGATTTTCCGCAGGAACTGAAAAATGCCGATGCAAAGATCTATTCCACCTATTATACCACGCGCAAGGATAACGCATGGGCCAAAGCGAACCCGGACGAGGTGCAGCAGTGCTACATTATGACGGGTTTCTACACTGCCCCCGGCGAGACCGTGACCATCCCTCTGATGAAAGGCATCAGCCCGGAGCTGATGAAAGTGAACGATCACGATGACATCACCCGCTGGTGGGAGGTCATGGATCGCTCCACGGGTCAGCCTGTGCCGCCAGAACAATGGAGCTATGCGGATGGCAGCGTGACCGTGCAGGCGGTGCCGTTCCATGAGTATACCGTGAGTTTCCTTGCCTACCTCATCTGGGATCCGGTGCATATGTACAATGCCACCACCAACGGCTGGACGAATTTCGAGCATCAGATCACATTTGATGTGCGCCAGCCGAAAACCCACAAATATTCGATGGAACGTCTGCGAAAATTCATTGCAGATCATCCGTATGTGAACGTCATCCGCTATACCACGTTCTTCCATCAGTTCACCTTGATCTTCGATGAACTCAAGCGGGAAAAATTTGTGGACTGGTATGGCTATTCTGCTTCCGTCAGCCCATATATCCTCAATCAGTTTGAGCAGGAAGTGGGTTACAAGTTCCGCCCGGAGTATATCATCGACCAGGGCTACTACAACAACCAGTATCGTGTGCCCAGCAAGGAATACCGTGATTTTCAGGCGTTCCAGCGGCGCGAAGTAGCAAAGCTGGCCAAAGAAATGGTGGACATCACGCACGAGTGCGGCTGCGAGGCGATGATGTTCCTGGGCGATCACTGGATCGGCACCGAGCCTTTTATGCCGGAGTTCAAGACCATCGGGCTGGATGCCGTGGTGGGCAGCGTGGGCAATGGCTCCACGCTGCGTCTGATCTCCGACATCGAGGGCGTGAAGTACACGGAAGGACGCTTTCTGCCTTACTTCTTCCCGGACACTTTCCATGAGGGCGGCGACCCGGTGAAAGAAGCCAAAGAAAACTGGGTCACAGCCCGCCGTGCCATCCTGCGCAAGCCCATCGACCGCATCGGCTATGGCGGCTATCTGAAACTGGCCTTGCAGTTCCCGGAGTTCGTGGATTATGTAGAGAGCGTCTGCAAGGAGTTCCGCGAACTGTACGAGAATATCAAGGGCACTACGCCTTACTGCGTCAAACGGGTGGCTGTGCTGAACTGCTGGGGTAAAATGCGGGCATGGGGCTGTCATATGGTGCATCATGCCCTCTACTACAAGCAGAATTACAGCTATTCGGGCGTGATTGAAATGCTTTCTGGCGCACCGTTTGATGTGAAGTTTATCAGCTTTGAGGATATCAAGAACGATCCGAAGCTGCTGGAAACGGTGGATGTCATCATCAATGTAGGCGATGCCGACACCGCCCACACTGGCGGTATCTGGTGGGAAGACCCGGAAATCTCCTCCGCCATTCGCCGGTTCGTCTGGAACGGTGGCGGCTTCATCGGTGTTGGAGAACCGTCCGGTCATCCATATCAGGGTCATATCCTCCAGATGGCCAGTGTTCTGGGCGTGGAGGAAGAAAATGGCTTTACCCTGAACTACGACAAGTACAACTGGGAAGAGCATCCAAATCATTTCATCTTGCAGGATGCTGACAAACCCATCGACTTCGGTGAGGGAAAGAAGAACATTTATGCCCTGGAAGGCACGGAAGTGCTGGTGCAGCGGAATAAGGAAGTGCAGATGGCGGCGCATGATTTCGGCAAGGGACGTGCCGTATACATCAGCGGTGTACCGTATAGTTTTGCCAACAGCCGCACCCTTTACCGAGCCATCTTGTGGAGTGCCCACAGCGAGGATGAACTGCACACTTGGTTCAGTTCCAACTACAATGTGGAAGTCCATGCTTATGTCAAAAATGGCAAGTATTGCGTTGTGAACAACACGTACGAGCCGCAGGACACCACCGTTTACACCACAGACGGCAGCAGCTTTGCTCTGCATCTGGATGCCAACGAGATCAAGTGGTATGAGATCTAAGTTCTCCTTTTCATAAACGAACACAACGGGCTGCTCTGTTACCAGAGCCGCCCGTTGTGTTTTCTGTATCTGCCGATAACTCAACCTGTGTCAATCGAACGCTGCAATGGAGATGGCTGGGAACGCAGAAATTCAGTAATGCGAGCGTAATAGACCTGCAGAAAAAAGAAACCGCTCGTGCCAGTATGCGGAAGATGGTGAAGCACCTCTTGAAAAAGTATAAGTATCCATCGGAAGATTATGATACGGCAATCAGCACGGTCATTGTCGAGATTTTTATATCCGTTATCAGGAGTATGTGGAGAGGTGGAGACCATGCGAAAGCTGACATTTGAAGGTTTTTTGAAGCAGTATGTGGCAGAGCTTTCCGGGGTTCAGACGGCAAGCGCCCATAAGCTGGCAGATCATATGGCTGAAAATCCCCGCCTGAAAGAACCGCTGTTCCTCTATGCGCTGGCCTTTGATAAAGTGGATTGGTTACTTCGCTAGACGACTTGGAAAAGCTGACTGATGCGGTGAATGGCATGAACACCAACATCAAGCTGACGATTCAGCAACTCGAAAACACAAACAAGAGCCTTGAAATTGTAACGGCTCAAAACAAAAAACAGGACGACCGCCTGACTGCGCTGGAAAAAGCCCCAGGAACACTTGGAAACAAACTTTGGTGGGCTGTAATTGCGGCGTTGGTTTCCGGCCTTGTGGCCTATGAGCTGACGATGATTCTGCACTGAAATGAAAATCTCCCGCTGGCAATCCGAAAGACGGAAAGCTGGTGGGGGATTTTTTGTTTGCCGGAATGGTTACAAAAATATTACAGTTTACGCAGACCGGCGACCATCGGCGGCGCGGTAGGGTTCAAAAAGCAAAAAATACTTTGGCGCAGCATAAATGCGAAAGTTCGTCTGTGGAGCTTTTTTGTTTGCCCACAGCGTGGTCAGAAAATGAAAAAAGAATGCAAAATGCGGTGTGCTTGAAAAATGTCAGGACGGGATTTTTGTAAAAAATGTAGAATATCTTGCCGGAAACTGTGCATTCTCTCCAACAAAAACTGCCAAAACGTGTTGATATTGAGAAAAAAGCTTCACAAACGTTTACAAAAAGGTAACAGGTTGGTATACTTTATGGTGGTAAACGTAACAAACCATGGAAGCTGAAAGGAGAACCTACCCGTGAATACCGCTGCACCGTCCCGTAAAAAACTGCTGAGCCTTGTGCTGACACTGGTGTTTATGCTCACCTGCCTGCCGGCTGCCTTGGCGGTTGATCTGAATGTGGACGCAGGCTTCTACTTCAAGCAGAGCCGCGGCGGCACCTGCACGCTGGCATCCGCAGCCATGATGCTGCGCCGCCGTGCTTATTTTGATGGCCTGACCGACTGGTCCACTGTGACCGAGAACAGTGTCCGTTCCACAGCATGGTCCAACGGGCTTTCCCACAGCTTTACATATAAGGAGATGCAGGTGGGCTACGGCACACTGCCCTCCCGCAAACAGGAAAAAGTGCAGACCCTGATTACCCTGCTTTCGCAGCACCCGGAGGGCATCGTGCTGTATGACCGCGGCCAGCCCCATGCAGTGCTGCTCACCGACTACACCAACGGCACCTTCTATTGCTCCGATCCGGCAGGCAATATCTCTTCCGGACGCATCCCGCTGGAAAACTCCAGCGTTTCAGTCAATAGGTCCTCCTGCTACTGGTATGTGGCATCAGATCACAACTCCATTGCTGCAGAGGCTGACGGCCTGCGTCTGGAAGGCATGAGCTACCCCATCAATGTTCGTGCGGGCAAGGGCATGGCACTGACCGGCACTGCAAATGCTGCGCTGGGCACCACCCTGACCAATGTGCAGGTGGCAGTGCTGGACGAGAACGACCAGACGGTGTTCACTGCACAGGCAGCACCCAATACGGCAATCTTCTCCTTCAAGTCGCTGGACAGCTCCATCCGCTTTGGTGAACTGCCCGCAGGCAATTACACCTACATGGTGGTCGTGACCGATTCTCAGGGCGATAACCTCTGCTTTACCAGTGACTTCACGGTTTCGGATGGCTCGGCAAGCAGCGGCGTTTACTGGTCGGTGAAGGATACCGAGGGCACCAAGCTGCTGGACAGCATTCAGGAGGTTCAGGATGCCTTTGCAAATGCAACTGAGTCCACTCTGGGCTGGTTTGGCGGTCTATTCCAGTAAAATCATAAACGAAAAAAAGAAGTCCCGGAATACACTTCCGGGATTTCTTTTTTTGCTGTAATTTGTTGTAAAAAAAGCTTATTTCAGGGTCCCGTCCAGTACCTGACTGTAATACCAGGGCTTTGGTGCGCGGAAGGTCTTGCCGCTGAGGAACTCGAAATCCGGCTGGTTGAAGTGGGGCATGGTGAGTTCCCATGCGCACAGGGCCTGATACTTGAGTTTCAGCTCGCGGTTGGCTGTGTTGTTGCCGTATTTGCTGTCGCCCAGAATGGGACAGCCGATGCTGGCCATGTGTGCGCGGATCTGATGGGTGCGGCCGGTGATCAGCTGCACCTTCAGCAGGGCCAGACGGCCGGAGACGGCGATGGTCTCGTACCGGGTCTCCACTTCCTTGGCACCAGGCTGCTTTTCTTCCACGATCTTCACGATGCCGCGGTCCGCGTCCTTGAGCAGATAGCCGCCCAGAGTGGCATCCGGCGGCATCGGACGGCCGAAGGTGACGCAGAGGTAGGTCTTTTTCACTTCGCGGTTCTTGATGGCTGCAAGGAACAGCTCCTCGGCCTCCGGGGTCTTGGCAACGATGACAAGGCCGCTGGTGCCGGTGTCCAGCCGGTGGCACAGCGCCGGGGTGTACAGGTCGTTCTCCCTGTACTCGCCCTGCTGGTTCAGGTAGAGCAGGGTGCGGTTCAGCAGGGTGTCGTCCTCCGGACCATCCACGGCAAGACCGGCGGGCTTGTTCACAACGACGATCTGCGGGCAGTCGTAGACCACCTGTGCCGGGCCGCGGGCGTTCTTCCACGCCGGGCCGTCCACACGCCTGTCCGCATCCAGAACTTCATCCAGAATGAACAGCTTGATCTCGTCACCGGCCATCACGCGGGTGGAAAGCGGCTGCTTTTTGCCGTTCAGCTTGATCTTGTTCTCCCGCAGGGCCTTGTTCAGGCGGCCGGGGGTCAGGGCGGGGTACTGCTGGATTAGATAATTGTCCAGCCGGGTGGGGGCAAGACATTTTACTTTTAAAATTTTCACGGGAAATTCCTCTCTATCTTAAAATCAGTTGCAATAGAATGGGTTCTTGATTCGTTTTTATTGTAGCGGAATAAATCTACCGCGTCAAGAAAGAAGGTATTTTTATGAACCTGAAATATAAGATTCTGGCTGTTCTGGCTGCTGGCATCGCATTGACGGCCTGCGGCGGCTCCGGTGCCCCCGCCAGCGCCCCCGCATCCAGTGTAGTGCCGGCCTCGTCCCATGTGGCAGAAGAAGGCGTTACGGAACCGATCAATCTGCGGACATGGACACTAGATGACCTTGATGACACGCAGACCACCACATTTGTTTCTGCCTCCATTACCTCCGGTGTGCAGAACGGTAAATTGACTGCAAAGGTGTTCGGCTACGACATTTATAAGAAAGAGGAGATTGAAAAGCTTGCTGTCGGCGATAAGATCGCCTTCCATGAAGAGGGTGCGGCGCAGGATCAATGTGTGACAACCGAGGTGAAAAGCATTGAACGGAATGACCAGCACCATCTTGTAAGCATCAACGGCGGCATGGAGCAGCCCGGCGGACTGGACTTGAAGCTGGAGGATGATGACACCTACCGGACGATGACCTTTGACGATTACCCGCTCTATTACGAGATGGGAGAAAAGACGATGCCGCTGGCAGAGGATGTAGTGCTGAAGGACAGTTCTGCCGACCCGCAGGCCGAAGCCGTGGAGACTACGGGTGCGGATGCGGTGGCAGCAGCGATCAATGCAGACCCCGATAACTGGACCACCTATAATACCACGCTGGTGGTGCAGGGCGGCAAGGTGCTGGAGGTGCGCCGCATCTGGGTGCCGTAAATTTTGCTCAAAACCGTTGACAAACGTTTTGCGTATGCTATAATTTAGCTGTACGCAAAGGGGCATTGTGTCTGCTTTGCGGAATGTAAAATTATGACAGATGGCAATGATGGGGTCAGAAATGCACACCGCCGTTCAGAGAGAGCGCTTCCAGCTGCAAGGCGTTCCGGTCGGTTCCATTTTGCGCCGCCCCGGAGCTTCCGGCGACACAAGTCGGACGCAGCGCAGCGTTAACGCGCCGAAAGCGGCAGGGGACACATTTTATCCTTTGCAATTTGGGTGGTACCACGGAGTTTGATGCACAAGCAGCCTTCGTCCCTTTTGGGATGAGGGCTGCTTTTTGTTTTTTCACCGTGCCGCCCCTCTGCCATAACAGCATAAAAACGGCGCCTGAGCGCCAAAGACGATTGAGGAGAGAAAACTTATGCAATGGACCGGTTTGAATGAACTGCGTGAAAAGTACCTGAGCTTCTTTGAGAGCAAGGGCCACCTGCGTCTGGACAGCTTCCCGCTGGTGCCCAAGAACGACCCCAGCCTGCTGCTGATCAACAGCGGCATGGCCCCCATGAAAAAGTGGTTTCTGGCTCAGGAAGAGCCGCCCCGTCACCGCGTGACCACCTGCCAGAAGTGCATCCGCACCCCGGATATCGAGCGTGTTGGCATCACTGCCCGCCACGGCACCTTCTTTGAGATGCTGGGCAACTTCTCCTTCCAGGATTACTTCAAAGAGGAGGTCATTCCTTGGGCATGGGAGTTCCTGACTTCTGACGAGTGGATGGCCATTCCGAAGGACCGCCTGCACATCTCTGTGTACGAAGAGGACGACGAGGCTTACGATATCTGGACCAAGAAGGTGGGCATCGCCCCTGACCACATGGTGCGTCTTGGCAAGGAAGACAACTTCTGGGAGCATGGCTCCGGCCCGTGCGGCCCCTGCTCCGAGATCTACTTTGACCGCGGCCCCGAGTACGGCTGCGGCAAGCCGACCTGCGGCGTGGGCTGCGACTGCGACCGCTATATGGAGATCTGGAATCTGGTGTTCAGCCAGTTCGACGCCGACGGCAAGGGCCACTACGAGCGTCTGGCACGCCCCAACATCGATACCGGCATGGGTCTGGAGCGTCTGGCCTGCGTGATGCAGGGCGTGGGTAATCTGTTTGAGGTCGATACCGTCCAGAGCGTGCTGCATCATGTGGAGCACATCGCCAACAAGACCTACGGCGAGGACGACAAGACCGATATTTCCATCCGCGTCATCACCGACCACATCCGCAGCTGCACCTTCATGGTGTCCGACGGCATCCTGCCCTCCAACGAGGGCCGCGGCTATGTGCTGCGCCGCCTGTTGCGCCGTGCTGCCCGCCATGGCCGTATGCTGGGCATCACTCACCCGTTCCTGGTGGAGCTGGTGGAGACTGTCATCCAGTCCAGCGAGACCGCATACCCTGAGCTGCGCGAGCACGATGCTTATATCAAGAAGGTCATCGGCACCGAGGAGGCAAACTTTGCCCGCACCATTGATGCCGGCATGAACATCCTGAACAACATGATCGACGGTCTGGAAAAGGCACATGAGCATCTGCTGAAGGGTCTGGATGTGTTCAAGCTGAACGATACCTTCGGCTTCCCGCTGGATCTGACCAAGGAGATCGCTGCAGAGCAGGGCATTGAGATCGACGAGGAAGGCTTCCACGCCGAAATGACCAAGCAGAAGGAGCGTGCCCGTGCAGAGCGCCTGAAGAAGAACATCTCCGGCTGGAGCGAGGATCTGTTCGGTGCGCTGGATGCAGAGCCCACCGTCTTTACCGGCTACGAGACCCTGAACGACACCGGTGTTGTGGTCGCCCTGAGCGACGAGGAGACCCTGACCGATGCCATTGCTACCGACGAGAAAGCGAAGGACGGCGTGCTGGTGGTTCTGGATAAGACTCCCTTCTACGCTGAGATGGGCGGTCAGGCTGCGGACCACGGCATGCTGAACAGCGCCGACTGCAGCCTGCGCGTGCTGGATGTGAAGAAGACCCCCAAGGGATACTACGTCCACACCTGCGTGCTGGAGAGCGGCATCGTGAAGGTGGGCGACCACCTGACCGCTCAGGTGGATAAGGAATACCGCATGGCCATTGCCCGCAACCACACCGCCACCCATCTGCTGCAGGCAGCTCTGCGTGAAGTGCTGGGCGACCACGTCCATCAGGCAGGCTCCTATCAGGATGCAGAGATCACTCACTTCGACTTTACCCACTTCAGCGCTGTCACTCCCGAGGAGCTGGCCCGCGTGCAGAAGATCGTGAACGACAAGATCTACGAGTCCATGAACGTCACCGTCCGGGAAATGCCCATTGAGGAAGCCAAGAAGCTGGGTGCAATGGCTCTGTTCGGCGAAAAGTACGGCAAGGTCGTGCGTGTTGTGGACATCGAGGGTTGGTCTACCGAGTTCTGCGGCGGCACCCACGTGAAGAACACCGCCCAGATCGGCGGCTTCAAGATCGTGAGCGAGGCCTCCGTTGCTGCGGGCATCCGCCGTATCGAGGCTGTCACCGGCCGCAACCTGCTGATCCGTGCAAACCTGCAGGAGGCTATGCTGCATACCGTGGCAAACACCCTGAAGGCAAATAACGTGACCGCTCTGCCCGTCCGTGCCGAGGCCGTGATGGCTGAGAACAAGGCTCTGGCCAAGGAGCTGGAAGAGATCAAGGCACAGGTCGCCGCTTCCAAGGTGACCAGCCTGTTCGACAACGCCGAGGAGATCGGCGGTGTGAAGATCGCTTCTGCATACTTCACCGGCACCACCGGCGACACCCTGCGCGGCATGTGCGATACCATCCGCGACAAGGCTGTGAAGCCCGCTGTGGCGGTTCTGGTGGGCAAGGCTGAGGATAAGATCACCATGGCTGTCACTGTGACCAAACAGGCACAGGAAAAGGGCCTGAAGGCCGGTGCTCTGGTCAAGGAGATCGCTGCCATTGCCGGCGGCAAGGGCGGCGGCAAGCCGGACTTTGCAATGGCCGGCCTGAAGGACGAGACCAAGATCGACGAAGCTCTGGCTGCTGTCGGCGCCATCGTCAAGAAGGCTCTGGGCGAATAAGAAAACGGGTTCGCCCTCTCCGTCAGCGCTGACGCGCTGCCAAAGTTTATGGTTTTGCCAAGGGCTCTCTCTTTGGGAGAGCTGGACGCAAAGCGGCCTGAGAGGGCGGGGACGTTTATAAAATATCAGGAAGGAGTTGTTTCCCATGGAAGATTGTCTGTTCTGTATGATCGCGGAGGGGAAAATCCCCTCCAAGAAGCTGTACGAGGACGAGCAGGTGGTGGCGTTTTACGACATCAACCCGCAGGCCAAGGTGCACTTTCTGGTGGTGCCCAAAAAGCACATTGTCTCTGCCGCTGCGCTGACCGAAGAGGACGGCGCACTGCTGGGCCATATCTTTGCAGTGATCGCAAAGCTGGCTGCGGAGCAGGGCCTGAACAACGGCTACCGCGTCATCTCCAATGTTGGCGAGGACGCAGGCCAGACCGTGAAACATCTGCATTTCCATGTTCTGGGCGGCGAAAAGCTGCCTGTCTGATTCCAATAAAAAGGGAGCGTTGAATTATGGCTGAGACCTATACTCTGCACGTTGCAGGCCTGACCCGTGAGCTGACCATCTGCAAGGTGAATGACCACATGGACATTGCTGCTTTTATCATGCTGGGTGATGCCGAGCTGACCGTGGCTGCTGCCGCTGAACTGCTGAAGAAGTGCCCGGATTTTGATATCCTGCTGACCGCCGAGGCAAAGGGCATCCCTCTGGCACACGAGATGAGCCGCCAGAGCGGCAAGCCCTACGTCTGCGCACGCAAGGGCGAAAAGCTGTATATGACCGACCCCGTGGTGGTGGAGGATCAGTCCATTACCACCGCCGGCAAGCAGAAGCTGGTCATCGACCGCAAGGAGCTGGACAAGATGAGCGGCAAGCGCGTTCTGGTGGTGGACGATGTCATTTCCACCGGCGGTTCGCTCAAGGCTCTGGATGCGCTGGCTGAGCGGACCCAGTGCACCATTGTGGGTCAGGCCGCTGTTCTGGCCGAGGGCGATGCAGCTGAGCGCAAGGATATCATCTTCCTTGAGCCGCTGCCCCTGTTCTTCCACTAAGCTGCAATGCGCCGCCCGCTCTGCGTTTTCTGCGCTGGAATGCTGGGTGTGGAGTTAGTGTGTGCTTTTTTGCCGCAAACGGAGCTTTTTGTGCCGTTTGCGGCATTTTTTGTTGCCGTTTGTCTGGTGCTGTGCATCTTTGATGCTGCCCGCAAAGCAGCGCTCTGCATCCTGCTGGGTGCTGTTGTGGGTATGGCATCGGTGCTGCACACGGCAAACCGGCTGGAGCGCATCCGTGTGCAGTATGCAGGCCGTCCGCTGATGCTGACCGCAGAGGTGGAAAGCACGGCGGATTCCTACGATCCCGGTATCGTGGATGCGGTTTTGCATGTAGAGAAAGTGAACGGCAGCGCGGCATCCTTCCGGGTGGAGTGCAGTGCTTTGCCGGAGTGCAAAGCCGGGGAAAGGGTGCAGGGAAGATTTATACTGTCGGCCCCGGCATCCGGAAGCCGGGTCAGCCTGTATGCGGACGGCATCGCTCTGCAGGCGGAAATGGACGAGGACGGGCCGGAGCTTACAGTTCTGGGCGAAAGCGGCAGCTTCCGCGCCCGCACCCACCGCCTGCAGCAAAGGCTCAGTGCGTCGCTGCGCCGCCGTATGGACGGCAAGACCGGCGGTGTGCTGGCTGCCATGACTACCGGCGACCGGAGTTATCTGTCTTCGGCCATGCGCAGCGCCTACCGGGGCGCGGGTCTTGCCCATGTGCTGGTGGTAAGCGGAATGCATGTGTCCATTTTGTGCGGTGATATCCTCAGCACACTCCTGCCCTACGAGTGGGAGCAGAGCTACCGCAGGCGCAGACGCCGGGCGGTATTCCGAAGTCTGCTGGCCTTTTTGCTGATGGGCGTGACCGGCTTCACACCCTCGGTATGCCGCGCCGCAGTGGCGGTCTGGGTCGGTGCACTGGGTGTGTGGCTGTACGGCCCGCCGGATACCCTTACCTCTCTGGCGGTGGCAGGTATCGTTATGACCGCAGGCAACAGCTATGCAGTGTGCGATATCGGCTTTGAACTTTCGTTTGCGGCGGTGGTGGGCACGGTGGCAGGCGGTGTGTGCATCCGCCGCGCCCGGGATGCGTGGTACCGCCAGTTCTGGAAAAACGCGAAAAATCCGGTGAAGCGCCCATGGTATTTCAAACTGCCGGAACGTCTTTGGGGCCTTGCGGAAAGCATTTGCATCTCGTTTTGTGCTTCGGTGGCCACATTCCCGGTGCTGGTGCTGCGCGGGCTGAGTGTGAGCATTTATGCGGTGGCATCCAGCGTGGCGGTGCTGTGGCTCATCCAGCCCATGATGCTGCTGGGCCTTGGCACGGCCTTTGCCGGCCTGGTACCCGCTCTTGCTCCGCTGTATGGGGTGCTGTCCGCAGCGTCTGCGGCGTTGACCGGCCTGCTCGACCGCTGGGCCGTCTGGATCTCTGCAAAACCGGGCGCGGGAATCTACTTCGATACGGCCTATGCAGCCATCGTGTGTCTGGTGCTGATCCTGTTGGGCTGGCTGGCGTTCCACTGGAGAGTACGGCTGCGGGTGGCAGGACCATGCATCCTGCTGGCGGCAGCTGTTTCCATCGGGCTGGGCAATGCTCTCAGCCGGGATGTGGTGCACATCGACCTTGTAGGCAGCGCCAACGCGCCGGCAGTGGTCGTCACCCAGAACGATACCGCCGTGGTGCTGTTCCGGGGCGGAGCTTCTGCCCAGAACGCAGTGGAAAACCAGCTTGCCCGACGGGGCGTGCAGACTGTGGAGCTTGTGGCAGACCTGCGTACAAACCCTAAAACGGCCTGTACACTGGAAGCAGAGCGGACACTTCCGGCAGCAGAAATGGCGGTGAACACAGCACAAAAGCTGCGGTGCACACCGGCTCTGGTAGAAATGCTGCGCACCCGGAATGGCTGTCTTGTGCGGCTGACTGTGGGCAACCGGCAGTTTGCCGTGGTCAATGAAACTGTAGAACTGGCAAAACAGGTCACAGTGCAGTGGCTGCTGGCATCCCCTGCAAAGCCAGATGCTGTGCAGTATAAAAATGTTCTGGCCCTGCGCAGCTATGACTGGATGGACAACAGAAAAGAACGGGCGGCATCCATCAGCCTGCGGCGGCGCGGCGGGCTGAAACTGCACTGATGCTTTGCAATCCGGGCCGAGTGTGGTACAATAACATTTGCTATAAGTATAGTACCAGCTACAGCAGAAAGGGGAGAGCCGTTTGGCAACGGAAGCAAAATTGCGGCAGCTGGCCGACAAGGGCTGTCCGGTATATTATTTTTATTCCAGCGAGCGGTATCTTGTCCGGCAGGCGATCACGGCCATCACCCGCATCCTGACCGCAGACAGCGACGAGGATGCCACGGTTCTGGATGGAGCTGCGCCGGAGATCGAACAGCTCATCATGGCGGCGGGCACCATCTCATTTTTTGGTACCCGGCGTGTGGTGGTGCTGCCGGAGATCGACCCTGCAGCTTACAGTGACAAGGATCTGGAAGAGCTGAACAGCACCCTTTCCAGTCTGGAAAATGCTGTGGTGGTGCTGGGAAGTGTGTTTGAACTGGAGCGCAGCAAGCTCAAAACAGGCAAGCGCGCACAGAAGCTGATCGCGCAGTGCAAGGCGCTTGGCTACACCGAAGAATTGGCTAAGCCCAAGCCCTTTGAACTGAAAATGATGATGATCGACCGCGCAAAGGAGCAGAAAACCACCCTGCCGGACGGCGCAGCGGCGGCGCTGCTGGAGCGCTGCGGCGAGGATCCGTTCCTTTTGGAAAATGAGGTGGACAAACTCTGTGCATTGTCCGGGTATCAGACGGTCACGGCAGCGATGGTGGCGGAAATGGGCACGGTCAGTCTGGAAGCAGACGTGTTCGAGATGATCCGCATGATCACGACCAAAAACGCCACAGGTGCCTGCAAAAAGCTGCAGACTTTGCTGCGCCTGCAGCAGGAGCCCATTGCCATTACAGCGGCCATGATCGGCAGCTATGTGGATCTGTACCGGGTCAAGCTGGGGGCAGCAAAACGGAAAAATTACAGCACGGTATTCAAGGATTTTGGCTATAAGGGCAGTGATTACCGGCTCAAGCGGTCGACCGAAACAGCCTCGCATTACACGCTGGGCCAGATCGAAAACTGTATGCAGGTGCTGCTGGAACTGGACCAGAGCCTGAAAAGCCAGCCTACCGATGACCAGATCCTGCTGGAAACAGCGCTGTGCCGGTTGGCAATGGCGGGGAGCGGACGATGAAGGAAAACGAAATGATCCATACCAGCCGGGTGCTCATTGTGGAGGGCAAGTACGATGCGGCCCGGCTCTCCCATCTGACCGATGCCATGATCCTGCTGACGGATGGCTTTGGCATTTACAGCGACAAAAAGCGCCAGCAGCTGTTCAAAGCGCTGGCGCAGAAAAACGGCCTGATCCTGCTGACGGATTCGGACGCAGCAGGCTTCCGCATCCGCACCTACATCACCAATCTGGTGGGAGAAAAGAATGTGGTTCAGGCTTACGTGCCCGCGATCCACGGCAAGGAAAAGCGCAAGGAACAGCCCGGCAAGGAGGGCCTGCTGGGGGTCGAGGGCGTGGACGATGCCATTGTTCTACAGGCGCTGCGGGATGCCCTTGGCGCTGAGGCGGGTGCCGCAGCGGCCCGCCCGGAAGGACGGCAGATTACCTATACCGACCTCTACGAGTGGGGGCTTTCCGGCAGGCCGGGCAGCGCCGAGCGCAAGGCAAAGCTTCTGAACGCGCTGGGCCTGCCGCCGCGTCTTTCCAAAAAGGAACTGGTGGAAGCGCTGAACCGACTGTATACTTTTGAACAATTGGACGAACTGCAGCTGAAAATTCTGGACAGCTGACTGCATGGCGCAGGGGTGAGCACACCGTTCACCTCTGCGCTGTTTTTGTGCTCGGAACATCCCACCGCTGGCGCAGAAGTTCCAGCGCATGAGTTTCCAGACGGGAAACATAGCTGCGGCTGATGTCCAGCAGTTTTGCAGTTTCCAGCTGGGTCAGCGGCGGCTGGCCGGAAAGACCATACCGCAGCAGAATGATCTGTCGCTCCCTGGCGGGCAGGCCGTCCAGCAGCTGCCGCATCCGGCGGATATCGTCCTGCGTTTCGCAGGTGTCCTCCATGCAGAAGCTGTCCTGCAGCACATCGGCCAGCGTCAGCGCAGAGTCACCATCTGATTCCAGCGCTTCCTGCAGCGAGACGGTCCCGCCGGTTTTGCGGTTCCGGCGGAACTGCATCCGGATCTCATTTTCAATGCACCGGCTGGCGTAGGTGGAAAAGCGTGCCCGACGGTCAGAGTCGAAGGTGTCTACCGCTTTCATCAGGCCGATGGTGCCGATGGAAATAAGGTCGTCCTGATCGCCGGGCAGGGCGTAGTATTTTTTTACGATGTGTGCCACCAGACGCAGATTGTGCCGGATCAGTTTTTCCCGTGCGGCAGGGTCACCGGCACGCAGTGCGGCAAAGGTTTCGTTTTCCTCCCGGGCAGAGAGGGGCCGCGGGAAGCTGCCGCTTTCCAGATGAAGCGCCAGGACCAGAAACTTTGTGGCAAAAAATTGCAGAAGAGATAAAAACATGCCGACCCCTCCCCATAGTATCATAAACGGTTACTGTAATCTATGAAGGAGGGCTTGCCTATTTTCCTGACAACGATGCGAACAGCTCCGCTTCGTTGTCCATAAAATACGGATAAGCGTCCTTGTCTGCAATGAGGTAGACGGGATTCTGCAAAATAGACTTGATGGAAAACCGGGTGAACGAACGCCCGGTTTTTGTTTTGATGCCCTGCCGCAGCAGTTCGGTCTCGGTCATGGTCAGGGAATCGTACTGCTCGTAGAGGTCAAAAATTTTGTAGATGATCTCTGCTTCGTCCGGCAGCAGCTTGAGCTTGCAGGCCTTTTTGGTCTTGCCGTCCACCGTGATGCTCTTGACGCTCTCGGAAGCATAGCCCGTGGGGGTCGTGCCGCCCAGCCAGCGCCCGGTCTTTGCCAATTCGTGCATGTTGTCCCGGATGCGCTCCGCAATGGTCTCGCGCTCCAGCTGACTGAATACCGATGCGATGTACATCATCGCGCGGCCCATGGGGCTGGACGTGTCAAAACTTTCCCGGATGGACACAAAGTCGATGCCCAGCCGTCCCAGTTCTTCAATCAGGCTGGAAAAGTCGCTGATGTTGCGGCTGATGCGGTCCAGACGGTAGACCACAATGGCCTTGAATTTCCGGTCCTTGGCCGCAGTCATCATCTTTTTGAAATCTGGGCGGTTCAGGTTGCCGCCGGAAAAGCCCTCGTCCTCAAAGACAACGGCATGTTCCGCAGCGGCATCGCCGTAGTGAGTGCAGATATATTCGCGGCAGAGGTCGATCTGATTTCCGATACTTTCGCCCTTGCCGGTATAGCGGGATTTGCGGGAATAGATGGCAATGGTGTCGGCAGTTTTGGCCATGAGATACTCCTTTCCTGTTGTCCGGTGGCCGTAGATGCGGCTATTGTAGCATGGCAGGCCATCTTTGCAAAGAAAAATAACGATAGTCATACATATTTCATCATACTACGAACGGAGGTGTCAAGGATGTGACAAGGCAGAACAAGCGAGGAAATCAGGATGCTTGACTATTTCTATGGGCAGTCGGGCGAGATGTTCTCGTATTTCCGGGTGCCCAAAATTTTATTCCGGGACATAAAATTCAAGGACCTGTCCACTGATGCCAAAACGCTGTACGGCATCCTGTTGGACCGCATGAGCCTGTCCGTGAAAAACGGTTGGCTGGATGAGCAGGGGAGAGTGTATATCATCTTCCCCGTGCAGGCGGTCATGGATGCGCTGGGATGTGCAGACAATAAAGCAACCAAGCTGTTCCGGGAACTGGAACAGTGCGGGCTGGTGGAACGCAAGCGGCGAGGCCTTGGCAAACCCAACCTGATTTATGTCAAAAACTTTGCAGACCCGCGTTTCCGGAATCGTGAAAAGAACGGTTCCGGTGCCGCGGATTCAGCGCAGCCGGAGGCGGCAAAATCACGAGGAAATAAGACTGAGTGGAATAAAACCGAGGGGAGTGAACCTGATCCTTTCTCTTCCGATGCGGAAAGCGAACCAGATGAGCGCACACGGCTGGAAGCGTATTTTATGCAGTCGTTGGAGGTGGACTTGCTGCTCCGGGTCTGCCCGGATGAGGAGGACACCATCCATCAAATCGTGAATCTTCTGGTGGATACCTGCTCTTCGAAACGCAGAATGCTGCGGGTGGCAGGGGATGACAAGCCTGCGGAGGTCGTGCGCAGCCGATTCATGAAGCTGAATGCAGACCATATCCGCTTTGTGCTGAAGTGTCTTGCAGAAAGTACCGCACCGGTCCGGAACATGAAGCAGTATCTGCTGGCTGCACTCTACAATGCACCCACGACCATGCAGCTTTATTACCAGAACCAAACCAATCATGATTTATCGAACAGGGGGTGATGAAAATGTCGAAAAAAGCAACCACGATTGCCATCGTCAATCAGAAAGGCGGAACCGGCAAAACCACGACCTGCGAAAATCTGGGCGTGGGGCTTGCACGGGAAGGCAAAAAGGTGCTGCTGGTGGATGCCGACCCGCAGGGGTCGCTTACCATAGTTGCTTCGCTCCTATGGCCAGTTGTGCGCACTGCATGCGGATTCATAGTTGTCCGCTGCGCAGACATTGCCATCAGCATGGGCTGGCAGCAGCCCGATGAACTGCCTGTTACGCTTTCTATGCGCGATGGGCGAAGCGGTACAACCTGAAGGAGATGTCCAAGACGCTGATTTTTCTGCAGGAAAACAAAATCGGGAGTATGGATGAAATGGAAGAACAGGTGCGTGCTGCAACGATGCGCTATCACGAACTGGGCGACTCCATCAAAGCTGCGGAAGCGCGGATGGCAGAAATTGCGGTAATGAAAACGCACATTATCAACTATGCCAAAACAAGGTCCATCTATGAGGCCTATCGAAAAGCAGGATATAGCAAGCGATTCTTGGAAGCAAATCGGGAGAGCATTGCGTTGCACAAGGCGGCCAAAGCGGCTTTCGATGAGGCTGGGCTGAAAAAACTTCCGAAGGTAGCCTTAAACAAACGGTGCATGGAGCACCGATTATTGTGGACGATCTGACAAATACAAGATTCAGTCAACATGCGATCGAAACAATCAAGAATGATGATTTTGGGATTGCAGAGCATTTGGTAAACTATCCGGCTGTTGTGATCAGTGCAAATGAAGATGTCAAAGCTGTTGCACCGGAAGTGATTCGCCGGACAGTGATCTGTCGTGTTCAGGCAGGACTGACCAACACAGAAGTGATGAGCAGCAATATTGTGCGTACGGTTCAGCGGGAGGTTGGGACGGCACTTTATCGGGAATATCTGCGACAGATGCTTGAAATTGTTCCGGAATTGCTGGAATTGATGAAAGATGATGAACAAGATGAAGCGCCTGATATTCTGAAAGCATCGTCACAGGTCCTTATGAATATTTTTAAAGAGTATGGGCCGGAAACGCTGCCAGAATATATTCGAGTTTTGAGTCTTGAGGATTATTTCAGCGAGAAAGTAACGGGAAGCTACGCAATAAAAACAATTCAAAATGCATGGAAAACCAGCAAGGATTCATTTGAAATTTATCCCCGAACAAATGAACTCTGCTATAATGCGGGTGCGACATATGAGGCCGACAGAATTTTGAAAGAATTGCCAGAGACATTGGAAGTACGTAAGTCCAGAGACTGCCTGATGATGAATCTGGAGGAGGCGCAGAAGTTCTTTGGTATCACTTTTAAGAAATCGTTATTTCCATGGCTTTCAAAGATTTTTGCATAAAATGCTTTGAAAGAGATGCTTGTTGGACATCACTTTCGATAAAATGAACCTCAGAAGGGAAAAAATATATTTCTGAGGAGAACAAAACAATGTCAAACGGTGATTATGGCTACTTCGGCAAGGGCGATACGGGCTATGCCCAGTACATGACGGCGTTCAACCGCAACTTCGGCGGCTCGTCCGGCGGCGGTGGTGGTGGCGGAAACCACAACAACAATGGCGGTGGCGGCGGGGACGGCAGCGGATGCGGCTGCCTGATCGCTATTGCAGTGGTCGTGGTGCTGATCCTGATCGTCTTGGGTGGCTGAATCAATCCCTGCAGGTGAAACACAGGTTTTCCCTGTGGGGATTTTTTGAATCCGCTTGTAGAAAGCAACGGTCTATGGTAGGATGAAACCAAAGATACACAGGAGGGGCTTACACATGGTTTTACTGGTTGTGGATACACAGAAAGGTATCGTGGATGAACGCCTGTATGCGTTTGAAAAGTTTGTCAGCAACATCAAGGAGCTGATCCGGACTGCCCGCGAACAGGGAATCGAGGTCGTCTATGTCCAGCATGACGATGGGCCCGGTACAGGCTTTTCCATCGGAGACGATGAATTTGAGGTCTATTCCGGGTTTGCACCGCTGCTGACTGAAAAACGGTTCGTCAAAACCGTATGCAGTGCGTTCAAAAAAGAAAGCGGTCTGCTGGAATATCTGACGAAAAAGGGCGAAAAAGATGTGATGGTCTGCGGCATCATGACCGACTTCTGCATCAATGCAACGGTGGAGGCGGGCTCTGAGCATGGCCTGCACATGATCGTCCCTGCCTATGCAAATTCCACGCAGGACAACGAGTACATGACAGGGGAGCAGAGCTACCACTATTACAATGAATTCCTCTGGCCGGACCGCTATGCCGATTGTGTGCCCATGGACAAGGCGCTGGAGCTGCTCAAAAAGTGAGGTGTTTACAATGATTTCTGAAAAAGTAAAAAATCAGATTCAAGTGGTGCAGGGTGATATTACCAAACTGGACTGTGACGGCATCGTAAATGCGGCCAATCGCAGTCTGCTGGGTGGCGGCGGTGTGGACGGTGCTATCCACCGGGCAGCAGGGCCGGAACTGCTGGCGGAGTGCCGCACGCTGCACGGCTGCCGCACCGGAGAAGCAAAAATCACTAAGGGCTACCGGTTGAAAGCAAAGTATATCATTCATACGGTAGGGCCGATTTATTCCGGCACAGCAGAGGATGCCGCGCAGCTGGCGGACTGCTACCGCAACTCGCTGAACCTTGCCAAAGAGCATGAACTCCACAGCATTGCCTTCCCGGCAATTTCGACCGGCGTGTATGGCTACCCGCTGGAAGATGCCACGGAGATTGCGGTCAAAACAGTGGCGCAGTGGCTGGAAGCACATGCGGATTACGCAATGCAGGTGATTTTCTGCTGCTTTGATGCCCGGACAGAGCGGGTATATCAGGCGAAACTGTAACCGGAAGAGGTGTGAGAGATGGGCTTTTTCAAAAAGCTGTTTACAGGAATCGGGTTTGCGGCAGGTTTTCTGTTCTTCGGATGCTTGTCAGTGATTGTGTATGCGTCCCGTGGACGGCATAAACCCTGCCATCGGCGCAGCAGCTTTTGGAACACATTGGAGCGCTACCTGATTTTTTCGTGGATCTGTGAAGGTGTGCGCAGCAGCCGGAAACGAGCGGAGACGTCCTATTGTCAGCGCACCGGCGGCGATTTCTGGCAGATGCAGACACAGGCTCGACCGGCAAGTGTCAAGAATTCTGCTCCTGAAGTGAAAACACCAAGGCCGGAAGCGAAAAACACGGGCACAGGTGCAACGCGGTCGGTAAAACCAAGGAGAACGGAGCGTCCTTCTGCGGCACAGAAAGCATCGGTAGCACAAAGCGGTGCCAAAAGCGTGTCGGTGCCGACTGTACTAGGGCAAAACGTTTCGGAGGCTGACGCAGAAAAGCACAGCGAATGGTCAAAGCCTAAGCCAGAGCCCAAGCAGGAGCATGCTGCGCAACAGTCAGAAGCCAAAGAAGTACATCAAAAGTCCGCACAGCAATTGGAAGCAGAACGGCAGCAGAAACTGGAAACTCTGCGCACTGCGATGCAGAAACAAATTTGCGCCATCCATGCAGATGTAGAACTCTCGGCCAACGGTCAGAATGACAGTGGGTCAGCGGAGCAGAAACTGCATGTCCTGTTGTACAAGTCCACGCTGCCAGAAAATGACCTGAATCAAGCGCTGGATGAGCTTCGGACGGAGCGCAGGCGGCAAAAGGTAGAGTATCAGGGCGCACCGTTCGCAGACGTGTTTTTGGTCAGTCTGATTTTGTCCGATGAGGACAGTGAGCGGGCCTGCACCGTGGATGTGGGGGAAACCGGCATGAGCTATGTCATTCCGTGGAGCAGCATCCCGAAAGACCTGCAGGAACCGCTGCACCGCTATGTATCGGAAGCGGAAGGAAAACTCTGCGGCTACTGCAAGGAAGAACTCTGCAACAGTGAAAGCGGCAGGATGGTCGTGGAACTGTATCTGGGCAAACAGGAACATCACGTTTCGAGGATATTGTATTGAAATAGCTGCACAACCGCAGCTATTGGATTGAAAATAAGGCTGAAGCCACAAGTGCTCCAGCCAATGTCAGAGTTTCTTACCGATGACGGCGAGACAAAGGATTACGACAAGCCGGAACATTTTGTGCAGATCACGCTGGATGCGGATGGAAACGCAAAGAGCAATCGTGCTACGGTCAAAGTAGAAGGATAATCGTCAGACATTACGCAGTTCCTACAGAGTGACAGCGTTTCAGCTTGAAATAATGTGTACCCAGTTTTCTGGACACCGGGTCAAAATTGAATAATTAGCTTTTTATATCTGCACCAGAAAAGCCGCTCCGGGTTTAGCCGGGGCGGCTTTTCTGATGGCATTGGAAAGGAGAGACCGTATTCTCAGGCGTGAAAACCGCTCACTGCCCTTCTTTTCCGTTCGGATGCTCGTCCTTCTCCAGAACAAGATCCATGAGGTATTCAAAGGTGATAAGCACGCGCGCATAGAAATAGTTGGCGGTAAGGTTCCGGTCGTCCAGCATCTTGTCGTCCAGCAGCACAAAGGCAGGGTCTGCACAGCGGGCGATGGGAGAATTGTCGGCACCCACAAAGGCAATGATGCTCCGGTGCTGTGCAAAGGAGTCCTGCACCGGCTTCAGGATGGTATTGGTCTTTCCGCTTTTGCTGATGGCGATGACCAGCCCGGCATTCAGTGCACCGCTTTCGTAGACCTCATAACTGTTGGAGCCGATGGCGCAGTAGCCCAGAACCAGCAGCTTCCGCACCATAAATTCCTGCAAAGGGGCACAGAACCCGGTGCCGGTCACAAGAATGGGCTTTTGCCGGTTTTCGTGGAGCAGCTCCACAAAGCTGCGCATTTTTTCTTCGGGGATATCCCCGATAAAGGCGGTAATGTCGGAGGCGTGGTTTTTGTTATCGATCTCGTTCTGGATCAGAAAACCGATGCGGTAGATCATATCGGTGTAGCCGGTATAGCCCATCTTTTTGCTCAGCCGGATCACGGCCGCCGGGGAGGTATAATTCTGCGCTGCAAACTCTCGCACGCTGCACTGACCGCCGTTTTTTGCGGTTTCCAGCACCGCCTGCAAAAGCTGCTGCTCGTTGGCATTCAGATGGTGCTGATCTGCCAGTTTGTAAAGGTCGTGTTTCATATTTTACTCCGATTTTCGAATCAAAGAACGGCTTGATTCCATAAAGTATACGCTGAATCGCGTATTTTGTCAATAAACATTTCGATGTATCCAACATGAAAGCGAAACATGTTTCAGCTTTTGCGAACAAGTTCAAAAAAAGTCCAATTCGGTAGATTTTTTTGTGCAGAGTGATATAATCAAGCCATCGAAACGGTAAGGTGCACCCCCGAAACGAAGAGACAATTTGAAAAGAGAGATTCATGGAACGTTAGGAGAACACCAATGAAACAAAAAGTTATGGATGCGATGCAGAGCTTTTCCAAAGCTTTGATGGGCCCCGTTCTGTTCCTGCCCATTGCGGGTATGCTGCAGGCGATTTCTTCGGTCATGAGCAACACGGCACTGGTGACAGAGGGCGGTGTTGTCTGGACCCTCGGCAAATTCATCAATGGCGGCGTTAGTGCAGTCATTGGCAATCTGGGTATCCTGTTCTGCGTGGGCATCGCAATGAGCCTTGCCAAAAAGCGCAAGGCAGATGCGGCATTTCTGGCACTGGTCAGCTATCTGGTCTGGCTGGCAGCCAATGCCCGCTGGCTGGATGTGGCAGGACTGACCATCGCCGGTGATACGGCAAGCGCTTTGTACGGCACCGGTCAGACCATCTGCCTCGGCTATCACGTTACCGACATGGGCGTATTTCTGGGCATGATCCTTGGCGTGGTGGTGGCGCTGGTCCACAACCGCTTCATCGACACCGAGTTTGAAGGTGCCATGGCCATGTACGGCAACAGCAAGTTCGTCTTTGTGGTGCTGCTGCCCATCGTTCTGGTCATGGCGGTGGTTGCCAGCTACGTCTGGCCTGTGGCTGCGGCGGGTATCAACGCCCTGACCGGTGTCATGGCAAGTGCAGGCGCGTTCGGCGTGTTCCTGTACGGTTTCTTGAACCGCGTGCTGATCCCCACGGGTCTGCATCATCTGGTCTGGTCGCCCTTCCTCTACTCCGCACTGGGCGACAGCATGATCATCGGCGGTGAGCAGATCGTTGGCGCAAAGCCTGTGTTCCTTGCCCTGCTCAGTGACCCCAGCGTGGCAATGATGCGGGATTCCGCACGTTTTCTGACCTACGGTCTGATGAAGACCTTCGGCGTGATCGGCGTGGCAATGGCTTTTATCTCCACCGCCAAAAAGGAGAAGAAGGCTGCCACCAAGGCACAGATCATCCCGGCTACCCTTACCGCCTGTCTGGTGGGCGTGACCGAGCCGCTGGAATTTACCTTCCTGTTTGCAGCTCCTGCGCTGTGGCTGGTGTACTCGGTTCTGGACGGTCTGTTCCAGATGATCGTTTACCTTATTGGCGTCCGGGTCTGCGCCACCAACGGCATCATTGACTTTCTGGTGCTGAACCTGCCCGCAGGCATTGGCCGCACCCACTGGCCGCTGTACGTGCTGGTGGGTCTGGTGGAGATCGTGGTAATGTACCTCGTTTTCCGCTTCCTCATCGTGAAGATGAACCTCAAGACCCCCGGCCGTGAGGACGGCGAAGAAGTCACCGACCTTGCCGCAAACGCAGCTGCCGTCAAGCAGCAGATTCGCAGCGGCGCAGCCGAAAAGACTGCTGCCAGCGCAAACGATGCACAGACCGCAGCCCATATCGTGGAAGGACTGGGCGGTGCAGAGAACATCCTGAACACCGATAACTGCATGACCCGTCTGCGAGTGCAGGTCAAGGATGCCGCTCTGGTCAAGGACAAGGAGTGGTTCAAGCCCACCGGCTCCGCAGGTCTTGTGGTAAAGGGCAACAACATCCAGATCATTTACGGCCCCAAAGTGGGAAAGATGCGTGCCATCGTGGACAGCTACCTTGGTCGCGCAGAATAAGATATCCGCTTTTATTCATCATACAAAAAACATTATAATAGGAGGCTTGCCTTATGAAAACGTTCAAACTGGTCATCGCCGGCGGCGGCAGCACTTATACCCCCGGCATCGTCAAGAGCCTGCTGGTGCAGAAGGATCGCTTCAAGCTGAATGAGCTGGTGCTCTACGATAACAACGCAGAGCGTCAGGAGGCTGTGGGTGTCATCGTCCGCCATGTGGTGGAAATGTTCGACCCGGAACTGAAGCTGACCCTGACCACCGACCCGGAAGTTGCCATGACCGATGCAGATTTCATCTTTGCACAGATGCGTGTCGGCCTGTACGCTATGCGTGAGCAGGACGAGAAAATCCCGCTGAAGTACGGCGTTGTGGGTCAGGAGACCTGCGGCCCTGGCGGTCTGGCTTACGGTCTGCGTACCATCTACCCCATGGTGGAGCTGATCGATTACTGCGAGAAGTACGCAAAGCCCACCTACTGGATCGTCAACTACTCCAACCCCGCTGCCATCGTGGCAAAGGCAACCTTCCGTCTGCGCCCGAAGGCTCGTATCCTGAACATCTGCGATATGCCGGTTGCCATCGAGCGCAACATGGCCGAGATTCTGGAGTGCGACCGTCATGATCTGGAAGTGGACTACTTTGGTCTGAACCACTTCGGCTGGTTCACCAAGGTGCGCCTGAACGGTGAGGATGTGACCGAGAAGCTCAAGAGCTATGTAGCAGAGCACGGCTATATGCCCCAGAACGCCAAGAGCGATGTGCTGCACAGCGATCCGTCCTGGCTGCACACCTACGCAAACGCCAAGAACATCTGCTCTGCTTTCCATGACTATCTGCCCAACACCTATATGCAGTACTACCTGCTGGGCGATGAAGTTGTAAAGAGCAGCAATCCCAACCACACCCGTGCCAATGAGGTCATGGAAGGCCGCGAGAAGCGCATCTTTGATGCTGTGGCAGATTATCGTGCAGGTAAGGACGTAGACCTGACCAAGTTCTTCGGCGGTGTGCACGGCGAGTTCATCGTGGACGTTGCCATGAGCCTTGCCTTCGACCTGCGCAAGCGCTATCTGGTCATGGTGGAAAACAACGGTGCTGTGGAGAACCTGCCCTCCGACGCCATGGTGGAGGTTCCCGCTTACATCACCGACCGCGGCCCGGAACCCGTGCGTGTGGGCGAGATTCCCACCTTCTACAAGGGTCTGATCGAGCAGCAGGAGGCTGTGGAGAAGCTGATCGTGGATGCTGCTGTGGAGCACTCCTACGAGAAGGCACTGATGGCCTTTACTCTGTCCAAGACCGTGCCCAGCCTGCTGGTCGCCAAGAAGATCTTGGACGATATGATCGTTGCCAACAAGGCTTACTGGCCGGAGCTGCACTGATAAGTACTTCGTCAGCGGCTGATACCGGACAACTGAGCCCATAAAACATTGAACGTCTCCCCGGCATTCCTTCCAAGAAGGATGCCGGGGAGTTTTTTGCTGTCATATTTACAGGTATCTGCAGTCATCATATACGAATATCCCGATATCTCCGCATTCAAGTTCTTCGCAGCGCTTTACCCATACGATCTGTCCGCTATGATAACGTGGCTCTATACCATCCATAACGCAGGCGTTCCGCTGGTCTGCTGCGGGGAGAAGATGAAAGAGCTGGTTCCCAATACGGTGGAAGCCAGCGGCGAGAAGCATCTGCCGGTGGCAGAGCTTTCCGGCAGTCGTCTCACGGTCACAGTGGGCGCGGTGGAGCACCCCATGGCGGATGTTCACTATATTCAGTGGATTTTTGTGGAGACTGAGAACGGCGGGCAGATCCGCTATCTGAATCCGGGGCAGGCTCCCAACGTGGGGTTTGAACTGGGAAGTGAAAAGCCGGTGGCTGTTTACGCATACTGCAACCTGCATGGCCTTTGGATGACGAAACTCTGATACAATCAATGCAAACGGGGAGTGATTTGATGTCACTCCCTGTTTTTTGATGAGAACTTTATGCGGTTCTTTTGGTTCGGAACTGTGTATAAATGGGATGGATACAGTGATGAAAATACTTGCTATAATATCGCCATGGCGCAAGTTTCAGTTGCGCAAGAGGGAAAATTGCCTGAAATGCATTAAAGGCTGATAATACTCCGTGAGCTGCTCACAAGAGCAGCTCCATCGAGTCGCGGTCATTGTGCATTTTCAAGCTGAAAACAGGCCGGAACTCGGAAAAGGAGTCTCGGCCTGTTTGTGTTTTCGGCGCAAAGGAAAGGATTGAACAATGCGATTTGATGCAAAAGAATTCGGCGGACGTATCCGCGATTTGCGGAAAAAGAAGGGGATTACACAGGAACAGTTGAGTATAATGCTGAACGTTAGTGCGAATCATCTTGCAAAAGTTGAAACGGGAAGCCGCTGCTGCTCGATTGAGTTGCTGCAGGATCCTTCGTCCTGCCTGAATGTCAGAACGGACTATCTGCTGAACGGAGATGCACCGCATAACAACCATCTGAGGGAAAGACTGACGTTTCTTGCACAGGAATTAGAAAAGATTACGGCGGACCTCCCGGTATGGGGATAGGAAAAAGCAGAATCCTCTTTTTCAATGCCCAAAAGCGTGGTAGAATAGGGAAAAGATTCAGTATCTGAAAAACGGAGCGCGCAACAATGAAGATTCTGGTCAGCGCCTGCCTGCTGGGCGAAAACTGCAAATACAGCGGCGGAAACAATTACAATCAGGCGGTCTGTGATTTTGCGCGGGGGCATCAGGTGGTTCCGGTCTGCCCGGAGGTGCTGGGCGGCCTGCCCACACCGCGGTGCCCGGCGGAAATCGTGCAGGGCGTTGTCACGAACAAAGAGGGCATCAATGTGGACCGGGAGTTCCGGGCAGGTGCAGCGAAAGCCCTTGCCATTGCAAAAGAAAATGGGGTGGAGCTTGCCATCCTGCAATCCCGCAGTCCCAGCTGCGGCGTGAAGGAAATTTACGATGGAACGTTTTCCGGGACAAAGATTCCCGGACAGGGCGTTTTTGCCAAGATGCTGATGGACGAAGGCGTCCGTATTCTGGATGCCGGGGAATTGCCTAAAATTATCTTGAAAAATGAGGACGGAAAATGTCAATCAGACTGATTTGCAGCGACATTGACGGTACGCTGCTGCAATACGGCAAAAAGGAACTGGAAGACGAGATCTTTGAGCAGATACGGGAGCTGCATCGGCGCGGCATTCTGTTTTGCCCGGCATCCGGCCGGCAGTATACCAGCCTGCGCAAGCTCTTTGCACCGGTGGCGGACTGCTGTGTGTTTCTCTGCGAAAACGGCGGCGTGATCTATAAGGACGAACAGTGCATCGCCAAGAATCCGATGCCCCGTGCATTGGCCGAAGAAATCGCCAACGACCTGTGGACCCGCAGCGACGGGCAGGGCGAAGTGATGCTCTCCGGTCAGAATACCGCCTACCTGATGGAGCGGGGCATGGGAATGCTCCAGCGCATCCAGTTCATCGGGAACAACTATCAGATCATTCATGCCCCGTCTGAGGTGCCGGAGGAGATCACAAAAGTATCGGTGTATCTGCACGAAGGCGTAGAATCTTACACGGAACGGTTTGTCCCACGATGGAAAGAGGCGAACTGCGCTGTGGCAGGGCCGTACTGGATCGACACCACCTTTGCCAACAAGGGCATCGGTGTGCGCAGCATCTGCAAGACGCTGGACATCGACCTTGCCGATGTGATGGCTTTTGGCGACAATTATAACGATGTGTCGATGCTGGACATTGTGGGTGTGCCCTACATTATGGATGGTGCCGCCGCACCGCTGCGGGAAAAGTACCCGAACCATACACCCCGCCCAGAGGATGTGCTGCGGGAGTTCTTGAAGCAAGCGTAAATTTGGAACGCGCACGTTCCAAATTTGAAATGATACGATACAAGCTGCACGGCTCTGCTGGAAGAACTGCGCTGACAGGAGAATTTTATGACAGAGCGTTATTGTGAGGGTGAACGGTTTGCTGACCTGTCGTTCACCGAGGAGACTTTTGAGGACTGCGACTTTACCGACTGCGTATTTGCGGATTGCTCTTTTACCAAGTGCGAACTGGATCATACCACGCTGAACGAGTGCAAATTCGTGCGGTGTGAGATCACAGGTCTGCGCAGTACCCATTCCTCGGTGCAGTCGCTGGATTTTGAGGACTGCCGCCTGAATGAAATCGAGTGGGCACCGCTGATGTCCAATGGTGCCTTCCCAGACCCCATTCACACGCTGAAAGAGTGCAGTCTGAAATATAACACCTTCACCGAAATGAACTTCAACCGCTTCGACTTTTCGGATGGCAACGAAATTGTCGGCTCAATGTTTGCCAAATGCGAGATGCAGCTGGCGAATTTCAAGGGCGCGGAACTTCACGAAACGGAATTCTACCAGTGTGACCTGCGCAAGGCGGATTTCCGGGATGCCGCCGGTTATAGGGTGGACATTCTGGGCAGCCGCCTGAAGGATGCGAAATTTTCCCTGCCGGAAGCAGTGAATCTGCTGGCAGATTTGAAGATCAAGCTGTCATAAGAAGGAGAGAAAATGCGTCAACTCATCATTGCCCGAAAGGACCTGCAGATGTCTCCCGGTAAGCTGGCGGCGCAGTGCTGCCATGCTTCGCTGGCATTCCTCACCGACCCCATCGGCATGGGACAGGGCGTGGAACCCATTGAGAAAGACGGAGAAATTACCGGCTATCGGGCAGAAATCATGTTGGAGAAAGCAACCTATGAAGAATGGTTCGATGGCTCTTTTACCAAAACTATCTGCGGGGCAAAGAACCGCAATCAACTGCTGAAAGCAAAGACAATTGCCGAGGAATTGGGCCTTGTGGAAAACAAAGACTTCTTCCTTATCCGGGATGCCTGCCACACCGAGCTGGAACCGGAAGAATTTGATGAAAACGGAGAGGGCATGACCCTGACCTGCATCGGTTTCCGCCCGCTGCCGGATGAAATTGCACATCAGATCAGCCATAAATTTCATTTGTATTGATTCCTGGAACTCCTTTATTTTATAAGCATTTTCCGCAATCGCTGCAGCCGTTGCAGATCAACTTGCTGCCGCAGGTCTCGCAGTTTGCGCGGAAATGGGGCACATAGAGATCTTCCTGCGGGATGGGGTAGCCCCAGTCGTCCACGAGGTCAAAATGAATGGGCCTGCCCTGAAAATTCATGCCGGATTTACAGGCCATTCGGCTTTGCAGCTGCTTGTTTGGCAGGTGGTAGCGCCTGCCGTCCTTGATGAACACGGTGCCGGTCTCGATAAAGCAGAAGGTCACGTTGGCATCCACGCATTCCTGCCGGAGAGACTTGACCCAATCAAAATTGCAGGGGCGGGCACCATCGTAGTTTTCGCCGCCGCAGATGACCTGCTCGATTTGCCCGGCGGTAAGGTACTGCCGGATGCTTACTGGCCCGATGAAGGGTGCGCACATGATGCCCTTGTGCTTGAAGGGCAGGTCAAACAGAATGGGAATGCGCTCATCGGCGCGGCGCTGATTTTCACAGGTGACGTTGAAAAAGATGTTGTCCCAACCGCTGCCCCAGTCCGGCGGCAGGCACTCCCGTACCCGCTGCGGCCGTTTGGTGAGCAGAAAAAACACCACATCGCTGCGCTGGCGCATGATGTCCCATGCCTCAGCCCGCCACGGGTCGGCTTCTTCCAAGAAGAAATCCGAGGTCATGCAGACCCGGATCTGCTCACCACTCTGGATTTTGTAGTGTCCGGTGCGGTCTTTCTGGAGCGGATAGGAAAAGCCGCTTTTCGTTTTGTAGATCTCGGCTCCGTTCTGGTCCCGCATCCGGTCGAGAAAATACATGTAGCAGTTCTGGCAGCCCTCGCTGCACTTGACGCAGCCGTGCCATGGATTCCAGATGTCGTGCAGGAAGCTCACCTTCTTTCGATACCTATTATTATAATAGCTGCGCGGACAGGAAACAAGAGCACCCCTTGCACCGCCCCGCCGGATGTGATAGGATGAAGAAAACCATGTGAGGGAGGAACCACCATGCCGTTTCTGATGATCCGCAATGACATCACCAAAGTGGCGGCGGATGCCATTGTCAACCCGGCCAACCGGAACCTTTTGCAGGGCAGCGGCACCAGCCGTGCCATTTATCAGGCGGCAGGGGAGCAGGAGCTGACCGCCGCCTGCGAAGCCATCGGCCGTTGCGATTTGGGCAGAGCCGTGTGTACTCCGGCATTCGGTCTGCCCGCAAAATATATTTTCCATGCAGTCTGCCCAGCGTGGCACGGCGGCGGGTTCGGCGAAGCTGAACAATTAGCCGGTGCATACCACTCCGCATTGGAATTAGCCGCAGAGTACCACTGTGAGAGCGTGGCTTTTCCGCTGCTGTCCAGCGGAAACTATGGCTACCCCAAAGAACAGGCCTTCCGCATTGCGGTGGACACCATCACACAGTACGTCATGGAGCATGACCTGACCGTGTATTTGGTGCTTTACGACCGGGACTCGCTGGCCGTGAGCCGGAAGCTGTTCGCCTCGGTGGAGGAGTACATTGACGACCACTATGTAGCACAGAACGATGAAAGCTACGGATTTGGCCGTCGGCGCAGGGAATTGTCAGAGCGGCGGAGGCTTCTGGAAGAAGATGCCGCCGTGCCGATGCTAGGTGCAGTTCCGGCACCCGCCGCGGCACCCAGGACAGCCCGCAGTCTGGAAAGCCTGATGGATAATCTCGGTGAAAGCTTCACCACCCGGCTGCTGCGGCTCATTGACGAGCGGGGGCTGAAGGACTCCACCGTGTACTACGTCCGGGGCTGTACGGCGCTGCTGGACGCCATTGGCTACGGCGTGGAGAAGATGGCGAACATTCAGCGCCATCTGCCGGAGAGCGAGCGTGCCGAAAAGGTCATCTTTGTCATCACCACGGACGGCTTGGAAAACGCCAGCAAACGGTTTAGCTATGAGAAGATCCGCCGGATGATCGAGCGGGAAAAAGAGCAGTACGGCTGGGAGTTCCTGTTCCTCGGTGCCAACATGGACGCCGTGAAGGAAGCTGCCCGCTTCGGCATCTCGTCCGACCGGGCTGTGCGGTTCGAGAATGACGCACAGGGCGTGGCGGTCAACTACCACGTTGTCAGCGAGACGGTTTCCCGGATGCGGGAGGCACCCTGCTGCGCGGCCATCGGCGCAGAGTGGAAAGAACAAATCGAAGCTGATTTCCAGAAGCGGCATCATAGATAAGGGAGGAAACAGCCATGTTAGGAGCAATCTTGGGTGACATCGTGGGCAGTCCCTATGAATTTGACCACAACAATTACAAGCACAAGGATTTTCCGCTGCTGAGCGAGAAATCGCACTTCACCGATGATACCGTCATGACCGCTGCGGTGGCACGGGGATTGATTGCAGGTAAGGGCATCCCGGAGAGAACATTTGAAGAAACAAAGAGCGAGATGCGCATTTGGGGAGAAACATACCCTCATGCCGGTTACGGCGGGATGTTCCGCCGGTGGCTGCACGCAGAAAATCCGAATCCCTATGGCAGTTTCGGTAACGGCTCGGCTATGCGGGTGTCGGCAGCGGGCTGGCTGTTCGATACGCTGGACAAAACGCTGGAAATGGCAAAAGTGACCGCTGAAGTCACCCACAACCACCCGGAGGGCATCAAAGGCGCGCAGGCCACGGCGGCAGTGATTTTTCTGGCCCGTACCGGCCACAGCAAGCCGGAAATCAAACAATATGTGGAGCAGACCTTCGGTTATGACCTGAACCGTACCTGCGATGAAATTCGGCCGACCTATCATCATGTGGAGACCTGTCAGGAAACTGTGCCGGAAGCAATCATTGCTTTTCTGGAAAGCGTCAGTTTTGAGGATGCACTTCGCAATGCGGTCTCTCTGGGCGGCGACAGCGACACCCTTGCCTGCATCACCGGCGGCATTGCCGAAGCTTTTTACGGGATGCCGCAGGAACTGCGGGACGAGACTTTGAAACGTCTGCCGGAGGATATCCGGGAAGGGTATGAGCTGTTGTGCTTCATGATTGCCAAGATGATATAAAATGCGATGATGCGACTGAATTTTGAAAAGATTGCATAGGATTTTATAAAAGTATTATTCTTTTATGAATTTTAGCACTCTTCTATTGACACTGCTAATGAACGGTGCTATAACAGTGGCGTGCTCAGGAGGAAGGGCAAAAGGAGAGCCGCTAGGCTCCCCGGAAAGCCCTTCTGAATGGACGCTTCAGATTTTTTGCCCCGACCCGAACGCCGGGATTGGAGGAATGATTTATGCTTATGCCGACTGTTTTCCATGAAAACCTGTTCGATGATTTCTTCGATCCGTTCTGGAATGACGCTGCACTGGAACGTGCTATGAACCGTGAGGCTCGTGGCGCCTTTGGTAAGCGTGGTGCAAACATGATGAAGACCGATGTCAAACAGACGGACAACGGCTACGAAGTAGCGGTTGACCTGCCGGGCTGCAAGAAGGAAGACGTCCAGATGGATCTGAACGACGGCTACCTGACCATTCAGGCAGTGCGCAGCCACAGCAGCGACGAAAAGGATAAGAAGGGCCGCTATCTGCGGCGCGAATCCTTCTCCGGCACCTGCGCGCGCAGTTTCTACGTGGGCGATGTGAAGAAGGAAGACATCCACGCAAAGTTCGAGGATGGCGTCCTGCACGTCGAGCTGCCTGCTCCTCAGCAGACGAAGGCTTTGCCTGAGAACCCGAACCTGATCGAGATCGAGTAAAACGCCGGTCGTGTGCGCCAAGGCACAACGCACATAAAGTGGCCCCGGAGAGCTGTAACAAGCCCTCCGGGGCCATTTTTGTTTCCCGACATCTTTTCCGCAGCGGCAGGGCGTGGTAGAATAAGGGCAGAACCGATCCACAGGTGAGAAAATCGAACTTCAGAGAGAGGAGATGCTTCTATGCAGTCTGATGAGCTGAAACGCCGGATCTCGGCAGGCAGAGGAGATGCTTTGGCCGATCTGGTTTTGAAAAATGCAAGAATCGTCAATGTGTTTACCGATGAGATCGACACCGCTGATATTGCCATCAGCGGAAATTCGATCGTGGGCGTGGGCACGTATCATGGCCGGAAAGAAGTTGATCTGCACGGCAAATATGTCTGCCCGAGCCTGATCGATGGGCATATCCACATCGAAAGCTCCATGCTCTGTGGTCCGGCTTTCGAGCAGGCAGTGCTGCCCCACGGTACCACTGCGGTGGTCACAGACCCACACGAGATCTCGAATGTTGCTGGGCTGGAAGGCTTGGATTTTATGCTGGAAACGACAAAAAATCTGACCCTTTCGGTTTATTTCATGCTGCCCTCCTGTGTTCCGGCCACGGATCTGGATGAATCCGGTGCGGTGCTGAACGCAGAACAGCTCCGGCCTTACTACGGCGATCCCCGTGTGCTGGGGCTTGCAGAGCTGATGAATGCCTATGGGACGGTGCGCTGTGACCCGAAGATCCTGCAGAAGATCCGCGACTGCACCGAAGCGGGAAAGATTGTGGATGGACACGCACCGCTCTTGAGCGATAAGGACCTGAATGCTTATATTGCGGCAGGCGTTCAGTCTGATCACGAGTGCTCCAACATTGAGGAAGCCATGGAAAAACTCCGGCGCGGACAATATATCATGATCCGGGAAGGAACGGCTGCCAAAAATATGGAGGCCCTGATGCCGCTGTTCCGGGAGCCTTATTGCAGCCGCTGTATGCTGGTGACGGATGATAAGCACCCCGGTGACCTGCTGGACAGCGGACACATCGATTCCAACATCCGTAAAGCGATCCGGTTGGGGGCAGACCCGGCGGTGGCCGTCAAAATGGCAACGCTGGTCCCGGCACAGTATTTTGGGTTCAAGCAGCGCGGTGCCGTAGCACCGGGGTACCGGGCAGATCTGGTTGTGGTTCCTGATCTGGAATCCTTTACGGTCGAACAGGTTTACAAGAATGGCACGCTGGTGGCCGAGCACGGAAAAACGCTGAAACCCGCACCGCTTGACATCGACCGTGTGAGATTTTCCCACGTTATGGATTCCTTTGATCTGGATGAGATCACACTGCAGGACCTGGAACTTCGGGAAAGCGGGGAGCAGGAGCGTGTCATCTGCCTGAACCGGGGCGAGCTGCTTACGGAGGAAAAAATCATCCCGTTCCAACGGCAGCCGGGCAAGGCTCCCGGTGTGGACCCGGAACACAACATCGTAAAACTGGCCGTTTTTGAGCGGCATCATCACTCCGGCCATGTGGGCATTGGCTTTTTAGGGAACTTCAGCCTGAAATGCGGAGCCGTTGCATCGAGCATCGCACATGATTCCCATAACCTGATTGTGGCAGGGGACAACGATACCGATATGATGCTGGCCGGCAACACCGTGCGGAAAAACAAAGGCGGACTTGCGTTTGTGGCAGATGGACAGGTCGTGGCAGAACTTGCGCTTCCGGTGGCCGGATTGATGAGCACCGAAAGCGCAGAGAGCGTTGCGGCGAAAATGCAGGCGCTGAACGATGCCCTCAAGGCACATGGTGTAGCGGAAGATATCGGCATCTTTATGACCCTCGCCTTCGTCAGCCTTCCGGTCATTCCAAAACTCAGACTGAATACATACGGCATCATCGATGTAGCGCAGCAGAAAGTCGTTCCGGCTGTTTTTTAATACGCGATAACAAAAATACTGCCGGAGATCGACCCGATGGGCCGTCTCCATGCCATTTGCAAAAATATATCCTATGCTGGTGGCAAAGGCAGTCCGCAAGGGGCGGACGCAGGCAGAAGTAGATGAAATTATTGGGTGGCTGACGGGTTACAGCGCCCCGCAAATTGAGGCTGCGGTGCAGAATGGAACGCTGTATGGAGATTTCTTTCGAGATGCTCCGCAGCTCAATCCGGACCGGGTGCTCATAAAGGGCAGCATCTGCGGCGTAAAGCTGGAGAGCATCGAAGAGCCGCTGATGAAGGAGATCCGCTATTTGGACAAGCTGGCTAAGGGCAAAGCGATGGAGAAGATCAAGCGGACAAACAAATGAGGAAAAGCAGCCTATTACACACCGACAGAGAATGTGGTATAATCCTTGAAAAAACACTGTATGGAAAGGACAAACACGATGAACGCTCTGGATATTATGAAACGCCCTGCCGCCTACGTCAGCGGCTATGAAAACACCCCCACGGAGGAACAGAACCGTGCAAAGCAACTGTGCTGGGAGTACAACCGCACCGCTCCTAACGAACAGGAAAAGCGGCGCAGTATCCTGCAGACCCTGCTGGGCACCTGCTCTCCCATGACCGGCATTGAGCCAGATTTCCACTGTGACTATGGCTTCAATATCCATACCCACGGCTTGGCGGTCATCAATTATAACTGCGTCATTCTGGATACCTCTCCGGTAAACATCGGAGCAGGCGCCTTTATTGCCCCCGGCGTATGCCTTGCCTGCTCCGGTCATGCCATCGACCCGGAGCAGCGCAGCCACGGCATTGGCACCTCGGCACCCATTACGCTGGAGGAAAACGTCTGGATCGGTGCAAATTCCACCGTCTGCGGCGGCGTTACCATCGGGGCAGGCTCGGTTATCGGGGCGGGAAGCGTCGTCACTCATGACATTCCCGCCGGCGTCATCGCTGCGGGGGTGCCCTGCAAGGTGATCCGCCCCATTACCGAAAAAGATAAGTTCAAGCCGGAGGATATTCTGTTCTGAGAAATTCAGATTGGAAACGCTGGAAAAACATACGCACAAGCCCTCCGGGGACATTTTTGTTTTTCGCCATGCTTTTCTGTGGGGAGAAGGCATGGTATACTGAAACCGACAACTCGGAATTTGGAGGAGCACCATGGCATCAATCTATTACACAGAAGTAGATTTGAGTCCATATGAAGTTCCTAATGAGCAAAGCCTTTGCATTTACATTTCAGGATGTCAGCAAGTCTGTCAGAATTGTCACTATCCAGATTTAAGAAAAGCAAATTATGGAGAACCACTTATTGACTTCTTTGAAAAACTGCTGGAGCTGTATTTTTATCAGGCAACGTGTGTTTGCTTTTTGGGAGAAGGCGAAAACACACCACAAAGTCGCAGAGAGCTAGCAATATTTGCAAAGCAGGCTTCAAAAATGGGAAAGAGGGTTTGTTTGTACTCTGGACGTGATATTGAGCCGGAAAATTGGATGAATGTGTTTGATTATATCAAGGTTGGCAGCTACCAGCAATTCTTGGGTTCCTTGGATTCACCCTCTACGAATCAGGTGTTTTACCGAAAAAACGTAGATGGAATATACGAAAATATCACATACACATTTTGGTTACGAGAAATGGTTCTGTAACTTCGCGTTTATCAAGGTGAACATTTAAGTATTAAAAACGGGAGTGAAAACAAATGATGACCATTGCACAGATCATGGAAAAGATGATCGCCTTTTCCGAAGGGAATATCCATGACATCACGCACCTGAGCTGTGTGTGGACCTATGCCAAAACCATTGGTGAGCTGGAGGGGCTGGACGCAGACACGCAGTTTATTCTGGAGGTGGCGGCCATCACCCACGATATCGCCTGCCCGC
Source organism: Faecalibacterium sp. OF03-6AC (assembly GCF_003478175.1). Taxonomy (NCBI): domain Bacteria; kingdom Bacillati; phylum Bacillota; class Clostridia; order Eubacteriales; family Oscillospiraceae; genus Faecalibacterium; species Faecalibacterium sp. OF03-6AC. The sequence goes on along the minus strand of NZ_QUEN01000006.1, from coordinate 91,278 downwards.
TCTGCCGCAAAAAGTACGGCAACACCAATGGTAAATATCAGGAGCAGGAGGGTGCCCCGCTGGTGCGGGAGTTCTTGGCGGATACCGGCATGACGGCTGCACAAATTGATAGGGTGGCGTATCTGGTAGGGCACCACCATAGTCCGGCGCAGATCGACGGCATTGACTATCAGATTCTGATTGAGGCAGATTATATCGTCAATGCGTCCGAAAGCGGGTACGACCAGCAGGCAATCCGAACCTTTATGGAACATACGATGAAAACGGCGGCAGGCATCCGACTGACAAAAACGGTGTTTGGAGTGTAAAAATGATTCAGAAGCATTGCTTTGAATGCGGTACGGCATTGATTGAAAAAGAACTGGAAGAAGAGGGCATTGTGCCTTACTGCCCGAAATGCCAGCAATACCGTTTCCCGATGTACAATGTGGCGGTCAGCATGATTGTTGTGGATGAGGAAACCGGGAAAATTCTGCTCATCCAGCAGTACGGCAAGCCCTCTTATATTCTGGTGGCTGGATATGTGAACCGCGGTGAGGCAGAAGAACACGCCGTGGTGCGGGAGGTCCGGGAAGAAACCGGGCTGGAAGTAGAACACCTCCGGTTCAACCGTACCAAGTTTTTTGAGCCGTCCAATACGCTGATGTGCAACTTTACGGCTTTCGTCAGAACCGCAAAGGCGCTGCATATCAACCACGAATTGGACCGCTGCAAGTGGTTCACCCCACAGGAAGCCAGAGAAAACATCCGTCCCAACAGCCTTGCAGTGGAATTTTTGAATGCGTATCTGGACGAAGTGGGGAATAAGCCGATGGAGATGTGATCCGTGACGGAACCACGGGAATTTTGACGGGAATGGACGCACTGCACGGCTATTCCACCTCTGGTATCTTGTTCAGCAGGGCTATCCTGCGGCACTGTTCACGCCGTTTTCCCGATACATCGCTGAAAACAAGGACGCATATTACAAAGCCTACGAACGCGTGGAGAGAAATGCTCTGATTTCCGGCTATACGGATATGACTCCCTTTCTGTTCTACTTCTGCAATGAGGTCTATAACCGCCTGCAGGTGGATGCAGTCCCGCCGAAAACTGATCTTGAGGTATATCAAACTGCTCTTGCGGAAGGAAAAATCACAGAAAAAGAACGGCTGCTCTGGGAGTATGTTCTGTCTGCTTATGGTGCAGAGGAGTTTACCACAAAGCAGCTGGAAAAGGATTTCCGAAACGCTGCGTATGCAACTATTCGGACGTTTGTGATGAAATTCCATGAGATGGGGCTGCTTACTGCAAGAAAAGCAGGAAACAGGGTGTTCTATCGTGTCGGTGGGACTTCTTGACGGTCGGCCTAATGAATCCAAAAGGAGAACGTTATGAAAACGATTCGTGTTGTGGCCGCTGTGATCTGCGACTCCATGCAGGCAAAACGCAAAATCTACGCCACTGCCCGCGGTTATGGCGACTATAAAGGCCAGTGGGAGTTTCCGGGCGGCAAAATCGAGCCGGGCGAAACCCCGCAGCAGGCTCTGAAGCGGGAAATCAAAGAAGAACTGGACACGGAAATCACCGTGGAGGATTTAATTGGGACAATCGAGTACGATTATCCGGCGTTTCATCTTTCCATGGACTGCTTCTGGTGTGAAGTGGTTTCCGGCGATCTTGTTCTGAAAGAAGCGGAAGCTGCACGATGGCTGACAAAAGATGACATTGATTCCGTTCCGTGGCTCCCGGCGGATCGGACCATTTTGGAGGCCATTAGAAGCTCAATGCAGCCAGTGAAACCACTCCATACCAGCGAATATGACAACGAACCTCTGCAGAGATGCTGAGGATTCCCGGAATGAAGGATGAACTGCGCCGTCCCATGATGCTGCTGGTGAAAGCCGCTATTCCGAAAAAATTGTAAAACAGAGGCCTCTGAATCTTTCCCTAATAAGAAAGAGATTCGGAGGCCTTTATTGGTTGATCGATGTGATCAAAATGATCACATCGATTCAGAAAAACGCACTTGCGAACGAATCGCCGTAGAACATCGAACGCTTTATGGGCTATGCCAGCAAGGCTGAAATGCTCCGCATGGATATGGCTTTGCTGGTCAGTCTGGCTCTGAACGTTCTGAGCGGAAACCGCAGCGAATAGCGGACAACCAGTAACCCGTAAAAATGAGGTGATAGCGATGTAATCGGAGGTGAGTGAGCCATGCGAAAGAGTGCCCCCATTGAAGTGGTGGTACATTACCCCAAAACGAAAGAGGGATGGGACGAACTCGGAAAACGGGTCGCAACCGCCCACGCCAACTATGTGATCGAAAAAATCGACCGTCTGAACTGCCCCACATGGCAGAAGCTCGAATTGCTGCAGGCGGTGATCGATACTACCAAAGGAACCTACAAACCCAAGGAACACCAAAAGCCCGGCTGGCAGCCGAGCCGATAAACAAAGCCCCACGCTCAACATATGCTTTTCTGCTCTGACCAGAGACGGTCAGATTCAGAGGCAGTGTTGAGCGTGGGGCTTTTTGTGTTATATAAGTTTTTGGAATTTTGCTGACAAAAAAATCGTTGATTGTTGGCGGCCAATATGGTATTCTTTTTGTAAGGGAAGGTGAAGTGCATGAATCGTCGCAGCGTGAAAATTATGAGAAGAAAAGCAGGGGGAACAGCAGGAAAGAATGCAGAAAAGTATTCGGTCAATCTCCCGGCAGTGTGGCTTCATGCGATGGGACTTTCAAAAGAGGACCGGGTAGAACTTTCTTTTGACGGTGAAAAAATCACCGTCCGACCGCTTGCATCAACAGACTCGGAACTGTTCCGCAGAAATGCAGAACAGAAAGGACATCAGCTGAAAGAATATCGGTATTATGACGGAGATGCGTTGTGTACCGTGATTTTGGCAGATTTTACAGCGGAGCAGATCTGCATCGAAAACAAAGTTGACGAAATACTGGATACTGCGTTTGGTGTGAACGAAACGCCCTCATGGGAAGACTTCCTGGCCTTTCTGGCAGACCGATGCATTCCGAAAACACGAAAGGGCTTGGATTACTATCTGGATGCTGTTGGCGTTCCGGAATATGACCCGGTTCTGCTTGTTGAAAAGACGCAGGGAAGAATGGCGGAGGATCACAAATGGCTGGAAATTATTTGACGCTGCATGCTATTACCCAAAACAGTTCCACTTTTTGCTGAAAGAGCGTATCGAAACCGTCCTGATGGAGCAGCAGAAAAAGCTTTTTGAAAAGTAAAAGCTCTTGCGTCCCGTGAAAAAAGAAGGTAATATAAATACAGAGCAAGACACAGAACGCAGGGAGGGATGAAAACCATGTTTTACGAGATCATGCACCGGGAAAGCTGTGTGGCACAACTCAGCACGACAGGGGAATGCAGGGTCTGCCTCGAGGATTTCATGCCCTATGATCTGGTTCTGGTGGAATCGGATGATTTTGACGAGCGCATCAATAATGTAACGAACTTTTACTATTGGTGCGCCTCCCGGATGTTGACGTTGGATCGCACCTACGCCAAGGAAATCCTGAACAGTATCGGTGCATCTCAGAGTGCTACGGACAGGGAACGAGCACAGATCGCATTATCCTACCATTGTCTGTCTTTGCTGGATGTGTTCTGGGTGAAAGAAGAAAACGAGAAGATTCGATTCGAGGATATCAACCTTTTCGCACACTCTTTAAGCAATGCGCTTGTGGATATTGCGCTGCGGGGGCATCAAATGACGGTGACCAACGCCCATCTTCTGGCAAATGACCTGTCTACGGGCGGCTTGTACCCCAAGGCGTGGGTGCGAAAAGAGGATGGCTTCTATCTTTACAAGGATGGTGGCAGGGAAGCGGTGGAACGTGAAGTGCTGGCAAGCAAAATCTGCCGGTGCTTTGACTGCCATCAGGTACTGTATGAGCAGGGGATGTTTGAAAATGAGCCGGTTTCTATCAGCAAAATCATGACATCTCAGCAATACAGTCTTGTGACCTATGCAGCCTATGACGTCTACTGCACGAACCATGATTGGAACACGCTGGATAAGATCTTAGAGTTGGATGCTCCCAGCTACTATATGATGAACATTCTGGATTATCTGGTGGGCAATACCGACCGTCATTGGGAAAATTGGGGTCTGCTGGTAGACAACGAAACCAATCAGCCCATCCGTCTGCATGACCTGATGGACTTCAACCGGGCGTTTCAGCAGTACGACACGCCAGAAGGCGCAAACTGTCTGACCGTGGGAAAATGCCATCTGAGCCAAAAAGATGCTGCAGTGGAAGCGGTGCGGAACATCGGACTGAACCAAGTCCGTCAGGTGGAGCACACCGTATTCTCCGAGCATCCGGCATGGAAAGCAACGTTTGAAGAACGACTGCGTGTTTTACGGAACGCCATGTAAGTCAGAGCGAATATCAGGATAACTGAAACAGAATGATTCCATAACGAAAGCCCGTCTGCGCTGCCACATATCGTGGCTTGCAGACGAGCTTTTTCGTTTGGCCGGAGAAAAATTACCATATGATAACAACGGAGATTCGGTCAGCTTTGACTTCGGCAATCATCTTCTGAAATCCGGGTCGGTCGAATTGCGTACCAGAGATATCTGGTGCTCTACGACCGGGACTCTCTGACGGTGAGCCGCAAGCTGTCTGCCTCGGTGGAGGAGTACATCGACGACCACTAAGCAGCCAGCCCAGCGTTTTCCATCATTTGCAGGTAGGGCAGACCGTGGGCATCCCCGGCTCGTTCAATTTCCTTCATCTGCGCAGCCGTCACAATGCGATGTTTCATGTTGGCACCTTCTCTCGAACCCTAAGCAGCTCTCACGGTCTCCAAGGCTCGCTGCCCTGGTTGTTGATATCAATTTGGCACAGCTTCATGGCAGAAAGTGCCGTGTCATGGGACTGGGGCGTGACGCAGGCGCAGCAGGCAGCGTCCACGGAAACGTCGCTTTCCGGGAAGGTCGCTTTGCACAGGATGGCGTTGGAAAGCACACAGATGCCGGTGCACAGACCCACCAGCTCGATCTCCGGGGTTTCGGTCCCGGCGGCGGTCTTGAGCTTTTCCGCCAGCAGGGTGGAGCCAAAGGTGGGCTTGCAGATAAAGTGGTCTGCAGGTACGCCCTCCAGCGCCTCCGCCACCAGCGGATTTAGAGCGTGCCCCTCGCTGCCGGCGATGCAGTGAGCCACCGGGAGATGACGCCCCTCGTTGGTCTCCAGATAGTTGTCCGGGTGGGTATCCTGGGTGACAAAGATCTGCTCCGGGCGATAGGTGCGGATCTTTTCCAGCACCTTCGGCAGGATGGCTTCGGCCTCTTTTGTGCCCAGCGAGCCGGTGATAAAGTCGTTCTGCATATCCACTACGATCAGAAATTTCATAGGGGGTACCTCCCAAACTGATGTGTCAAGACACCTTTTTCTATCAGTATAACGGATAGAGCAAAAATTGCAAGGATTTTGTTTGGAGGCGGTGTTTTTTGGCAGAAAAATAGGGCTTTATGGGAGCGGAATCTTTTCCGCAGAGAGAAATCATGGTATACTGGATCCAAAGCTATCAAATGGGAGGTACCGTTATGAAGTGGGGAATTTTAGCGACCGGCACCATTGCCAAAAAGTTTGCGTCTACGGTGGAACAGATGGGCGCAGAAGGGGAGCAGCTTGTTGCCGTGGGCTCACGGCATCTGAAAAGCGCACAGGCGTTTGCACAGCAGTACGGCATTCCCCGCTGCTATGACTCCTACGAAGCCCTTGCCGCCGACCCGGAGGTGGAGGCTATCTATGTTGCCACTCCCAACACCCTGCACTACGAAAACTGCAAGCTCTGCTTGGGGCATGGCAAGCACGTTCTGTGCGAAAAGCCCTTTACCATCAACCCGGAGCAGGCGCAGGAGCTGTATCGTCTGGCGGAGGAAAAGCACCTCTTTCTCATGGAGGCATTCTGGATCTGGCTGCTGCCGCTGTACGACCGAATGCGCGAGATCCTTACTGCTGGCACCATCGGGGAACTGAAGCAGATCACCTGTCAGTACGGCTTTGTGGCCTCCGGTGCCCGGAAGGACCGCAAGTTTGATTCCAGTCTGGGCGGTGGTGCGCTGCTGGATATCGGCATCTACAATCTGGGCTTTCTGCGCATCCTCACCGGACAGGACCCGGAGAAGGTGGAGACCAAAGAGGTCCACATCAACGAGTACAGCACCGACGATTACAGTCGCCTTGCGCTGACCTACCCCGGCGGCTGCAAGGCGGAGTCTGTCCAGACCATTGGGCAGGAGCTGGAGCGCAACGCCCGTATCGTGGGCACCAAGGGCAGCATCTTTCTGCCTGATTTCCAGCACGCCGAGACCATGACGCTGGTAGTGGAGGGCAAAGAGCCGGAGGTCATCCGCTGCCCGGTGGACATCAACGGCTTTGAGTATGAGATCCGGGAAGCAAGCCGCTGCGTCAAGCTGGGGCGTACCGGAAGCGACCGCTACACCCCGCAGGATAGCCTTGCCCTGACCCGTCTGATGTACGACACCCGCATGAGCTGGGGCATGAAGTTTGTGGGCGAGGTGTAAGCGCACACCTTGCCGCAGGTCTTTTGCGTGCGAAAACTATGATATACAGAGAGCGGCAACTCGGAATTTACTTCTACTTAGACATACAAACTGTTGACAGTAAAACTCCTATATAGTATTATTTGATAAAATACTATATAGGAGTTTTTGTGTGAAAGTGAATGGCGGATTTCTTGTTACCAAAATAAAACAACTTGGAGATCGAATCTTTGAGAAGATTCTCAGCGAAAAGAATATTGATGCGTTTAACGGAGCCCAAGGGCGTATTCTTTATGTACTGTGGCAGGAAGATGGAATCTCAATCAGGTCACTCTCAATCAAATGTGGATTAGCGTTAACTTCTCTTACTACGATGCTGGAAAGAATGGAAAATCAAGGGCTGATAAGACGCGTTCAGTCTGAAACGGACAAAAGGAAAACACTCCTGTTTCTGACTGAAAAAGCAGATGCCTTAAAGGACGAATACGATTCTGTATCTGATGAAATGGGCAGTATTTACTACAAAGGTTTTTCGGAGGAAGAAATTACCCGGTTTGAGGAATGCCTCGACCGTATCAGAAAGAATCTTGAGGAGTGGCAGAAATCATGAGTATTTGCATCAAAGATCAGATTCAAAACATGAATATCGTCATCGGATGTACAGTGGGGTGTGTATATTGCTATGCCCGCAATAATGTGAAACGCTGGCATATGATTGATGACTTTGCTGCCCCTGAATTCTTTCCGGGTAAGCTCAAGATGATGGAAAAGAAACGTCCGCAGAACTTTTTTCTTACCGGCATGAGCGATTTTTCCGGCTGGAAGCCAGAATGGAGAGACGAGGTATTTGCAAAAATCCGTGAAAATCCACAGCATCAGTTCTTGTTCCTTACAAAGCGACCAGATCTGCTGGATTTTGATACCGAGCTGGAAAACGCATGGTTTGGCGTTACGGTGACGAGAAAAGCAGAACTGTGGCGTATTGACGCACTACGGGAAAATGTCAGAGCAAAACACTACCATGTTACCTTTGAGCCGCTATTCGACAATCCTGGTTCAGTTGATCTTTCCGGAATCAACTGGATCGTTGTCGGCACCATGACCGGAGTTCAGAGCAGGAAGGTTCATACGGAGCCGGAGTGGGCATGGTCTCTGGCAGATCAGGCGCATGTGCTTGACATTCCGGTGTTTATGAAGGAAGACCTTGTTCCTATCATAGGGGATGAAAATATGATTCAGGAAATGCCGGAAGAATTCAATAAAGTGTTGGAGGTACAGAGATTATGGCAAAAGTAATAAATGGAATCCTCATTAATGAAGTGGAAACAAAGGACATCATGACTAAGTCCAGTCTGCCGGTAGGCGGTTACTCGGTCAATCCATATGTAGGCTGTACACATGCCTGCAAGTATTGCTATGCTTCTTTTATGAAGCGCTTTACCGGACATAAGGAGGAATGGGGCACTTTCCTTGATGTGAAGCATTGGCCGGAAATTAAGAATCTGAAGAAATATGCCGGACAGCGGGTGGTCATCGGTTCTGTGACAGATGGCTACAATCCACAGGAGGAGCATTTTGGGAATACCAGAAAACTTCTGGAGCAGCTAATTGGCAGTGACGCAGATATTCTGATCTGCACAAAGTCGGATCTTGTGGTACGGGATATTGATCTGCTGAAGAAGCTTGGACGAGTAACCGTTTCATGGTCGATCAACACACTAGATGAAAATTTCAAGAACGATATGGACTCTGCTTCTAGCATTGAGCGCCGTATCGCTGCTATGAAGCAGGTATATGAAGCAGGTATCCGTACAGTCTGTTTCGTATCCCCGGTATTCCCCGGTATCACGGATTTTGAAGCAATCTTTGAGCGGGTAAAGGATCAGTGCGATCTGTTCTGGCTCGAAAATCTCAATCTTCGAGGTGGTTTCAAAAAGACAATTATGGATTATATCGCCGGAAAATATCCTGATCTTGTGCCGCTTTACGACGAGATTTATAACAAGCATAACCGCAGCTACTTTGAAGCACTTGAAGTAAAAGCTGAGGAAATGGCTAAGAAGTATGATTGTCCCTTTGTGGATAATGAAATGCCTTATGGCAGAGTCCCGCAGGGACATCCGGTGATCGTAGATTATTTCTATCATGAGGAAATCCGAGGGACAGAGAATACAGGAAAAAGAAATCGTTAATCCAAACGAAAATTAAACTGATGAGGGTGGAGAGATTTATTTCTTGCTGTTTGAAATCGACAACTTCCAGTTTGCCGGGCAGACAGGCATCTAAAAAACCATACAAAAACGAGGGAACAGCCATGGTACTTTATTTTACAGGAACCGGCAACAGACGGTATCTGGCACGGCGCATTGCCGAAGGGCTGGATATGCCGCTTTACGACCTGAACACCTGCATCAAGGCAGGGGATACCGCCCCGGTGCAGACCGGGCAGGATGTGGTGCTGGTCACGCCTACCTACGCATGGCGTATTCCCCGGGTGGTGTCCCAGTGGCTGGGCAACACCGAGCTGACCGGGGCAGAGCGCATCTGGTTTGTGATGGATTGCGGCAGCGAGATCGGCAATGCGGCAAAATATAACCGGCAGCTTGCGGCGCAAAAGCACCTGCGGTACATGGGTACAGCTCAGATCATCATGCCGGAAAACTACATTGCCATGTTCAATGCGCCGCAAAAAGAGCAGGCCCGGAGCATCGTGGAGCAGGCAGAGCCTGCGCTTCAGAAGGCGCTGGCGCAGGTCAGAGCTGGGCAGGAATTTTCTCCACTGAGAGACACCCGCTACGACCGCTTTATGAGCGGCCCGGTAAACCCGGCGTTCTATCGCTTTTTTGTGAAGGCGGATGCCTTCCGGGCAACGGATGCCTGTATCGGATGCGGCAAGTGCGTGGAGCTGTGCCCCCTGAACAATATCCGGCTGGAAAACGGCAAGCCGGTCTGGGGCAAACATTGCACCCACTGCATGGCCTGCATCTGCGATTGCCCCAAAGAGGCCGTCGAGTATATTGAAAAGTTGAATCATCAATATATTGATCTGCTGAACGGGGATGGTCTGGCATCTGATAAGTTCTGGGGGCTGAATCGACGCATCCGTGAGGATCGAAAAAGTCTGGGTGTTCAGATGGAACTTCGTAAAACGGATCTGCCGTATACGCTGGTCAATCTGCTGCATGAGAAAATTATCACGGAAGATGACCTGAAGCAATTCAGCAATGTATTGCAAGACGCGGTGAAACAGCTACAGGAACGAATGGAAGAGTGAATGCATACAACAGCAAAGGAGAAAACCTATGGAATATCTTTATGAAAAAGCACAGGAGAGCGCCGAGTATATCAAAATGCATACCACCAAACGCCCGAAAATCGCGGTGGTGCTCGGCTCCGGCCTTGGTAATCTGACCGCAGACTTTTCCGAGACGGAAGAACTGCCCTATAAAGACATTCCGAATTTCCCGGTGTCTACAGTAGCAGGCCACAAAGGTGCGTTGCTGGCAGGCAAGCTGGGCGAGAAAGAGGTCTATGCGCTGGAAGGACGGTTCCACTTTTATGAGGGCTACTCCATGAAGGAAGTCTGCTACCCGTTCTATGTCCTGAAACTGCTGGGTGTGGAACAGGTGGTGCTGACCAATGCCTGCGGCGGCATCAACCGGGAGTTTGCGCCGGGCACCCTGATGCTCATTACCGACTTCATCAACATGATGGGTACGAACCCGCTCATCGGCCCCAACGACGAGCGCTTCGGCCCGCGTTTCCCGGACATGACCGAGCCGTACAGTCTGGAACTGCGGAATCTCGCCAAACAGACCGCCGACGAGCTGGGCATTTCCTATCAAGAGGGCGTTTATCTGGGCTTCATGGGTCCCTGCTACGAAACGGCCGCTGAGATCCGTGCCTTTGCGGGCATGGGTGCCGATGCTGTGGGAATGAGCACCGTGCCGGAAACCATGGTCTGCAATTATCTGGGGATGAAGGTGCTGGCCGTCAGCTGTATCACGAACATGGCCACCGGCATCCAGACGGTGAAGCACAGCCACGCCCGCGTGCTGGAGATCGCCAATCAGGCCGGGGAGACCCTGTGCCGCTGGCTGGGTGCGGTGATCCAGAAGATGGAAGGGTGAGAACGCCTTTTTCCAAGAGACTCATAAACAAATAAATATCCCCCGGCGGAGCCGGGGGATATTTATTGCGTCTGTGCCTTTTCCTGCAGGTGGTAGTATGATATACTTGTGACGATAAATCGGAAGTTGCAGGGGGTAACAGAGATGAAAAATAGGATAATCGGTGTTATATTTTTAATTGTCTTTGTGTCAATCAACCTTTGGGCCATTTTGACAAAGAACTATTCCAATTCATTTCTGGCAGGAATTGCAGGGATGTGTCTTGTTACCGCAATTCTTTATCTCCGAAAAGGAAAAAAGTGATCCAATTCCTGCGTGTCTGACAAAATAATCCTTCCTTCTGTGACCCAATCACGGAAATTAAAACTGAGAATTGTTATCATATAGACACAAGAAACACAAAACATTCTCAGGGAGGATTTCGATATGAGTGCAAAGTTTTACATCTGTGACCACTGTGGTAACCTCATCACCACACTCCACGATGCAGGCGTTCCGATGCTCTGCTGCGGTGAAAAACTGCGGGAGCTGATTCCCAACACCGTGGAAGCCGGCGGAGAAAAGCATCTGCCGGTGGTCGAGCGCTCCGGCAGCACCCTGACCGTCACGGTGGGCGCGGTGGAGCACCCGATGGTGGATGTCCACCATATCCAGTGGCTCTATGTGGAAACGGCGCAGGGCGGCCACATCCGTTATCTCCATCCGGGCGAGGCACCCAGAGCGGTTTTTGAGCTGGGGGAGGAAACGCCGGTGGCAGTTTATGCCTACTGCAATCTGCATGGCCTGTGGACGACAAAACTCTGATAAAACAATAAGTCCCCTCCGCGCAGATACCCGGAAAGCGAGATCCGGGTCTGCACGGAGGGGACGATTTTGTTATAGCAGAACTTCTTTGGTCTGTTCGATTTCAACAGGGCACTCTGCAAGCAGGCCGGAATGCTGCCGGTACGCATCCGGTTCCATCCGCCATGCGATCCCGCAGCCAGCAGAAAGTTCCCGCGGAACAGGGATCAGCCTGCCGGGAATCCCGTTCTGTTTGCAAAAGGCTTCCAGTTCCATGACCGCAGAAGTAGTGTAGAATGTCAAAACCTGATAGGGCTTTTTTGCTCTCATACGCTGCCGTTATGCCTGAAAGGTGATCTCAAAACAGCCATCCGCCCGCGTGGTCGTCTGACCGTCCTTGTGTTCATATTCCAGCATTTTTTCAATGTTTTTGCGGGTGTGCGCTTCATCACCGAGAACGCGGATCATCTCGCCCGGATGCTCTTCCATCGCATCCATCGTCAGCAACACCGGTTCAGGGCAGGAAAGGCCGCGAACGTCCACTTCAACAAATTTAGCCATTGTGCTTTCTCCTTTTTCAGATCACTTTGCCGCTTTTTTACGGCGCAGGTTGGTTGCTGCAATCATAAACAACAGTACAATGCAAACGATGACTGCAATCTTGCCGGGCATGGCCGGGCCACCGGGAACAGCGGCATCGGTCGCTGTGGCAGCTTTGGCGGCGCTGCCGACCAGATTAAAATTGTGTGCAAAAGCGGCACCCAGAAGCATACCGAGGAACGTTACCGCGCTGTCGGAGGAACCCTGCCCTGCAAGGATCAGCTGACGCAGCGGGCAGCCACCGGCCAATACCGCTGCAAAACCGACAACGTACATGCCAAGGATGTTCCACAGATGCTGCGAATGTGCAATGGGCTGGCCGGAGAAGCTCAGATGGAAATTGCTGGTGGCAATGTTATAAATGGTCATGACCGCAAACAGCGCGGCAATAATGCTGAGCAGGTCGAAATTCTTCATCAGGATCACATCGCGGATGCTTCCGGCAAAGCACATACGGCTTTTCTGTGCGAGGGCACCGATGACCAACGCGACCATCAGTGCCAGCAGCAGCGGAGCGTGCTTGCTGCCGGGGCCTTCCGTGCTTGCCGCATAAGCACCCGTTGCCACACCAATCACCAGCAGAGCAGCCAGCAGAACCGGCAGCACCGCACCGCTGAGCGACTTGGTTTCATAGGCTCTTCCCAGAGAAAAGCCTTTTTTCAAGAAGCAGGAGCCAGTGGCGACACCGCCAGCAAAGCCGATGAGCGCCACATACGCATTCAGGTCACCGGCAGACATCCGTAGCACCATGCGCAGCGGGCAGCCCAGAAAGACCAGTGCACCGATCATCATAACGGCACCCAGCAGAAAACGCACCATCGGCGCAGAACCGGCGGTAGAGCGATACTCTTTGGTTGCCATGGAAATCAGGAACGAGCCGCAGACAAAGCCGACGATCTCAGGGCGGAAATACTGAACGGGTGCAGCGGTGTGCAGTTTGAGCGCGCCTGCCGCGTCGCGGATGAAACAGGCCACGCAGATTGCCATGTTGGCCGGGTTGCCAGACATGGCCAGAAGCATGACCAGAAGTCCGATGACCACACCGGACAAGGCCAGCTTCCATGTTTTGTCGAATAATTTCATGATTGCCTCCTTTTTTAGCGGGTGAACTTTACCAGTTCAGTATAACACACACGATTTTTCAGGTGAAATTGATTTTATTGATAATATGTATGTACTTATTGATATAATCGATGAATGAAACTATAATAGAAGAAAAAGCCTTTTCAGCACAAAAAAGGAGCGCAGCATGGATATCCGCCAACTGGAAGCCTTTGTGTATACCGTAAAATACCAGAGTTTTTCCCTTGCGGCTCAAAAGCTTTATCTTTCGCAGCCGACCGTCAGTTCGCATATCAACAATCTAGAAAAAGAACTTCATACACAGCTTTTGAAGCGAACGACCAAGAGTTTGTCGGTCACGCCCGCAGGGCAGACCCTTTACAACTACGCAGCTGAGATCCTGAATCTCCAGCAGAAAGCGATTCTGGAACTTTCCGATAAAAATCAGAAGCTGCTGCACATCGGTGTTTCCTCCGTTCCGTCCCTCTATCTTCTGCCGGAACTGCTGTCGGCGTACCATCAGGAAATGCCGGATGTCCGCTTCCGTACCAGCTGCTCGGACAGTCTGGATGTCATTCGGAAAGTAACAGATGGAACCTGCGATATCGGGCTGGTCGGCACGAAAATTTCGGATACACCCTGCCGCTTTCTGCCGGTCACTTCGGATGAACTTGTGATCGCGGCCCCGGCTACACCGCATTTTCAGGCCTGCCTGGAATTGAAAGATCCGGTTTCCATGCTGCTAAAAGAACCATTTCTCCTGCGGGAGGATACTTCGGGGACAAAACAGGAAACGCTCTATTATCTGAAAAACCGGGGACTTTCGCTGGACGATCTGAATGTGATCGCTGTAATGGATGATGCCGCTTCGCTGATCCGCTGCATCACACTGGGGATGGGCATCTCCATCCTTTCCCGCGCAACGGTTCAGAACGATGCACAGCTTGGAAAGCTGTTGATCATTCCTCTGGAACAGTCGGCTTTCTTGCGGAAACTCTATATCGTGTATTCTTCCACACAGTTTATGTCGGAACAGACGGCGCACTTTTTTGCGTTTATGAAGCAGTTCTATGCCATTTCCTGAAAAAGGAACCGATGGCTCCCGGCCTGTGGATGACAAAACTCTGATAAAACGAAACGTCCCTTCCGCGCAGATACCCGGAACGTGAGATCCAGGCCTGCACGGAGGGGACGTGCGTTGTTTCAGAGCTGTCACAGGCATTTGCCGCAGCCGTGCCACGGATTCCAGATATCGTGCAGGATGACCACCTCCCATTAAAACACCGGGTGCCACTCGTCTCGGATGCCGATGTCGTCACAGACGATTTTGCCGCAGAGCGGTGCGGACGATACTGCCGTGTGCAACGGCTTGTAACTGTCAAAGGTGACGGTCAGGTCGGCGCGGACAGCACCTTCGGCCACCTCGCCGGTGTCGGTGTTGATGCCGCTGGGCAGGTCTACTGCCAGAACAAACGCGCCGTTTTCGTGTTGACAATTCATCAGCGCACAGGCGGCAAGGCCGGAAGGACGCAGACTGCCATGGAATCCGGTGCCGTAGAGCGCATCCACGACAGCAGTAAATGGTTCATGCGAAAGCCCGGAGCCGTCGGAGCAAATTTCCACCGGCAGACCGTGCAGGCGTTCAAAATTTGTGATGGCATCGGGCGTTTTCGGCTCACCCTCGGCCAGAAGGACGGTCACCTTCCAGCCCTCTTTTGCGGCGGCGCGGGCGATGACAAAACCGTCCCCGCCGTTGTTGCCCTTTCCGCAGACCACCAGCAGAGAGCCGGGCTGCGGAAGGACGTTTTTCAGTTCGGCGTAGGCTGCAAGCCCGGCGTTCTCCATCATCTGCAGATAGGGCAGGCCGTGAGCATTTCCGGCCTGTTCGATGGCCTTCATCTGTGCAGCCGTGACAATACGATACTTCATTTCGGAACCTCCACGTTTCGGTCTTATCGCCCGAAGATCCTCCATTCAGCCAGCAGGATCACCAGAAAAATCAGGTTGGACAGGGTGAACAGCTTGAAGTAGCGGCCTTTTTCCTCCGGCAGCTCCCGCGCGATCTGGCGGTAGGAAATCAGGCTGGCCATGGACGCGATCAGGGTGCCAAGGCCGCCGAGATTCGTGCCGATGATAAGCGCGGCGGTTTCATCCGTGAACCCGGACAGGAGCAGGGCAGCGGGAACATTGCTGGTGACCTGCGAAGCCAGAACTGCCACCAGCACTTCCCGCCCGGCGAGGATGGCTTGCAGCCAGCCCGAAAAGGCCGGGATGCGCCCCAGATTGCCGATGAAAACGAAGAATGCCACAAAGGTCAGCAGCAGGGAGTAATCCACATTGCGGAGAGTGGAGCGGTCAGCGCAGAGGGTACAGACCAGCACAGCGGAAAAGGCAACGCCGTAGGGCAATACCCGGACGACCGCCAGCAGACAGACCGCAAACAGCACCACATCCAGCAGGATGATTTTCCGGTCTGCGGTGGTGTTCGGCTGCTCCGGGAGCGCACCGATGCAGGAGGATGCCTGTTTGCGGCAAACCATGACCGCCCAGCCCACCAGAAGCAGCAGAGAAACGACCGTGTAGGGGAACATGAGCAGGAGGAACTCCGCCATGCTCATTCCGCTTTTGCCATAGAGGTAGAGGTTCTGTGGGTTGCCGATGGGCGTGAGCATACTGCCAAGGTTGGCCGCGATGGTCTGCATGCACACCACCGGGATGGTCAGCGCCCGGCGGGTGTCCGGCGCAAGGCCGCTCAGCACCACAAAGGTAAAGGGGACAAAGGTCAGCAGGGAAACGTCGTTGGTGATGATCATGCTCCCGAAGAAGCACAGTCCGACCAGAACGAGCACCAGCTGCAAGGTGCTGCCGGTCCGTGCCAACAGCGCCCGGCCCATCCGGTCAAAAACGCCCTGCCGCCGCAGTCCGGCCATGATGGTCATTAGGGAAAATAGAATAGCGAGCGTGCGCAGGTCGATGTAACCGAGGTAGTCTGCATCCGGCGGCACAAAGAACATGGAGAGCACGGCCAGTACGGCGGCGACCGAAAGAACGGTCTCCTGTTTGAGAAATCGCTTTAACTTCATTTGAAATTCCATAGCATCCGCTTTCTTTCAAGAATAATCGATACATCCTTTAGTATAGTAGATGTGGAACAAAATGCAAGTTTTTTGCAGCGGTGAGTGATGGAACAGCGCAATTCAAAAAGTTGGATGTTTCATTGAAAATCTGTCAATAAATAATTTGTTGACACTCTTTTTGCGCTGTGATATCTTGACATCAGGGGACTATTAGAAAGTGGCAATTTTAAATTATGCTATCCTATAAGTGTAATATCTCGATTGCGTTATGAAGTCGAGCGGAAAATGCACCTTTGACAATTAACAGAAAGACGAATTTTCTCGTCTTACTTAGGAGTTGAGTCTGATGAATGGACTCAACTCCTCTTTTTTGTCTGTTGTATCCCAGAACTTGGACTAAGAGGGTGGGCAACTTGGACTACAAGTCCATAAACTTTTCTGCGAAAGTACGATACAATCATGTCACGGAAACGGACCGGGCCCGAGAGGGAACGGAAACCGGAGCCGACGAACCTTGAAAATTGAATATGCAGCTTCAGGTACTTCCAGACAATGATACTTCCGTAATTCGCGGCCCGGTCATAAAGAAGACGGGGTGGCCGAGAGGCCAATGGAGTGGTGCAAATCCACCGCCTGAATGTTTCCCTTTCTCAGGGGTGCCGGGGGCAAATTAAGAGAGACCATACAAAACCTTTTCCAAACGCCGTTCAGGGGGAACCCGGACGGCGTTTTTATATATCAGCGAAAAGGAGTATGATCCGAAGGTCAGCTTTCGGGATGGCCGCTATTACGTCTTTGATGGGCAGAACACGGTGGAGGCACGCCGGGCCTGCAACGGCGGCAAGGATCTGCCCATTCGCTGCAAGGTTTTCCTCGGTCTGAGCAAGGAGGATGAAGCAACGCTCTTTGCGCTGCAGACCGGCATTTCCACCTGCCTGACGGCGGGCGAACGTCTGCGTGCCAATCTGGTGGCAAGAAACCCGGATGCGATCCATTTTGTGAGAGCCACCGTAGATACCGGTGTGGAGTTTGCCTATGACGGCAACCGGGCGTCCTGGAAGATCTACCGCATCGAAACAGCATATCCGCAGTATGCCAGTGCAACGAAATGCGCGGAACAGGTCGTTGAGGAAGAAGAAAACGCAGTTAAATGAAAACAGGGTGTGCCAAGCAGGTGGTTGCAACGAGAAACAATGAAAAGAATTTTTGTGAAGGTGATGAGTTACGAGATGGAGCACAGCTTTCTCCGCAATGATCTCGATTGAAAACAACTGCACATATAAAGCAAAAAAGGAATATTCTTACTTGTCAATCTGCTGTAGAAAATCACCTGAGTTTGGGCAAAATTGATAAAGTGAAAAAGAAACCCGTTCCCATCTTGACACTCCGCAAAGAATATGGTATTGTAATCAAGCATAGAATAAATTTCCATTCAAGTGCTTAATTTGTTCGTGCCTTACAAAAAAGAAAAATGTACGTGAGCAGCGTCGTTGGATTGTTACCGTTTGGCGGGCTAGACCAACTCTGCATAGCACAAGCCGAAAGCGTGTTTCAGCCTTCGGTATGTTTGCTGTGTCAAGAGTGGTCTTTTTTTATTGCCTTTTTCAACCTGAGGAGGAGAAACGATGCAATATACCGTCAAAAAACCAATCAACAACAACATCCTGCGGGTGGTGGACCCCACCGGCTGCGAGCTGATCGTTACCGGGCGCGGGCTGGGCTTTGGCGCAAAGCCGGGGTACAAGCTGGACGCCGGAAAGGTGGAGCGCAGCTACCGCATGACCAGCCCTGCCGTGCAGCAGAAGCTGGTGGAGCTGCTGGAACAGATCCCCTATGAGCATCTGCTGCTCACCGACGAGCTGGTGGAGATGATCCGCAGTCGGGTGAATTACCCGCTGAACGAGAGCATGCTCATCACGCTGGCCGACCATATCAGTTTTGCCATCCAGCGCAGTGAGCAGGGGATTCGCTTTTCCAACCCGCTCATGGCACCGATCCGGGAGTTCTATCCGCAGGAGTACCGTCTTGGCATGGACTGTCTGGCGATCATCCGCCAGCGCTGCCGGGCAGATCTCTCGGATGACGAGGGCGGCTTCATCGCCCTGCACATCGTCAATGCGGAGCTCAACACCACCATGAGCGTGGTGAACGATGTCACCCGCTTTGTGGACGGCTGCGTGCAGGTGGTGGAGTGCTTCTACGACTGCCATTTTGACCGGGATGCGCTGGATTTCAGCCGCTTTACAGTGCATTTGCGCTTTTTTGCGCAACGTGTATTTCAAGGAAAACAGGAGCAGGAAAACGATACCCACGACGAAGTGTTCCGCGCCCTGATCGCCCGCAATTGCAGCGAACACTACAAATGCGCCTGCTGCATTGCGGAATATGTCCGCAACACCTGGCACAAGGAGCTTTCGGACGAGGAACTGGTGTTCCTTACGATCCATCTGAAACGGATTCGGATGGGGAAATAAGCCGCCCGCCTGCCGTACCTTTGATTCTCCGCAGGCCACGCCTGCGTGTGGATATATATGCTGGATACGAACTTGAGAAAAGGAGAACTGAAGATGAAAGACAAGATCTTTGGCGTGCTGCAGCGTGTCGGACGCAGCTTTATGCTGCCCATTGCACTGCTGCCCGTGGCGGGCCTGCTGCTGGGCATTGGCAGCTCGTTCACCAACGAGACGATGCTGGCGGCTTATGGCCTGAACAGCGTCATCCACCCCGGTACCCTGATCTACACCATTCTGGACGTGATGAGCCAGACCGGCAGCGCCGTGTTCAACAACCTGGCCCTGCTGTTCGCCATGGGCGTGGCCATCGGCATGGCCCGCAAGGAAAAAGAGGTGGCCGCTCTGTCCGGTGCGGTGGCCTATATCATTATGAATACGGCCATTCAGGCCATGATCAACGCCGCAGGCGGCGTGGACGCAATGCCCGCCAACTCCACCACCACCATGCTGGGCATCACCACCCTGCAGATGGGCGTGTTCGGCGGTATCGTGGTCGGTCTGGGCGTGGCAGCCCTGCACAACAAGTTCTATAAGATCGAGCTGCCGCAGGTGCTGGCCTTCTTCGGCGGCACCCGCTTTGTGCCCATCATCAGTTCCATCGTGTATCTGGTGGTCGGCATCGCCATGTTCTACATCTGGCCGGTGGTGCAGAATGGCATTGCTGCGCTGGGCGCACTGGTGCTGGCTTCCGGCTACGCAGGCACCTTTATCTACGGCCTGCTGGAGCGCGCACTGATCCCCTTCGGCCTGCACCATGTGTTCTATATGCCGTTCTGGCAGACCGCTGTGGGCGGCACCGCCATCATCGACGGTGTGACCGTGACCGGCGCCCAGAACATCTTCTTTGCAGAGCTGGCCTCCAAGTCCACCACGGTGTTCTCGGTCAGCGCTACCCGCTTCATGGCCGGTAAGTTCCCCTTTATGATGTTCGGTCTGCCCGGCGCGGCGCTGGCGATGTACCAGTGCGCCAAGCCGGAAAAGAAAAAGGCGGCAGGCGGCCTGCTGCTTTCCGCAGCCCTGACCGCCTTCCTCACCGGCATCACCGAGCCGCTGGAATTTACCTTTATCTTTGTGGCTCTGCCCATGTACGCCGTGCACTGCGTGCTGGCGGGCCTGTCCTTCATGCTCATGCATATCCTGAACGTGGGCGTGGGCATGACTTTCTCCGGCGGTCTGATCGATCTGGTGCTGTTCGGCGCGATGCAGGGCAACGCCAAGACCCACTGGATCTGGGTGGTCGTGGTCGGTGCGGTGTACTTTGTACTGTACTACATCATTTTCCGTTTTATGATCTCCAAGTTCAACTACAAGACCCCGGGCCGTGACGATGCCGAGGAAGTCAAGCTGTACACCCGTGCGGACGTGAACGCCCGCAGCGCCGCTTCCGGCAGCACCGCTCCCGCAGGGGATGATCCGGTCAGCGCCCTGATCGTAGAAGGTCTGGGCGGTGCCGACAACCTGTCCGACGTGGACTGCTGCGCCACCCGCCTGCGCTGCACCGTCAAGGATGTTGCGCTGGTCAAACAGGATGTGCTCAAGGCCTCCGGTGCCTCCGGCGTGATCTGCAAGGGCGACGGTGTGCAGGTGGTATACGGCCCCAAGGTGGCCGTCATCAAGGCAAAGCTGGAAGATTATCTGGAAAATGTACCTAAGACCCCGGCGGCGCCCGCAGCACCCGCCCCGGCGGCCCCCGCAGCAAAGGATACCGTGCTGTCTGCCTGCCTGAACGGCACTGTAGTGCCGCTGGCCGAGGTGAAGGATGAAGCCTTTGCCAGCGGTGCACTGGGGGATGGCATTGCCATTGAGCCCACCGATGGTGAACTGGTGGCACCTGCTGACGGTGAGATCTCTTCCACCTTCGACACCCACCATGCCGTGGGCATGACCACCGTTGACGGCGCGGAGTTGCTGATGCACATCGGCATCGATACGGTCAAGCTGGGCGGAAAGCACTTCACCTACCTCGTCAACGAGGGCGACAAGGTAAAGAAAGGTCAGCCGTTGATCCGCTTTGAACTGGAAGCCATTAAGGCCGAAGGCTATCCCGTGACTACGCCGCTCATTGTCTGCAATACTGATGACTATGCCGCTGTCGTGGCTAAAGCCAGTGGCACCGTAAAGCAGGGCGATGCGCTGCTGGAACTGAAGCACTAAGCATTTCTCCCAAACTGTAAGGCAGGGTTGTTATAAAAGGGGGGCTGTTGCAAAAAAGCCCCAACAAAAAAATGAGATAGACTTCCCCAAAAGGGGTTGCCTATCTCATTTTTTTAGGATGAAGAAAACCACATGAGGGAGGAACGAAAAATGGATTACAGCGCACAGGATGCCCTGCCGCCTACATCAGCGGCTATTGATGCAATCACAGTTGGCGTTATAGGATCCGTTCCCGATTGACAATTTGGCTTTTGCACGAAAAAATACGGTGATTTGTATAAAAAAGATTCCATGGATTTAAAAAAGTATGATTCTTTTGCGGACTTTGGCACTCTGCTATGGACGCTGCTGATAAACGGCGCGGTATAGAACAGTGGCGTGCTCGGGAGAAGGCAAAAAAAGGAGAGCTGAAAGGCTCCCCGGAAAGCCCTTCAGAATGAGCGTCAAAAGCGATTTTATCAAAATGTTATAACAATATTGCCCCTGTCAGCTGTGTGGGATGAAACCAAAGCTGACAGGGGCATTTTTCAATGTGGAAGATCACTGCTTTCCCGAAGAACGGATTGCAAGTGCGTGCAGCTTCCGGCTCAAATCGGCCAGACACCATGCGATTGCCATACCGCCGGCAATTCCAAGAGCGGCCAGAAAGGTCTGCTCTCCGAAATGCCCTGCAGCAGACAAATCATTGGAGACGACTGCGTTCATGCAGTAGTAGAGGGTGCTTCCGGGAATGAGAGGAATGGCAGCGGTGATGAAGAAAGGCGTAGAGGGTGCATTGCAGCATCGGGCAAGAATTTCGGCATACAGAGCGGTACAGAAACCGGCCAACAGATTGGCAAGAAAGACGCTGCGCAGGGTGTTGGCGGCAAGAAGATAAGCCAGCCATGCCAGAAGTCCGCCTACACCGGCGGCGGGTAAGTAGCGCCGGTTCAGATTGAAGATCAGTCCAAAACCGACCGAACCAAGGGCAGCACTGAGCAACTGCGAAAAAACCTGTATCATGCGGAAATCCCTCCCATCAACCAGATGGCGGCCATTATGCCGAGTGCAAGGGTGGCGGCCATCAGAATGGCTTCCACCAGCCGAAGAGAGCCGGAAATAATGTCCCCAAGTAGGATGTCCCGGATGGAATTTGTCAGCATGATGCCGGGAATCAGCAGCATGATGATGCCAATCAGAACTTTATCGGCATGAAACTGCATCCCAAAGCGGCAGAGCAGCAGAGTGGAGACACCGCTGAGAAATGATGCTATAAACTGAAATTCTACGCCATTCATACAAAAAGGCGAGAGATAGCGCTCCATCCAGCAAATCAGAACGGCAATACCGCCGGCCAGCAGGCCGTCCCAGAGATTTCCACCAAAGAAAATGGCAAAACTGGAAGCAGCCAACACACTGCCGGTAAGATGCAGTTTTGGGTCCGGATGCTGTGCCAGAATGTCATTCAGCTGGCGCTGAAACTCTTCTATGGAAGGAGGTGCTGTGCAGATACGGCGGCTGAGCGCATTGAGCTTTTCCAATGTCAGCAGGTCATTGCTGGCAGCGTGACGCAGGCGGCGGGTCTCGGTCTGCGGCGGCAGCGAGGGCATGGTAAGCGTGACCACGATGCTGGATGTGATCACGAATACATTCACATCTTCTGCCCCATAGGCGATTGCGATCCGGTTCAAAGTGTCCTCAACGCGGAATACTTCTGCGCCACTGTTTTGTAAAGCTTCGCCCATTCGGACCAGAATGTGGAGAAAATGACTGATCTCGGTCTCTTCCACAATATCACGCTCTTTTCATCTCGGTTTCTACATTATTATAGCGGGTGGACCGGCAGAACGCAAGACGCTGCAAGGACAGAGAGACTTTTTGACAACTGCATTGTTTACGCGGGCAATGGATCGTCTGGTTCTGAAGAAACGGCTTGCATCCGTTCTGTCACAGCGAAAGACTACGATCAGAGAAGAAAAAATTGAATCCAGTGCAAACGATTTTGCCGAGAATTGCATGAAATATTATAAAAGTATTATTCTTTTATGAATTTTAGCACTCTACTATTGACACTGCTAATAAACAGTGTTATAACAGTGGCGTGCTCAGGAGAAAGGGGCATGAGGGAACCGCAAGGCTCCCGGGAAGACTCCGCTCCTGATGCACGATCTTGATTTTATGCCCGACCCGAACGCCGGGATTGGAGGGTTGTTTTATGTTTATGCCTGCTGTTTTCCATGAAAATCTGTTCGATGATTTCTTTGATCCGTTCTGGAACGACGGTGCGCTGGAGCGTGCAATGAATCGTGAAGAGCGTGAAGCCTTCGGCAAGCGCGGCGCAAACATGATGAAAACCGATGTGAAGCAGACCGCCGATGGCAACTATGATGTGGCTGTTGACCTGCCCGGCTGCAAGAAGGAAGACGTTCAGATGGAACTGAGCGACGGCTACCTGACCATTCAGGCCGTCCGCAGCCACTCCAATGATGAGAAGGACAACGATGGCCGTTATCTGCGCCGTGAGACCTTCTCCGGTACCTGTGCCCGCAGCTTCTATGTGGGTGATGCCGTGAAGAAGGAGGACATCCACGCAAAGTTCGAGGATGGCATCCTGCACATCGTGCTGCCCGCACCGCAGCAGCAGAAGGCTCTGCCTGCGAATCCCAATCTCATTGAAATCGAATAACGTTTGTGCACCGGTGTGAGGAACACCGGCGCATAGAACCAGCCCCCGGAGAACCGTAAAAAGCTCTTCGGGGGTTTTTGTGTTCTGACATCTCTACTTGATGGGATGAATTATTTCCGACTTGTCAGCCGGTTGAGCAGCATCACAGCCAGAACAATGACACCAATGACGAGAAGAATGCCGACCATGCCGATGAGCATCATGGGCAGGGTGGTCATCCACGAAGAAAGATGAAGCATAAGTGTACCTCCGTTAAGCCATCAGGGTCAGAATCAGGCCGCCTGCAATGACGGATGCGATCTGCCCCGAAACGTTGACGCTGATGGAGTACATCAGCAGGAAATTCTGGTTATCTTCTTCCAATCCCATCTTGTTGACCACACGGCCACTCATGGGGAAGGCGGAGATGCCGGCTGCACCGATCATCGGGTTCAGTTTTTTGCCTTCGGGCAGGAACAGGTTCAGCAGCTTTGCAAACAGCACGCCGCCTGCGGTATCAAAAACGAAGGCTACCAGACCCAGTGCAAGGATGAGCAGGGTATCGGGCCGGACAAACTTGTCAGCGGTCATCTGTCCGGCCACGGTCAGGCCCAGCACGATGGTGATGAGGTTTGCTAGCACATTCTGCGCGGTTTCGCTGAGGGCATTCAGTACGCCGCACTCCCGCAGCAGGTTGCCGAACATCAGAAAACCAACTAGAGCTACGCTGGCAGGAGCTACCATACCGGCAATGATGGTTACCACAATGGGGAACAGGATCTTCGTCAGCTGGCTGACATTGCCCTTTTCATAGGGCATCCGGATGCGGCGGTCCTTCTGGGTGGTCAGCAGTTTAATGACCGGCGGCTGCACGATGGGCACCAGAGCCATGTAACTGTACGCTGCCACCATGATGGCACCAAGGTACTGGGAGTTGAGGGTGTTAGCTACAAAAATGGCGGTGGGACCGTCCGCTGCACCAATGACAGCGATGGAAGCAGCATCCTTCAAATCAAAGAAGAAGCCTGCCAGAAACAGGGTGAAGAAAATACCAAACTGCGCTGCGGCACCAAAGAGCATGAGCCACGGCTTTTCCAGCAGGGGGCCAAAGTCGATCATAGCACCAATGCCGATGAAAAGCAGCAGGGGAAACAGCTCGTTGGACATGCCTGCTTCAAACAGGGCGGAAATGGGGCCTACGGTATCGCCCTGCGTGATGGCACCGGACAGCGGCAGATTGACCAGAATGGCTCCGAAGCCCATGGGCAGCAGCAGGCTCGGCTCCATCTTTTTGGCGATGGCAAAGTAGATGAGCAATGCACCAATGCCCCACATCACCACCATCTGCCAAGTCAGGTTTCCAAAATTGGAAAATAGACTTGCGAATGTGTTCAGAAAGTTCATAGTTTTCTTGCCTCCTATTGTGCTCCGGTACGGTGACAAGAAAAAAGAGACTCCTGCCACAGCACCTTGTCTGTGACAAAAGTCTCAAGCGAACACATGACATCGGGCATTTCTGCCGTGATGACGCTGCCATGCAGCAGTCTCCCGAAGAATAAGCCGGAACACTGCCCTTTACTCCCTTTTATCAGATGTATTAAAACAGAATATGGGAAAACTGTCAAGAAAAATACAGAAATCTTTTCTGTATCTTATGAGGGTCTTTCCGCTGTGGTTCACGCAAGCTGATTACAGCAAGGCCTTTCTGGAAGCTCACCGGGAGGCAATCACCCTGCACAAGGCGGCGAAAGCTGCCTTTGACGAAGCCGGGCTGCAAAAACTGCTGAAGGTCAAGGAGTTGGATGCAGAGTTCGCAGAACTTCTGACCAAATAGTGTTCACAAGCATAAACTCTTGAAATGCTTCTGTCATAATGTTACAATACATGCTAGATACGTTGGTATATATACTGTTCAAAAAGCTGCTGACAACAGGATGCGATCAAGGCTGCCATGAACTTCTTGAAACCTGTGCAATGGAAATAAAACGGAATGAGACCGTCTAGGGCGGAGAAAGATTGGATGAAATGAAAAACTCTGGAATGAGCGAAACCATGCGCTCCCTGACACGGAAAAGCGTCTGTGCGCTGCTGAGTCTGCTGCTGTTGCTGTCAGTCGTGCTCCCTGTGAAGGCTGTCGCAGAAACCGCCCCAATAAAGATCATCCGCGTCGGCTCGTTTGAGGACACCTTCAACTATTGCAACGAGAAGGGCGCAAGAAAGGGCTACGGCTACGAATTACTGCAGACCTTATCCGGCTATACAGGCTGGCAGTTCGAATATGTGACCTGCGACTGGTCAGACTGCTTCGAAAAGCTCAAAAACGACGAAATCGACATCATGGGCGGTATTTCTTATACGGAGGATCGCGCTGAGGAAATGCTGTTTTCGGACGAGCCGATGGGGGAAGAAAAATATTACCTCTACGTCGATCTTTCGCGTGCAGACATCTCCGCCTCCAACTTCAAAACGCTGAACGGCAAAAAGGTCGGTGTTCTGATGGGAACGGAACCGGAAGTGATGCTGACCGAATGGGAGGAAAAATACGGCATAAAAACGCAGCACGTCAACATCTCCAACAACGAGGATGTGAAGCAAAAGCTGGCAAACCACGAGATCGACTGCTTTGTTTCGCTGGAAGAATCCTTATGGGCAGAGCTTGGCATCTCGACCATAACCCGCGTGGGAAAATCCAGCATCTACTATGTGCTCAACAAAGACCGTTCTGATCTCAAGGAAGAACTGGACAATGCGATGCGCGCGTTGGACGAAGCGGCTCCTTTTTATACAGCGGATCTGTGTAAAAAGTATTTCTCGCTGGATTATAAGCCCATCCTTACGGGAGAGGAAAAGGCGTGGCTCAGAAAGCACGGTGCGATCCGAATGGGCTTTCTGACGAGTGATCGCGGCGTCAGCACCTATGACCCTGCCACCGGGGAGATTACCGGGACAATCACGGATTATATTCAGTTTGCAACAGATTGTCTGGGCAATCAGGAGCTGGAATTCCATCTGGTCGGCTATGACGACAAAGAGGCGGAACTCAATGCGCTGAAATCAGGCGAGATCGACATGGTCTTCCATTTCGACCAGAGTCCCAATCTGGCTGAAGAATATCGCGTTGCCTGCACCAACACAACGTGGACCTCCAATATGATGGCGGTCACGAACAAACAGCTCTTTATCGAAAACGAAGTGAACCGCGTTGCCGTTCCCCAAAACAAGATTTCCCTAACAAGGTACATTGCGTTTTATTATCCGCAGTGGGAAATCGTGGACTGCGATACACAGGAGGATGCGATAAAACTGGTCAAGGACGGACAGGCAGACTGTTTTGTCACCGGGATCAGCAGTGAGGGAAATTACAGTAAGAAATACGGCTTTTACAGCGTTCCGCTGCCTAACCCTGCCAATTCCTGCTTTGCGGTCAATAGCGGAAACCGCAGCCTGCTGTCCATCCTGAACAAAACGATCAAGGCAATGCCAGCCAATATGCTTACCAGCTCTCTGGCGATGTATAAGAGCTCCTCGCGGAAGGTTACCCTGATCGATTTTATAAAGGATAACTTCTTTATGGTTCTGCTGGTCAGCAGCATTGCGGTTGCAGTTGTTCTGCTCACGATTTTGAAGCTGCTCCAGAAGGCGCGTAAAGCCGAAGCTGCTGCAAGAAAAGCCGCAAACGATACGCAGGAACTGAATGCAAAATTGCAGGTCGCTGTGGAAAACGCGGAGAGTGCGAACCGCGCCAAATCCACCTTCCTGTTCAATATGTCGCATGATATCCGCACGCCCATGAACGCCATTATCGGCTATGCAGACCTTGCCTCCCGGCATCTGGACGACCCTGCAAAGCTGGAAAAATACATGGAGAACATTCAGGTGTGCGGACAGAACCTGCTGATGCTGCTGAACAACGTTCTGGATCTTGCCCGGATCGAGAATGACAAGACGGAGATGGAGTATTCTGTTTCGGATGTCGATAAGGATTTCCGTAATTGCGTTGCGATGTTCCAGAATCAGGCAGACAGCAAGGGGCAGACGCTTACGGTGACAGCACATCTGCTGTATCCGTATGTCTATGCGGATATTCCGCACCTGACCGAGGTCTGTACAAACCTTGTCAGCAACGCGGTCAAATACACGGGAGCCGGCGGCACGATCCACTGCGATGTCACGCAGAAGCCCGGCAAAAAAGAGGGCTGGGGCGATATGGTGGTCACGGTTGCCGATAACGGCATCGGAATGTCGCAGGAGTTCCAGAAGCATATCTTTGAACCCTTTGAACGGGAACGTACTTCCACCGTCAGCAAGGTGGAGGGCAGCGGCATCGGAATGGGCATTGTGAAAAAACTGGTTGAGCTGATGAGCGGCACCGTGGAAGTGGAGAGCAAGATCGGTGTTGGTTCCAAGTTTACTGTGACCATTCCCTGCCGCATTGCGTCCGGGGATGAAACACAGGCGAAACGAGAAACAAACCCTTCGGATCAAAAGTGCCTGTGCGGTACAAGGATCCTGCTGACCGAGGACAACGACCTCAATGCGGAGATCGCCGTCGAACTGCTGCGGGAAGAGGGCTGCACGGTAGACCGCGCCAAAGACGGCGTGGAATGTGTGGATATGCTGGAAAAGGCTGCGAACGGAACGTATCAGATGATCCTTATGGATATCCAGATGCCTGTGATGAACGGCTACGATGCGGCAAAGAAGATACGGAGGATGGATGACCCCCAAAAGGCGGGCATCCCTATCATCGCCATGACGGCAAATGCTTTTTCCGAAGATAAACAGGCAGCATTGGATGTCGGAATGAACGATCATATCGCAAAGCCGATCAATATGAATATCCTTGTGCCGACCATCCAGAAATACCTTTGATGCGGACAGAAAGTTTTGCATAAGAACCTCCGCAGGCCGTAATGCACCCGCTAAACGAATACCGCCGAGGAACTTTTCCGGTTGGAAGATGTCCTCAGCGGTATTTTCAGTTTATATATGTGGCACAGGCAGATGGAAAGCTCTGCGGCTATTGCAGAGAGGATTTCTGCAACACCGAAAACGGACGGATGATCGTGGAGCTGTATCTGGGCAAACAGGGACATCACATTTTGAGGAATCTTGTATTAAACAGGGCAGCAGCCCTTAAAAAGAGTGACAGCGTTTCAGATTGAAATGCTTTCACTCTTTTTTGTTGTCTGAATCACAGATAAAATAGCCGCTTCATCTTGAAAACAGCGTAAAGATTTATTATAATAAGATAAATGGTTGTGCCTTATACAAAGGAGGGCTGAAGTATGGCAGCGCCGCGCACCTATCTGGCAATCGACCTGAAAAGCTTCTATGCCTCGGTGGAGTGCGTAGACCGCCATCTGGACCCCCTGACCACCAATCTCGTGGTGGCAGACGCATCCCGCACGGAAAAGACCATCTGCCTTGCGGTGTCGCCCTCCTTAAAGGCATATAAGATACCCGGAAGAGCGCGGCTGTTTGAAGCTGTCCAGCGGGTGAAAGAGGTCAACGCCCAGCGGCTGCAGACTGCCATCCGGCAGAAAAAGGCAGTTCGGGGAGAGGATGGCAAGTACCACTTTGCCAGCACCTCTTTCGATGCCAACGCCCTGAACGCAGACCCGGCGCTGGGCTTGAGCTACATCGTTGCACCGCCCCGGATGCAGCGGTATCTGGACGTGTCCACCCAAATCTACAAAACTTACCTCAAATATGTGTCCCCGGCAGACATCTACCCCTACTCCATCGACGAGGTTTTTATTGATGTGACGGGCTATCTGCCCTATTACCACATGAGTGCCCATGAACTTGCCATGACCATGGTGCGGGAGGTGCTGTACAACACCGGCATCACCGCAACGGCAGGCATCGGCACCAACCTCTACCTTGCAAAGCTGGCCATGGACATCGTAGCCAAGCACATCCCGGCGGACAAGGATGGTGTCCGCATTGCGGAGCTGGACGAGCAGTCCTATCGGTATCTGCTGTGGAACCACAGACCTCTGACGGATTTCTGGATGACCGGTCCCGGAACAGTGAAAAAGCTGGAAGCACACGGCATTTATACAATGGGGGACTTGGCACGGTTTTCTATCCACGGAGAAGATCGACTGTATGAGATTTTCGGCGTAGATGCAGAGATCCTTATTGACCACGCATGGGGCTGCGAGCCCTGCGGCATAGAGCAAATCAAAAGCTACAAGCCCAGCACCAACAGCATCAGCGAGGGGCAGGTGCTGACCTGCCCTTACCCCAACGATAAGGCAAAGCTCATTGTCCGGGAAATGGCGGAAATCTTGATGTTCCGGCTCACCGAAAAAAAGCTGGTGACGGAATCCATCACCTTGGAAGTAGGCTACGACCGGGAGAATGTGGACAAGGGCGGCTACCGTGGTCTGACCCAGACCGACCGCTACGGCAGAATCATCCCCAAGGCGGCACACGGCACCGTCCGGTTTGAGGTCCCCACCAATCTGGGCAGCACCCTCATCAACGAAAGCGCAAAGCTGTTTGAGCGTATCACCGACCCGGCGCTGACGGTGCGGCGCATTACCATCAATGCCAACAAGGTCACCCCGGACGAGGGCATCTATCAGGTGGACTTTTTCACCGACACCAAGAAGCTGGAAAAGGAGAAAAAACTCCAGCAAGCCATGCTGGGCATCAAGAACAAGTACGGCAAAAACGCTGTGCTGAAAGCCAGCAGCTACGAGGAGGGTGCCACCATGCGCCAGCGCAATGCGCAGATCGGCGGTCACAGCGCAGGAGGTTCGGATGAAAAACTACAAAAATAGCAAAATTGGGCGGGAGACCGCCCAAAAGTACGGGGACATCATAGAGATGGAACGCCCCCGGACGGAAGAATCCCTTCGCAAGCACCCCCGCATGACCCTTCAGAACCGTGCCAAAATCTTTTCGCCCTTCTCTCCGCTGCGGGGCTATGACGAGCAGCTTGCCGCAGAAAAGCAGCGCACCGAGCGGGTGACCAAGCGCATTTTGACCGAGGAAGAAATGTCGGCTCTGTCCGATCGTCTGATACAGGTCACCAAGGGCATGACCATCACAGTGCGGTACTTCAAGGAGGACACCGCCCACCCGGAGATTCCGGCAGTGGGCAACTATATCACACTGACAGGAAAAG
The DNA here is from genome assembly GCF_003478175.1 of Faecalibacterium sp. OF03-6AC. Lineage (NCBI taxonomy): Bacteria > Bacillati > Bacillota > Clostridia > Eubacteriales > Oscillospiraceae > Faecalibacterium > Faecalibacterium sp. OF03-6AC. Next base: position 60,640 of record NZ_QUEN01000006.1, on the reverse strand, counting down.
CAGACCGCATCGACCCGGTGTTCCGCACCCTACAGGTGGGCAATACCGTGGTGCCCTTTGAAAATCTGGTGAAACTCGGCGGGGAGGGTATCATGGACATTGATGCGTATCTGGGCATCGGAGAAGAATGAGATGAGAGAAAATGCTGAAAGCGATTTTTATGGGGACAGCTCTTTCAGTAAAATGACCTCAAAAGAAGCAAAACGCACATAAAGCGGCCCCGGAGAGCTGCGATAAGCCCTCCGGGGCCATTTTTGTTTTCCGACATCTTTCCGACAGTGGGAAAGCGTGGTAGAATAGGAGCAAAGCTGATATATGATCAACAGGAGGGGAAAATCAAGATGGAAACGGTCTATATCGCAGGCGGATGCCTTTGGGGCGTACAGCATTTTTTTGACACAGTGCCTGGTGTACAGATGACTGAAGCCGGCAGAGCCAACGGAACAACGAGTTCTCTGGATGGCCCATACGATGGATATGCAGAATGCGTAAAAGTGGTCTATGATGAGAAAAGCACAAGCATTTCAGAACTGATGGCACACCTGTTTGAGATCATCGACCCCTACAGCCTGAACAAACAGGGCGTGGACGTTGGAAAAAAGTACCGGACAGGGCTGTACAGTACAGATCCCAGACATCTGGAAGAAGCAAGAGCTTTTATAAACGGCCGGGAGGACCGGGACAAGATCATGCTGGAAGTGCTGCCGCTGACAAATTATGTCCGGAGCGCTGAGGAGCATCAGCACCATCTGGAACGGCACCCTGAAGACTGCAGTTACTGCCATATCCCGGATGCTGTCCTGAACAAATACAGATGATGCAGGCTCGGTGATCGGTGCCGGAAGCGTGGTGCCCCATGACATTCCGGCGGGGGTCATTGCTGCGAGCGCGCCCTGCAGGGTGATCCGGCCCACCTGATGATGGTTCTGGATGTGGCGCTTGGCTGAGAGAGCGAAGCGGCTTCTCAATGGCAAAATAACGAAAAAAACACCCCTGTGAGCTTTTTTAAACTCACAGGGGTGTTGTTAGGCGTTGGGGTCGGTCAGCACAAAGGTCAGCTCGGCGGTGGCGGCGCACTTGCCGTCCACCCATGCCGAGGCTTTGCCCACGCCCACCGGGCCGTGCTGCTCTACCAGTTCACAGTGCAGGGTGAGCACATCGCCGGGGGTGACCTGTTTGCGGAAACGGGCATTCTTGATGCCGCCGAAGAGGGCCAGTTTGCCCTTGTTCTCCGGCAGGCTGAGCGCCGCAACGGCACCGGTCTGGGCCAGTGCTTCCAGAATGAGCACTCCCGGCATCACCGGCTGGCCGGGAAAATGCCCGCAGAAAAATTCCTCGTTGCGGCTCACGCACTTGCGGCCGATGGCCCACTGGCCCGGCTCATAGTCCAGAATGCGGTCCACAAGGGCAAAGGGGTAGCGGTGCGGCAGAAGTGCCGCGATCTGCTCACTGTTCAGGGCGTTTGCGTCTGCACGCACGGTGCGGGGTTCTGCCATGGGTCAGCCCTCCCATCTGCGCAGGGCGATGCAGGCGTTGTGCCCGCCAAAGCCCAGACTGTTGCTCAGTGCGTAGGTCATGGCCTGTGCACGGCCAGCGTTCGGCACATAGTCCAGATCACATTCGGGATCGGGCTGATCATAGTGGATGGTGGGCGGCGCAAACTGGTCATGCAGGGCCAGTGCTGTAAATACGGCTTCGATGCCGCCCGCACCGCCCAGCAGATGGCCGGTCATGCTCTTGGTGCTCACCACAGTCAGCTGCTTTGCGTGTTCGCCGAACACTGCATGGATGGCGGCGGTCTCGCAGGCATCGTTCATGTGGGTGCCGGTGCCGTGGGCGTTGATGTGGTCCACCTGCTCCGGTGCGATGCCTGCATCCGCCAGCGTCAGCGCCATGCAGTCGATGGCACCTGCGCCGCCGGGGGCGGGGGCGGTGAAGTGGTAGGCATCGCAGTTGGCACCGTAGCCCACCACCTCGGCGTAGATGTGCGCACCGCGGGCACGGGCATGCTCCAGCTCTTCCAGCACCAGCACGCCGCTGCCTTCGCCCATCACGAAGCCGCCGCGCCGTGCGTCAAAGGGCAGGCTGGCTGCATCCGGATCGGTCGCGGTGGAAAGCGCTTTCATGCTGGTAAAGCCGCCGATGCCCAGAGGGCTGATGCAGCTCTCTGCACCGCCGCAGACCATGGCGGTCTCGTAGCCGTCACGGATGCGGTGGAAGGCATCGCCTACGGCATTGGTGCCGCCGGCGCAGGCCGTCACCGGGCAGGTGCACATGCCCTTCAGACCAAAGCGGATGGCCACCTGTGCCGCTGCCATGTTGGCAATGGACATGGGCACGAAATAGGGGCTTACCTTTTCCATGCCCTTCTCTTCACCACGGGTGTGCTGCTCCTCAATGGTGGGCAGACCGCCGATGCCGCTGGAAAGGATGACACCGATCTGTTTGGCTTCCGCTTCGGTGTCCAGACCGCTGTCTGCAACTGCTTCGGCGGCGGCAGCAAGGGCCAGAACGGTAAAGCGGGCCATCTTGCGGGCTTCCTTTTTGTCCACGATGGTTTCCGGGTCAAAGCCCTTCACCTCGCCTGCCAGCTTGCATTTAAAATCGGTGGTATCGAACTGGGTAATGGGGCCGATGCCGCATTTGCCCGCTTTGGCAGCGGCCCAGCTGTCGGCGGTGTTGTTGCCCAGCGGGTTCACGGTGCCAAGGCCGGTGATCACGACTCTGCGTTTTTCCATGAGAGTTTTCTCCTTTTACATTGCCATGCCGCCGTCTGCACAGAGCACCTGCCCGGTGAGATAGCTGCTTTGTTCTGCGGCGAAAAATGCCACTGCATTTGCCACATCCTCCGGCTTTCCTGCGCGGCCTGCGGGGATGCCCTTTGCCATTTCGGCACGGACGGCTTCCGGCAGGGCGGCGGTCATGTCGGTCTCGATAAAGCCCGGCGCGACCGCATTCACGGTTACATTGCGGCTTGCCAGCTCGCGGGCAAGGCTTTTGGTCAGGCCGATCAGGCCCGCCTTGCTGGCGGCGTAATTGGTCTGACCCGCGTTGCCCCGCAGGGCCACCACACTGGAAAGGTTCACGATGCGGCCCCAGCGCTGGCGCACCATGCGGCGGGCGGCCTCCTTGCAGCAGAGGAACGCACCCTTGAGGTTTGCGTTCAGCACTGCATCGAAGTCCTCTTCGCTCATGCGCAGGATCAGATTATCGCGGGTAATGCCCGCGTTGTTCACAAGGATATCCACCCGGCCAAAGGCGTTCACCGCCTGTTCAAAGAGCGCTTTGCAGCCCTCGGCAGTGGAAACATCGGCCTGCACAGCCACGGCATTTGCGTTTTCAGCTTTGCACAGAGCCACCGTCTCGGCAGCTGCAGCTTCGCCGTGGCAGTAATTCACCACGACATTGCAGCCCTGCTTTGCCAGCTGGATGCACACAGCCCGGCCAATGCCCCGGCTTCCGCCGGTGACAACGGCGGTGCGAGTGATCGTTTCTTCGCTCATAGCTCTTCCTTCCATGCTGTCAGTGCGGCGCTCAGCTGCTCCGGGGTCTCCACCGAAGCGCAGACCACGCCGGGCAGGGTCTTTTTCACAAAGCCAGCCAGAGCACTGCCCGGGCCGACTTCCAGAATATGGTCTACGCCCAGCTCACCAAGGCGGCGGAGCGTATCTTCCATGTAAACGCTGCTCTGTACCTGCTTCACGAGCAGGGCGGGAATGCTGTCCTGCTCAGCTTTTTCATGGCCAAGGCAGTTGAACAGCACCGGCACCTGCATCTCGCCAAAGGGCTCAGACGCAAAACGCTTTGCCAGTGCATCCCCGGCGGGGGCCATGAGGCGGGTGTGGAACGGGCCGCTCACCTTGAGCGGGATGCAGCGGCGGGCACCGGCTTCTTTGGCCAGTGCAGCGGCTTTGTCCACAGCGGCTTTCTCGCCGCCGATGACCAGCTGGCCCGGGCAGTTGTAGTTGCAGATCTGCACACAGCCCAGCTGTGCAGCCTGCTCACAGCAGGCTGCAAGTGCCTGCCGGTCAAGGTTCAGCACGGCGGTCATGCCGCAGTCAATGCCCTTTGCAGCTTCGGCCATGGCTTTGCCGCGGTAAGCGGCCAGCTCGATGGCCTGCTTTGCGGTGAACACCCCGGCAGCTTCCAGCGCGGAGTATTCGCCCAGTGAAAGCCCGGCCACATAAGCGGGTTTCACGCCCTGCTGGGCCAGCACTGCGGTCACGCCGCAGGCAAAGGCCACCATGCAGGGCTGGGTGTATTCGGTTTGATTCAAAAGGCCGTCCGGGTCCTCAAAGCAGACGCGGTGCAGATCGAAGTCCAGCTCTGCACTGTCGAATGCCGCCCGGAACGCGGGAGAGCCTTCGTAAAATTCTTTGCCCATGCCGGGGTGCTGTGCCCCCTGACCGGCATATAAAACGGCAAGCTTCATTGATTTTGCCTCCATTCGGTCACAAGTTCATCCATCAGCTCCTGCACCGTGCGCATCCGGTCCAGCCTGCCCACGTTGGCCCCGCAGAAGAACAGGCCCTCCTCCACATTGCCCTTTACGGCTTCGATGAGCGCGTGGGTGATGCAGTAGGGCACCTTGGCGGGGTCGCAGGTCTTCAGGCAGCGGGCACAGTGCCGGGGAGGGAAGCGGGTCCCCTCTGCCAGCGCCTGCACCAGCGGGGTGTTCAGTGCACGGCCCGGCATTCCCACCGGGCTGTGGATGATCCGTACATCCTCGGGCCGGGCGTTCAGCAGAACGTCCTTGTAGCCCTGGGATGCGTCGCACTCGTAGGTGGTGATAAAGCGGGTAGCAAGCTGTACGCCCGCAGCGCCCATTGCGGTAAAGTGGGCCATATCGGCACCGGTGTACACGCCGCCTGCCACAAACACGGGGATGCTGTGGCCAAATTGTGCTTCAAAGGGCTTTACCTCGGCCAGCACCTCGGGCAGGATGTCGTCGAGGGTCTGGCATTTGCCTGCCAGCAGATCATCTTCGGCAAAGCCGAGGTGTCCGCCTGCCTTGCAGCCTTCGATCACCACAAAATCAGCGGTGCGGCCAAACTCTTTGGCCCAGCGGCGCAGGATGAGCTTTGCGGCTCTTCCGCTGGAAACGATGGGCGCAATGGCAACATCCGTTGTGCCCACGATGCCGGGCAGCTCCAACGGCAGGCCCGCGCCGGACACCACCGCGTCCACGCCCGCTTCCACAGCGGTGCGGATCGCGGCCGCATAATCCTGCGTTGCCACCATGGCGTTGATGGCTACCATACCGGCACCCTTTGCGAGCTCCTTCGCCTTCCGGATCTCAGCGGTCAGGGCACGGTGATTGGCGCTTGCCGGGTCACGGGCAAAGTCCGGCTCCCGGTAGCCTGCATCGGCGGTGGAGATGCACCCCATGCCGCCGCAGGCTGCAACAGCACCGGCCAGCCCGCCAAGGGAAACGCCCACACCCATGCCGCCCTGTAAGATGGGCACAGACAGGGTCTTTCTGCCGAGGGTCAGCATTCGGTGCTCAGCGCGGCAATGCGCTGCCTCCCGCCGTTCCACAGGTCTGCAAGAATATCCGCCACCGGGCGCACCTCGTGCAGCATGCCTGCCACCTGACCGGCCATCAGGCTTCCGGTGGTGGTGTCGCCCTCAAACACGGCGCGGCGCAGGCTGCCAAGGGTGTACTTTTCCAGCTCCATCTTGTCGGCACCGGCGTTTTCCTGCCGGACATATTCGCGGCTCATTCGGTTTTTCAGCACTCGCACCGGCGCACCCACGCTTCGGCCGGTCACGATGGTATCGCTGTCCTTGGCCTTGAGCAGGGCGGCTTTGTAGTTTTCATGGATGGGACACTCCTCGCTCACCAGCAGGCAGGTGCCCACCTGCACACCGCAGGCGCCCAGAGCCAGAGCTGCTGCCAGCTGACGGCCATCGGCGATGCCGCCTGCCGCAATGACCGGAATGCTGACGGCATCCACCACCTGCGGCACCAGCGCCATGGTAGCCATTTCGCCCACATGGCCGCCGCTCTCGGTGCCCTCAGCAATGACGGCATCGATGCCCAGCGGCTCCAGATGCTTTGCCAGCACGGCGGCGGCGACAACCGGGATCACCTTGATGCCTGCCGCTTTCCACGCGGGGATATATTTGCCCGGGTTGCCTGCACCGGTGGTTACAACGGGCACGCCCTCTTCCACCACGATCTTGGCAAACTCATCTGCCTGCGGATGCATGAGCATGATGTTCACGCCAAAAGGCTTGTCGGTCAGCTCTTTGCAGCGGCGGATGTTCTGGCGCAGGGTGTCGGTGTTCATGCCGCCCGCACCGATGATGCCCAGCGCACCCGCGTTGGAGCAGGCGGCGGCAAACTCGCCGGTGGCAATGTTGGCCATACCGCCCTGAATGATGGGGTATTTTGTGCCTAAAATTTCATTTAAAAGTTTCATAGTTTTATCCTATCGGTAAGCGTCCCCGCCCTCTCAGTCTCGCTCTGCTCGACAGCTTTCCCAAGGGGAGAGCCCTTGGCAGTACGGTATACTTTTCGGTTTTGCCAAAGGCTCCCACTTTTGGGGAGCTGTCACCGAAGGTGACTGAGAGGGCGAGCCCGTTTGCCGAACATGATTTTTACTCTTTGTATTGAAAAATTGCGCCGCCCCATGTCAGGCCGCCGCCAAAGCCGATGCAGGCCAGAAGCTGGCCCGGCTGCAGCTGCCCGTTCTCGGCAAGCTCGTTCAGGGCTACCGGGATGCTGGCGGCGCTGGTGTTGCCGTGGCGGTCCATGTTCTTGTAGAACTTTGCCGGGTCGGCCTTCAGCGCCCGCACGCAGTGGTCGATGATGCGGCTGTTGGCCTGATGGCAGACCACCCACTCAAGATCATCGAGGGTCAGCTGTGTTTCATCCAGCACAGTGTGCAGGCACTTGGGCAGGGCATCCACTGCAAAGCGGAATACGGCCTTGCCGTCCATGGTGATGGGCGCAGAACCTGTGCGGTTCGGCCCGCCCGCATGGAGAACATCGCTGCCGCGCGCGCCCAGCGTCAGAGCAAAGGGAGTGTCCGACAGCTGAAAAATGGCAGCACCGGCTCCATCCCCAAACAGTACACAGGTGGAGCGGTCGGCGGGGTCCATCAGGCGGGAAAGGGCTTCGCACCCAATGACGAGGGCATACTGTCCACCCAAAGTTGTCAGCAGTCCCCGCGCCACGGCTATGCCGTAGAGGAAGCCGGAACAGGCCGCGTTGACATCCAGCGCAGGCCGGTCCTCGGGAAGGCCCAGCGCCGCCTGCACCTGACAGGCTACACTGGGGGTCGCGTCTGGGGCGGACAGGGTGGCACAGATGCAGCACCCGATCTGCGCAGGGGCAAGGCCGCTGCGGGCCAAAGCCTGCTTTGCGGCGGAAATGGCCAGCGTGGCGGCAGATTCATCCTCCGTGCACCAGTGCCGGGTGCGGATGCCGGTGCGGCTGGTGATCCACTCGTCACTGGTATCCACCATGCGGCTCAGATCTTCGTTGGTGACCGTTCGGCCGGGGATGGCCCCGCCGGTGGCGATCAGCTGTAAACCACTCATGCGTTCCTCGTTTCTCCGATCTGGCGGTATTTTTTATAGCGCTGGTCGGCCAGCTGGCGGCCGCTCATGCGGCACAGCTCTTTCAGGTGCACCCGCAAAGCAGCATCCAACTGTTCAAACAAGGCTGCGTGGCTGCGCTGTGCGCCGCCCAACGGTTCCGGGATCACCTGCTCCACGATGCCATCGCTGTACAGATCCTGCGCGGTCAGCTTCATCATCTCGCAGGCTTCGCCGCTGCGGGAAGCATCCTTCCACAGAATGCTGGCAAAACCCTCGGGGCTGAGCACCGAGTAAACGGCATTTTCCAGCATGAGGATGTGGTTTGCCACACCCAGTGCCAGCGCACCGCCGGAAGAGCCTTCGCCGGTGACAACGGCAATGACCGGCACGGTCAGGCCGCTCATTTCCATCAGGTTGCGTGCAATGGCTTCGCCCTGACCGCGCTCCTCGGCATCCTTGCCGGGGTAAGCGCCCGGCGTGTCAATGAAGGTGATGATGGGCCGGCCAAACTTTTCGGCCTGCTTCATCAGGCGCAGGGCCTTGCGGTAGCCCTCCGGCCCCGGCATACCAAAGTTACAGGCCAGATTTTCTTCCAGTGTGCTGCCCTTGCGGTGGCCGATGACCGTCACCGGCAATCCGTGAAAACGGGCGATGCCGCCCAGAATGGCAGGGTCTTCCTTGCACTGACGGTCGCCGCGCTGCTCAAAGAAGTCGGTGAACAGGGCAGAAACAGTCTCATCAATGTGGGGGCGCTCCGGGTGCCGGGCCAGAAACACCCGATCCTCGGCGGTCAGCGGGCCGCAGGTGCGCAGGATCTCGTCCTCTTCCACAGCCAGCTCTGCCAGCTCGGAGGCATGGGCCGTGATGGCATCCATCTCGTTGCCGCTGCCTTTCAGCGCGGCGATCTGGGCATCCAGCGGAGCCAGCTGCTCTAAAATTTCCTTGATCATTCGTGTTTTCCTCCTGCATGGAGCTGCAAGACCTGGATCAGGGTATCCCGCAGCTGGCTGCGGGGCACCACCTGATCCACAAAGCCGTGCTCCATCTGGAACTCGCTGCGCTGGAATCCGGCAGGCAGCTTTTCGCCAATGGTCTGCTCAATGACCCGCGGACCTGCAAAGCCGATCAGCGCGCCAGGCTCTGCCAGCATGATGTCGCCAAGGCTTGCAAAGCTGGCCGTCACACCGCCGGTGGTGGGGTGGGTGAGCACACTGATGTACAACCCGCCCTTTGCCGAAAAGCGCTGGATGGCGGCACTGGTTTTTGCCATCTGCATCAGGCTGAAAATGCCCTCCTGCATCCGCGCGCCGCCGCTGGCCGAAAAAATAACCAGCGGCAGGTGCTTTGCGGCGGCGTACTCGATGGCGCGGGTGATCTTGTCGCCCACGGCAGTGCTCATGCTGCCCATGAAAAAGCGGCTGTCCAGCACGGCAGCCACGCAGGCCACCCCGCCGATGCGGCCGGTGGCCGTTACAGCGGCTTCGCGCAGGCCGGTCTTGTTCTGGGCGGCGGCAAGCTTTTCACGGTAGCCCGGAAAATGCAGCACATCCTGCGGAGCAAGGTCGGCATCCAGTTCCCGGAAGCTGCCGTGATCCAGCACCAGACTGAGCCGGTAGTACCCGCCAATGGGCATGTGGTAGCCGCAGTTGGGGCAGACGTAAAGGCTTCTTGCCCACAGGGTGCGTGCGGCGCGGCGGCCGCACTGCTTGCACTCCACAAACTGCTGCTCGTGCCAGACGGCACCGGCATCCCGCTTGGCCTTCAGCTGGAAGGTGCGCTCCCGCATTCGGCCGGGAAAAAGATCTCGGATATCGTTCATTGCTTTTTGCCTCAGATATGTGCGGTGATGTAGTTGTAGATATCGCCCACGGTCTTGAGCTTTGCCAGCTCTTCGTCCGGGATGGACACGCCGCAGGCATCTTCCAGAGCCATGTTCAGCTCCACGGCATCCAGACTGTCGGCCTCCAGATCCTCGGTCAGGCTGGCCTCCATGGTCACCTTGTCCTCGTCGCAGTTCAGGGTATCAACAACGATCTTCTTCATTTCTTCAAACGTCATGGTAGTAGTCTCCTTTGATTTGTTTTGAATATCTAAATTTTTTGAAGTTTCTTGCGAACACGACCATTATAGCCGAATCGTTGGATAAGTCAAGAATAATAGTTAAAATATTTTATCTTTTACAATTCTGACACAGTTTTCTTCCTTTTATATATTGTCCTCTTTTACGCCGGTGTGCAGTGTGGTATACTTGACCCAGCAGTCTGAGAACAGTGTTTCCCTGTGAGGGAAAGGAGCCTTCCGATGATTACGATTTCAGAGCGCAGAGAGCATGAATCTGCAAAAAGTTTTGTTCTGCGGGTATTGATCGATAATATTATCAACACCCGTCTGGAGCCGGGTGAAAAACTGAACGAGCCGGAATTGTGCGAACAGCTGGGGGTGAGCCGCACCCCCTTCCGGGAAGCAGAGCTGGAGCTGGCGCAGCGGCGGCTCATTGAGATCCGTCCCAAGATCGGCACCTATGTTTCTCTCATCGATGCAGAGCTGGTGGAAGAAGTGCGCCATCTGCGCGCTGTGCTGGAAGCAGAGATCGCCCGCATGGCGTGCGAAAAGCTGACCCCGGCGGATATCGACCAGCTGTGGGAGAACGTGGCGCTCTGGCGCATGTACATTGAGCGTGCACAGGAAGAAAAGATCTTTGAGCTGGATAAGGGGTTTCATCGGCTGCTTTATGTGCAGTGCGGCTGCCCATACTGGTACGATCTGGTGGAAAATCTGGCTCCGCATTTTGACCGCACCACCATCCTCAGCTTCCGCTGCAGGCCCGCAAAAACGATCTACGAAGATCACGTCAGCCTGCTGAAAGCCATTGAACAGAAGGATGCGGCGGCAGCACACCGCATTGCCGGGCAGCATATGCAGCGCTACACGGAGAACCTTTCTGCGATCCGGGAAGCATTCCCACACTATTTCAAAGCCTGAAACAACCGTATCACGTTCAGAAATGCCGTATCTATGCCAAAAGATGCGGCATATTTTTGTGCAGCTTTTTTGCCGGAAACGGCTTGACAGAGATTATGAAATGTTATATATTTTAGCCAATGAAATATATAACATGAAAGCCGGATCTCCAAATCAGGAAGAAAGGTGGATACCATGAAAAAACAATACGATGTGGTCATCATCGGTGCGGGTGTCGTGGGCAGCGCCATTGCACGCGAACTTTCGCGCTACAAATTGAGCATTGCAGTGCTGGAAAAAAATCTGGATGTCTGCAACGAGACCAGCGGCCGCAACTCTGCGGTGGTGCACGGCGGCTTTGCTAACCCCATTGGAAGCCTGAAAGCAAAATGCTGCGTGGAAGGCAACAAGATCATGGGCCAGCTGGCCGAAGAGCTGAACTTCCCGTTCAAGCGCTGCGGCAAGGTGCTGGTTGGCAACACCCCCGAGGACATGGAGCAGCTGGAGCACACCATGAAGCAGGGTGCAATCAACGGCAGTACCGGCCTTGAGATGATCGATGAAGCAAAGCTGCACGAGCTGGTGCCAGCCGTGGTGGGCAAGTTTGCCATGTGGTCCAAAAACAGCGGCATCATGGACCCGTTCCTGTACACGGTGGCTCTGGCCGAGAACGCACACGCCAACAGCGTGGACTTCTTCTTTGACCACAAGGTAGAGGCTATCACCCGGGAAAATGAGCTGTACTACCTGCATACTGCCCATGGCGATTTCTGCACCCGCTGGGTGGTCAACGCCGCTGGTCTGGGCGCAAAGCAGATCTCCGACCTGCTGGGCCTGACCGGCTACCGTGTCATCGGCTCCCGCAGCAACTACATCATCCTGCACAAGCGCATGGGCAAGCTGCTGCCCATGCCGGTGTACCCGGTGCCCAGCAACACCTATATGGGCATCCACATCACCCCCACCGTGGATGGCAATGTGACTGTTGGCCCGGACGCGGAGAACACCGATGTGCTGGACGACTACGGTGTGCCGCAGGCCAACATGGACAGTCTGGCCGTGGAGGGCGCAAAGCTGTGGCCCCACATCTTCAAAAAGGATCAGATCCGCACCTTCGCCGGCATCCAGCCAAAGTGGGTGGACGAGAACGGTGCCATTCAGGACTGGAAGGTGGAGATCCGGGACGACGTGGCTCCCAATGCCGTCAACCTCGTGGGCATCGAGTCCCCGGGCCTGACCGGCAGCGTGCCGCTGGCCCGCTACGTCATCGGCCTGATGCTGGAGCACGAGAAGTTCGAGGTAAACCCCGACTTCGACCCGCACCACAAGGGCATCGTCAAGTTTGCCGAGTGCACGCCGGAACAGCAGGCCGAGCTCATCGCGCAGGACCCCGATTACGGCGAGATGATCTGCAGCTGTGAGGAAGTGACCAAGGCCGAGATCCTGCAGGCCATCCATAACCCGCTGGGCGTTTCCACCATGACCGGCATCAAGTACCGCACCCGCGCCATGATGGGTGGCTGTCAGGGCGGCTTCTGCCAGATGAAGATCGAACACTTCATTGAGCAGGAGCTGGGCACCGAGCCGGAGGATGTGCGTTACAGCCGTCAGGGTTCATGGCTACTCACCGGCAATATGCGGAAGGAGGAGAACTGAGCGATGGAACAGAAGGACGTTGTGATTATCGGCGGCGGCCCTGCAGGTCTTGCCGCAGCGGTGGAGCTGCACAAGCAGGGCATCCGCAACATGATCATTCTGGAGCGCGAGGCGATGCTGGGCGGCATCCTGCGCCAGTGCATCCATGACGGTTTCGGTCTGGGCCGCTTCGGCGAGAGCCTGTCCGGCCCGGAATATGCACAGGCGTTCATTGATGAAGTGAACAAGCGTGAGATCCCTTACGAGACCAGCGCCACGGTGTTGAGCCTGACGGCAGATCGTGTCGTCACGGCCTCCACCCGCAGCGGCCTGCGCCAGTATCAGGCAAAGGCTGTGGTGCTCGCCATGGGCTGCAAGGAGCGCAGCCGCGGCGCACTGGGCATTCCCGGCGAGCGTCCGGCGGGCGTGTTCACCGCGGGCACCGCGCAGGCTTACATGAACCTCTACAACCGGATGCCAGGCAAGGAGGTCGTCATCCTCGGTTCCGGCGATATCGGCATGATCATGGCACGCCGCATGACGCTGGAAGGCGCTCATGTGCAGGCAGTGTTCGAGCTGATGCCTTACCCCTCCGGCCTGCCGCGCAACATCGTGCAGTGTCTGGACGACTACAATATCCCGCTCTATCTCAGCCACACCGTCACCGAGATCCATGGCCGCGACCGTCTGACCGGCGTGACCATCTCCGAGGTGGATGCAAACCGTCGGCCCATCCCCGGCACCGAGAAGGAGTACAAGTGTGATACGCTGATCCTCTCCGTGGGCCTGATCCCGGAGAACAAGCTGCTGGAGGATGCCGGCATCGCCATTGACCCCCACACCAACGGCGCCTTCGTGGACGAGAACCTGCAGACCAACGTGCCCGGCGTGTTCTCTGCCGGCAATGTGCTGCATGTGCATGATCTGGTGGATTTTGTTTCCATGGAGTCCGAGGCACTGGCACGCCATGCTGCCGCCTACGTTGAGGGCAAGGGCATCGACCCCTGTACGCTGGACGTGAAGTGCGGCGAGGGCGTGGGCCACACCATTCCGCAGAAGGTCAGCGGAAAGAACGACTTCAGCCTTTCGCTGCGCGTGCGGAACCACTACCGTGACTGCCGCATCGTGGTGCGCCAGAACGGTGTGGAAGTTGCTGCCAAGAAGATGAAGAAAGCCATTCCTGCGGAGATGATCCAGTTCAAGGTCTCTGCTGCCAAGCTGCAGGAAACGGGCGCACTGGAGGTGTCGGTGGAATGAAAAAGCAATTTACCTGTATCGTCTGCCCCAACGGCTGCGAGATCGAAGCCGAAGTTGAAAATGGTCAGGTGATCTCGGTCACCGGTCACACCTGCCCCCGCGGCGAACAGTATGTCCGTCAGGAGCTGACTGCGCCCCGCCGCACCATCGCCAGCTCGGTGCTGATCAAGGGCGGCGAGCTGCCTGTTACCAGCGTGCGCCTGACCAAGGCCGTCCCCAAGGATATGATCTTCCCGGTGATGGACGAGATCCGCAAGGTGGTGCTGACAGCACCGGTCAAAGCGGGCACCATCGTGCTGCACAACGTCTGCGGGCTGGACAGTGACGTGATGGTCACCAAGAATGTGGATGCCTGCTGACCGGCTGAAATTAGGAGAGATAAAAAAACAGAAGGAGAAGTTCTGCAAAAAATCGGACCGAAGGAGCCTTTATGCACATGATAAAACTTGGAGTGTGCTCAAGGTCAAGAGGAAGATGATTTCTTTCCCGGCAGGACTGTGCTATACTGGAAAAAAGATCTCCGGGTGCAGCGCAAAAGCTGCTGCAGGGAAGCTGAAACTTACAGAAATGAGGAACACACACGGCAATGGCACAGCACGAACGCGGCACGGCATATTATCATCTTCCGGGACTGTTTGAATTTTATGAACTGTACCGTGTGTTTCTGCCGCTGTTCCGTGAACACAGGGAATATTTTTACGACTGGTGCGAGATCGGTTCGGTCTACGGTGCACCAGCCGACTGCATCTGGGGCGGGGGCCGCGCTGGCTTTGGAGATGCACAGCCGCATCGGGTGCTTGCACTGATGCAGGAATATGGCATATCGGCCCGGCTCACCTTCAGCAATTCGCTGCTCCGGGAAGAGCACCTTGCAGACTGGAAATGCAATGCCCTCTGTGCGCTGTTTGAAAAAGAAAACCGTGTGCAGAATGGTGTCATCGTCCATTCGGACCTGCTGCTGGACTACCTGAAAAGGCAGTATCCGGGCCTTTATTTCGTGTCCTCCACAACAAAAGTCCTTACAGATTTTCAGCAGCTCCGCAGAGAGACGGAACGGGAAGAGTTCCGCTATGTTGTGCCGGATTTCCGCCTGAACAAGTCGTTTGCAGAGCTGGATACCCTGTCGCAGGACCAGAAGGACAAGGTGGAATTTCTGTGCAACGAATGCTGCTGGTACAGCTGCCGGGACAGAAAGCACTGCTACGAGAATGTCAGCCGCAAAAATCTGGGCGAGGACTGCCCGGACCACCGCTGCACAGCGCCGGGCGCACAGCAGGGCTATCGTTTTTCAAAGGCAATGGAAAACCCCGGCTTCATCGGGGCCGGGGATATCTGCAAAATTTATCTGCCCGGCGGCTTTTCCAACTTCAAGATCGAGGGGCGGGGACTGGGCAGCGCGTTGATACTGGAATTTCTGCTTTACTACATGACAAAGCCTGAGTATCAGCTGCGCGTCCGGGAAGAAATTTATCTGGACAACATGCTGGATCTGTTCTGATGGCCCTGAGCCGCGTTCATAGTTGCTTCCGTGATGCATCCTGCCGCCTTCGGGCGGCTTTTGTTTTACCCTGTTTCAGGAAGCAATAAAAATAGGTATGGAGATAAATCAGACTTCTGTATCTCGCATTCCAGCGGTATTTTGAAACAGTTTATCAAGGAAGTGCGTGTCGGACGCGACTATAATATCGAGATCGTTCTCAATGTGCCGCTGGACGAGTTCGAGGAGTTTAAGCGTCACGCAGCATCGGCTGGACGGGGCAAAAAACAGAAAAATAAGTCGCAAAATCCTCAAAAAGTTGGGCGTTGTACATCAAATGCCGGAATCGCCGTTTTAGACAAAACAGCAGGTGAAACTATAAGCATTGTGCCTAAAAATGCTGCACACGTAATTTTGCGCTGTCAAGACGAATGATGCACGATTTTGCAAAGATTGGCAAAAAGAAACGCCGCATCGTACAAAACGATGCGGCAAATTGGTGGACCTAGAGGGATTCGAACCCTTGACCTCTCGGATGCGAACCGAACGCTCTCCCAGCAATATCGCTTTTGTGCACACCTTATGCACTGCGAGAAAAGAAAAATCAACGTATGTTCGTCCATATAAAATGACCTGCCAGCCCAATGGACTTTCCTGACTGTAAGTACGACCACCAAGCCGCTGATTTTCAAGATGATGCAGTTTGGGGCGTAATATGGCTGGCGGACAAGTGAGCTACAGGCCCTTGAGATGTAACTCATCTGGGGTTCAGATGTATCGCATCCCAATTCACAATAAAATACGATATACCGTAAAAGCGCAACTTTCACTCGAAAAGAATGGAAGCTGCGCTTTTTACATTTGGCATCAAGTTATAGATTGACAAGAGGACGCATACACGATAAACTTTATATAGTATCATGTAAATCAGAAGGAGGCCAAACCATGAGCGTCAAGTATACTACCCCTGCTCAGCACAAGAGCAACCTCCGCAATGTGTATGGAACCTTTGCCATTGAGGGCATGACCATCAGCAAAGATACACGCAGCAACCTTGACCGCATTGGCAGCGGTCAGGCCAGCTATCAGCAGGTCGTGAATGAACTGCGCGCAAAGTACGCGAAGAAGGGCTGAACAGACTCCCCATCGATAAATAGGTGGAAAAATGTAGGAGATTAAATATGCCAAGTGCATTTGATTGGAACTGTGAGCTTTCATGGATAAAAGAATATTGATTTCCGCTAGACCAAGGTATGCAAACAGTTTATGAGTGCTTGAAGAATTGGATGGATGATTACAATAGGAATATCATGATAACTACCTTCATGACCTCTGAAGAAAAAGAACAAATTAAAATTTTTTCTGATAGACTGATGCAAGCGTATGAGCTTTATGTAGATAACCGCTACATCGAAGCTTTTAATATTTTCAATCAGGCCATGGATAGTGCGAAGAATCATCTGCCGACCACTCCAGTTGGGCAGTCAAGTGCTTATGTGGCTGATGCTATTCCATACTATCGGATTATAGCGGGAAATAATAAATATAACCGACTTCAATTCCTGCACATTCCATGCAATTTAAGATACTTGGCATCTGCAAATCGATTTAGTGTTCCCGGAATGCCATGTAGCTATATGGCAAGTGCTAAACGAGTAGCATGGTATGAGTGTGAAATGCCTGATTCATTTCAATGGGCGAAATTCGAGGCCGTCAAGCATGACAAAAAATTGATTCAATTAGATCTCAATCCTTTAACATCGACACGTAGTCTTATTTCTGAACTTCCAAAAGATCGTTGGACGGAAGATGAACGCAAGTCTTTTGCCAGAGGATATTGTTTTATCCTTCCACTGATTGCTTCTTGTTCAGTCATTGCAAAAGAAAAGGGGAAATCGTTTGTTGAAGCTTATATTATTCCCCAAATGCTTATGATTTGGATAAAAAACAGTACGGATTACATCGGTGTGCGGTATTATTCAAGTTCTGATAATGAGTTGGTACGAAACGATTGTGGATATAATATTGCCATGCCCGCAAAACATCCTGACAAAAACGGATATTGTGTTGACCTTCAAGAAATTTTTGGAGTTAACGATACAAACAAAACTGATGAAATGGAATTCTTGGATTTCACGGAGAAATTTTACAACCACCATAAGGTACAAATAGACAGACTAGAAACTTTTTACAAAGAAATTCTCTACACACGGCAGCATACGCATTATCATAAACAAGGAACCTTGTATGAACGCTACTGCTCGGTTTGCAAAGTATTAATTGCACTAATAAAAGCATTTCGGCCAGAAAAAGGTTCCAGCAGATATGCTTTAGTAATGTCACTTTCTGAAGCTTGGTATCTTTGTATGGATATTCAAGAATTAACAAGAGCAAAATTTGAGAAAATCAAAGAAGAAAATACTCCAGGCGCAGATTCTCTCCCCGATGATATAATTATCGAAATTGAGAATGATATTGATTCCTTTGAAAACACGGTTATAGACTTGGCCCATGACTTTAATTTGTTTGTAACAGTTGGTATAACGTGACGTGTTACATATGAACTAGATGCAGTATATCAAGAAAGGCTGATTATGTTCTCGAAGTATGATGTCTACACCACGGTGCAATCCATGTACTGCTACCCCGATACGGATGTTTTGATCAACAAGCTGAATATCCATGACAAAGCAGAACTGAAACAGGCCGAAGAAGAATTTACGGCGGTTAAACAGATGGCTCTGTTGCAGGAGCCAATCAAGGGACGTTTTACCAAAACTCACCTGTTTCGGATTCACCGTTTCCTTTTTGAAGATGTGTACCCCTTTGCAGGACATATCCGCAAGGAACAGATCAGCAAGGGTGACACGATGTTCTACCCTCCAGACCTGATTGACCGAGAATTGGAGCGCGTGTTCAAGAATATTCGCTCCAAAAAGCTGCTTGCCGAGCGTAATGAAGAAAAGCAGATTCAAAATCTGTCACAGACGATGGCAGAACTGAACATCATCCATCCCTTCCGCGAGGGAAATGGCCGCAGCACCCGTGAGCTGATTCGCTGCATGGCGTTAGAATATGGACTGCATATCAACTGGGGCAATACTGACCGAGAAAACTTGATCAACGCTGCAATCGCTGCCGTAGACGATGAGATGGCGTTCTGCGATGTTCTAAGGCAGTGCACAGAACAATAAATAAATCCATTTCAAATATCCAAATGAAAAAGCACAACGGCTATTCTAGTCAATCTGACCAAATAGATGTTGCGCTTTTTCACATTTTCTTACAGGAATTCAATTAAAATATTCGCTTAGTCTGGACTGAATCATTTTAGGCGCGAGATTTGCAAGCGTGGAATCTTTAACAGTAGAAGCATTGATTATGTAAACAAGATTTTCTAGAGTTAATGGAATAGTCTTTTTAAGGTCAAACACCATAAAAAGCAAGACCTGTTCTCTGTCTGCTCTATAAAGTTTCTTTCCAACATCTGGATTTTCATTCAAAAAATCTGTGATACGCTCTGAAAAACAATCATTTTGTAAATGAATCCGCATTTTTGTCTTTATCATTTGTGCCCATTGGTTGCGTTTGTATTGCCGATAGGCCAGATCATTTATAAGCGAGAGAATTGCCCAATCACAAGTTTCAAGCGTGGCAAATACACCGTTCAAATTTCTTGACAATTCAGGATATTCTTTCCAATCTGCGAGACTTTTATATCGAATGTCATGTTCTACTTCATGCCATCCCTCTGAAAAAATCGTCCGTATTTGTATTTCAAAAGTTCTCTCAATAGGATATTCATCCCATAGAAGCGAATCAAACTGGTCAGCAATATCATCTGGCATACAACATACAAGGTTAAGTCTTTCTGGAGAAAATTTATCGGGTTCAATATCTGTTTTTGAAATATTATTAATCGTGTAATATTTCTCTATGATTTTTTGACAAAGAGAAACATCGTCTGAGAAATACAATGCAATACGAATACCGATAAGGTCTTGCATATGACCTCCAGTCTTACAATATCCCTTTCGCTTGATCTTTTCAGCAATAGAGGCAGGCGATTTAATTCGCCCAAAGATTCTAAAATATAAACCAGCTTTTCGAAGATACATTTCAATGCCACTAATAAGATCGTTCATAGGTCTATTAGGCAATTCGAGCATATCAATATCCATTTGTTTTATCTCCCAAGAATCTCTCTAATCTCCGACATTTTTTCAAAATTCAATTCAATGCAATTACTTTTGTGTAGCAGTATTTCCTTTCCGTAAAGACGGTCTATTGCTTCGGATATTCCATCGTAATCCTGCTGTGCATAACCTTTAAACAAAGTCGAGAAGAGTCTTCTTCTGTCAGCATGATCACTGCCCGGACGCCAATATTGTTCAAGAACCTTTTTTTCGTATTCAGTTTCAGTATTCACAGAAGATAGAATCGGTTCTTTACAAGAAATTTTTCGAAGCTCCGACTCTCCGCAACAATTTGAAAAAATAAGATTGCAATTTTTTTGATTATTAGCGGGAATAATTTCCACTTCATAAAAGTGACATCCATAGAATTTACAATCTTCGAACGCATCAGAGGAAATAGAGCAGGAATTAAATGTGCAACACGAAAAAACGCAGTCTTTGAAATTTGACGATGTAAGTGAAACGTTTTCTCCAAAGTACACAGATTCGTAGTAGCATCGAATATATTCATGAGACGTCTTATGGAGAAGGGCAAGATCGGTATGCAGCTCTTCATAAGGTGTAAACTCTATCTTATTATCAGTAATGATACGATATAATGCATCTCGTTTCTTTTGACTACAGGTTCCATAAGAGGTCACCATAAGGTTCCAATATTTTTCTTCGATTTCTTTGGGCGACAGATCTGGAAGTCGATTGTTTGTAAGTGCTTCAGAAATTAAATATCCAAATATAAAATCATTTATAAATCCAATAGAGTTAGATGTATTTGGTATACGATCTAAAAGTGCATGATGCGAAAGTTTTTGCAGAAATTCGTCCTCAGTCGGAACATCCTCTTTAGAAAAATCGCTATAACGATCCAGATATTCAAGAATATCTTCACCAAGAGACATACGAATAATATCTTTGATTTCGACGCTCGTGCAGGTCGATTGTTTGAACGAAGCCATAGTTCCAGCAACACTCTCCATAAGAGAAAGTTGTTCATCAACTTTTAATGGGAGCGACTGGCGTTCTTGTTCTCGTTCAAGAAGAATTTTGAAATACTGCTGTAAAATTGAATCAACAGAAGTAAATTTAGAAGCAATATCATCGTTACTTTGAGATGAAAGGAATGTTAAAAGTGTCGGATTTGAAATATCATCAAATATAATACCTCTGGAATGCAGTAAATCAATCTTGGATTTATCTAGCCAATCAGATACAACTGGCGGAATGATTTGAATTCGTGTAATTTGACAATGTGGAAGATATTTGTCGGACCATTCCTCAAACAGCTTGCCAGCAAATATCGAGCTTTTTCTCGATGTCAAAACAATTTTTGCACAAGACTTTTCCTCTAGTAGTTGAGCAATTGTGGATAGCATAGTTTGAGCGGTTTTTTCGTCAGAATCAGATAAATCCGACTGAACATCATCATGTGATTTTGAGAGCAGCTCGTCAAATCCGTCGATAATCAAGGGAACTTTTCCTTGTTTTATTTCGTAAGTAACTAACTCTGAGCTAAGACTTGAAAATTTACTGTCAATTTCAGTTAATAAAACGTATTTAAAGATGGAAGCCGTTCGATTTTTTGATAATTCAGTAATAATGGGAACAGTCCCTTTTGAGTCCACTGATAGTTTTTTTATCAATTCGTAAGAGATACTGGTTTTTCCAAAACCTGCCGCAGCTTCAACGATAATCAGTTGTGGTCCTTTCTCAAACAGTCGTTGATAAATATATTCTATTAGATTTTTCCGAGATTCATTATTATCATCAACAAACCGACAAGGAATAAATTTGTATTCACAAAAGCTAATTTTTTCAGTTTGTTTTCTTGCATAACGATCATATTCTTGCTTTAGTTTTTTGCAATTGTTTAGCGGCAAAAAAAATCCAGCAAACAATTGCGAGTGAATTTCATCAATACTAGAATATTTGTTGATTTTTACAGCAAAACCGGTTTCTTTGTATTCTTCTTCCAAATTATGAAAATCGAAATTGGGATCAATCAAAAGAATCTCAGCATTTTGAAAATACCCTTTTCTATGAGAAAATACAAGATACTTCTCTGGATTTTGATTATCTTCTAGTTCAAATCCATATTTTTCATAAAGAGAAATAATTTCATCGCTATTGCTCATTGAAAAGCCTCCTTTATTGATTCAGTAAAAATTACAACGAATTCAAAATATTGGACATACACTCTCTGAAAAATTTGTAATGCAAGAGAAAAATCAGTGACCGATAAACCAATAGCACGGGAAATTTTTACAAAGAGTATGTTTATGCGAAGCCTATTCTAAAATGAGTATAGCATTATAAAAGATTCATTTCAAGAAGAATTACTGACACAGACTTGTTATTACTGGACAGGTGAATTACAGGCTCTTGCGTATAGCCCATATTCAGATGTATCGCATCCAAAATCACAATAAAATACGATGTACCGTAAAAGCGCAACTTCTACTCTGACTAAATAGAAGCTGCGCTTTTATTTTTGCCCAAAACACATTTCAAAAAGGAGGATGCCTATGGATAAAGACTTTATGCTGACCTACTATGACAAAATGGTACGTCCAATATGGACGGAACTGATGAAGACACCTCGCTATCAGAGGGTGGCTTGCGAACACGACAAGCTCGAACGTGAGTTCCGGAGGCTGCTGGATGAAAAACTGGGGCGGAAATATCTTGAACTGGACGATGCACTGTTCCGGGTGATGGATGACATCGCAGAAGCTATGTATATAAAAGGTGCCGCAGACCGTGAGATGATGATCCGTTAATGCCATGAGTTATGACTACTTCTATGCTCAGTCGGGCGAATTGTTCTCCTATTTCCGCATCCCCAAGGCACTGTTCCAAGACCACCGCTTCCGGCAGCTCTCCACCGATGCCCGGACACTGTACGGCATTCTGCTGGACCGCATGAGCCTGTCGGTCAAGAACGGCTGGCTGGACGAGCAAGGGC
The DNA here is from genome assembly GCF_003478175.1 of Faecalibacterium sp. OF03-6AC. Taxonomy (NCBI): domain Bacteria; kingdom Bacillati; phylum Bacillota; class Clostridia; order Eubacteriales; family Oscillospiraceae; genus Faecalibacterium; species Faecalibacterium sp. OF03-6AC. Next base: position 38,607 of record NZ_QUEN01000006.1, on the reverse strand, counting down.
GGGTGTATATCATCTACACCGTCCGGGAAGTGCAGGAATCCCTCTGCTGTGCCGAACACAAGGCGGTCAAACTGTTCCGGGAGTTGGAGGACATCGACCTCATCGAGCGCAAACGCCGTGGTTTGGGCAGACCTAGCCTGATCTACGTCAAGGACTTTTCCTCAGGCTTGCCCAAAGCGCAAGTACAGAATTGCCCAAACAGCAATTCTGGTGCAGCCAAAACCGCAAGCAAATAAGACTGATAAGAATAAAACAAAGTGGAATGATCCTGACCCTATCCATTCCGAGGGCATCCGGGAGCAGCTTGAGGATTATTTTTATCAGGCGTTAGAGGTAGACCTTTTGCTCCGGCTCTGCCCGGACGATGAGGACACCATCTATCAGATTGTAGACCTGCTTGTGGATGCCTGTTCCACCAAACGCAAGATGTTGCGGATCGCCGGGGATGACAAGCCCGTCGAGGTGGTACGCAGTCGGCTGAAAAAGCTGAACGCTGACCACATCCGTTTTGTGCTGGATTCGCTGGCAGAAAACACCGCCCCGGTGCGGAATATGAAGCAATATCTGCTGGCAATGCTCTACAATGCGCCCACGACCATGAACCTCTACTATCAGAACAAGACGAACCACGACTTTGCGCGCGGTTCTCCGAAAGCGGGGTGATGTTATCGCAAAGAAAGCTACGATTATTGCAGTCACCAATCAAAAAGGTGGTGTCGGAAAAAGCACCACCTGTGAAAATCTGGGCATCGGGCTGGCGATGGAGGGCAAGAAAGTTCTGCTGGTGGACACTGACCCACAGGGCAGTCTTACCATCAGCATGGGCTGGCAGCAGCCGGACGAACTGCCCACCACCCTTTCCACCTTGATGGCAAAAGCCATGAACGACCAGAGCATTCCGCCCGGCGAGGGCATTCTACACCACGCAGAGGGCGTTGACTTAATCCCTGCCAACATCGAACTGGCAGGGCTGGAAGTGGCGTTGGTGAACAGCATGAACCGGGAAAAGATGCTGAAACAGGTGCTGGACAGTGCCAAACGGGAGTACGATTATATCCTGCTGGACTGTATGTCCTCGCTGGGGATGCTCACCATCAACGCACTGGCGGCGGCAGATGCTGCCCTGATTCCGGTGCAGGCACAGTACCTGTCTGCAAAGGGTCTGGAACAGCTTTTGCAGACCGTGCAGAAGGCCCGACGGCAGATCAACCCGAAGCTGAAAATCGAGGGCATTCTGCTGACCATGACCGACAGCCGCACCAACTACGGAAAGCAGATCAGCAATCTGATTCGGCAGGCATACGGAAAGCACTTGAAAGTGTTCGAGCAGACTATTCCACGGTCTGTCCGTGCGGCAGAAACCAGTGCGGCAGGCAAGAGCATCTTTGTCTATGACCCCAAAGGCAAGGTGGCAGAAGCCTACAAATCTCTTGCGAAGGAGGTGCTGGCGGATGCCGATCGACAGCGGAAACTTAGCTCTGAAAGGGCTAGATGACCTGTTTTCCACCGAGGAAAACCGACAGGAAGAACAGCGGGAGCAGGTACAGCAGATTCCTGTGGATGAACTTTTTCCGTTCAAGAACCACCCGTTCAAAGTTCTGGACGATGATGCTATGACCCGGACGGTGGAAAGCATTTCGCAGTTTGGTGTGCTTGCGCCACTGATCGCCCGCCCCAGACCAGAGGGCGGCTATGAGATCATCTCCGGGCATCGCCGGAAACACGCCGCCGAACTTGCCCATCTGGACACCGTGCCTGTCATTGTGCGCAATATGGAGGATGATGCCGCCACGATATTGATGGTCGATTCCAACTTGCAGAGAGAACACATCCTGCCCAGTGAGCGGGCTTTTGCGTACAAGATGAAGCTGGATGCGATAAAAAATCAAGGTGCTAGGTCAGATTTAACTTCCCGACAAGTTGTCGGGAAGTTGGAAGCCGCTGATGAAGTCGGAAAAGCCACTGATGAAAGCGGCAGACAAGTCCAGCGTTTCATTCGGCTCACCAATCTTGTCCCTGAACTACTGGACATGGTGGACGAAAAGAAAATCTCTTTTAACCCTGCGGTCGAATTGTCTTATCTTGATGCAAAACAGCAGCAAGATTTTTTAGAAGCAATGGATGCTTCACCTCAATGGTTCAAAATGATCCATTGAGGGCAAAGCAGCTCTCCACCTGTGAGCGCATTGCCGCACAAAACGGCGTTGGGGCGGCTACCGTAAAGCGAGCAGAAAAATATGCCAAAGGCGTGGACGCAGCGGAAGATGCAGTCCCCGGTGCAAGAGAGGAAATCCTGACCGGGCGCATCAAGGCAACGGACGCAGAAATCACCGCCTTGGCAAAAACGCCAAAAGCAGAAATTCCTGCTGCTCTTGCAGAATTGCGGAAGCCAAAGCAGGAACGTCAGCCCCGAAAAGCCGAAACATCTTCTTCAAAACAAACACTTTCTGAAATCAGCAAAAGCTCCAAGGTCATCAACGCCAGCTTACTGCCGAAGAAAAAACTTCTCTGAAAGCATCCATCGACAATCGCTATCAGGAACGGGTCGTTGCAAACGGCTCCCTGATGATGTGCGAGGTACAGGGTGCAAAAGAGGACTTCATTCGCCGCTGGAATAGCATTTTCAAAGAATACCCGGATGTTTTTGAAGATTCGGACTGCCGCAAGATCATTTATGACTTGACCGAAGATGCCGTACAGTATCTTCTGAAAATAAAGGAGAAAACGCTATGATGCTTTCTAACCTGAACCTTTCCAGCCTGCCGGAGTGTAACTTCGAGGTGCGGTACGTTGACAGCGTTCTGCTGAACCCCTGCGCCGAATATCAGCGGCTGCTCCGCATGGGCAAGGTTGCACGAATCGCAGCAAACTTTTCGGAGTACATCGCCAATGAGCCGAAAGTCAGCTACCGGGATGGCCGCTACTTCGTCTTTGATGGTCAGAACACCATTGAGGCACGGAAAACGTGCAACGGTGGGCGTGACCTCCCGATTCGCTGCAAGGTCTTCTACGGCCTTTCTAAAGAGCATGAAGCTCTGCTGTTTGCTGTGCAGACAGGCATTTCCAGCGAACTGACCGCGGGTGAACAGCTTCGTGCCAAACTGGTGGCACACGAAGAAAACGCCTGCGACTTTGCCGCCGTAACGGAAAATACCGGTGTACGCTTTGCGCTGGATGGGATTCGTGCCCCGTGGAAAATCTACTGCATCCGCTCGGCTTACTACATCTACAAGAGTTACGGCGCTGCCCTTTACCGGGAAATGCTGAGTGTTCTCGTAGATGCGTGGGGCGGCGATTCTGATTCCTTCCTGTCGGGCATCCTGCATGGCATGGCTCGTTTTCTGGCTCTGTATCAGGGCGAATACAGCCGGGAACGGCTGATTCTCCGGCTGCGCACAGTGCATCCCAAGACCATCACCCGGTTGGCACAAAACGACACTGGCAATGTGGCAGACCGCCACATGAAACAGATCCTGTCCATCTACAACGGTGCTGGCCGTACCCACAATTTGCCCTGCAAGCGGTGATGAACATGATCCCAGTCAACCGAAAGTTTCTGCGCGGTGATATTTACTACGCCAATCTGGAGCCGCACCTTGGCTCCGAGCAGAGCGGTATCCGCCCTGTGGTCGTGGTGCAGAACAACACCGCAAACTGCTATTCGCCCAACCTCATTGTTGCGCCTGTTACATCCAATACTGCAAAGAAGCCCGATCACCAAGCCCACGTTCTTGTGGACAGTAATCGGGCTTTTTTGCAGCCCTCTATGATTTTGGCAGAATCTGTCCAGACCATCAGCAAGGGACGGCTGATCCGCCCGATGGGGCGGTTGAGCATCCCGGAACTCATTCGGCTCAATTATGCGCTGCTGTATCAGCTCGATCTGAACGAATGGGTATGGAGAAAGGAGGCCTATGAACGCTATCTGCGATACCACCGCTAAATCGGAAACTATTTCCGTCAAAGGCTGCAAGGTCAAGATCACCTATGCGCCTGCGGATACGGACTGTCTGGATGCAATCCAGAAGCTGTTGCAAGCCACCATCCTGCGCACGGCAGGACACACCGCTGCCTGACATCCTTGTATTCCTTGAATGCGCGAGATAAGATAAAATCGAACTGAACCTTGAAAACAAAATATGGACGAAACACGTTTGATTTTTCCTTTCTCACTCAAAGAAAGAGAGATTGAAATGAAAAAACGCGTTTATACATTATACCGTGTTTCGACCAAAGGACAAGTCGAAAAGGACGACATCCCCATGCAGAAAGAAGCCTGCCGCAACTTTGCAGAAAGTCAGGGCTGGGAGATCGTCAAGGAATTTTCCGAAAAAGGAGTTTCCGGCTTTAAGAAGTCTGCCAAAGACCGTGATGAACTCCAGAAAATCCAACAGGCCGCAATGGAAGGCAAGTTTGACATCCTGCTGGTGTTCATGTTTGACCGTCTCGGTCGCCGTGATGATGAAACGCCCTTTATCGTGGAGTGGTTCACGAAGCAGGGCATCGAGGTCTGGAGCGTGAACGAAGGACAGCAGCGATTTGACACCCATGTGGACAAGCTGATGAACTACATCCGCTACTGGCAGGCATCCGGCGAAAGTCTGAAAACCTCTGTCCGTACCCGGACAAGGCTGGAACAGCTCACCGGGGAAGGTCACTACACGGGCGGCACCGTGGCTTTTGGCTACAAGCGTGTCCGCCTTGGTCGGGTGAACAAGAAAAACCAAGAGGTCTGCGACCTTGTGATTGATGAAGCGGAAGCTGAGATCGTCCGGCTGATTTTCCACAAGTACGTTTACGAGGGCTACGGCGCACAGAAGCTGAGCCACTATCTTTATGAACAGGGAGTCGTAGGACGGAACAACAAAAATATCCCCAACACCAGCATCGTTCGGATGATCAAGAATAAAGGATACACGGGGTACCTCATCAACGGTGCGGTGGAGACGGAGTGTCCGCAGCTCCGCATCATCGAACCAGAGCTGTTCGAGCAGGCACAGGAACTGCGGCAGGCACGCACTTGTGAGCGTGGCGGTACTTCACTGGGCACCAGCTCCAAAGCCCTGTTGACCGGGCTGGTCTACTGTGCCCACTGTGGTAACCGCTTGAGCCTGACCAGCAGCGGACGGACACACACCTACGCCGATGGGCATACGGTGAAAGAAGTCCGGCCGCGGTATAGCTGCTTTTATAAGATTCGGCATCCGGGTGACTGCGATGGGCAGTCCGGCTACGGTGTTTCCAAGCTGGATTCCATTGTGGAAGAAGTTGTCCGGCAGATCTTCGCACAGTTCCGGGAGGTTTCCCGGAAGAAGCTGCTGGAATCGGTCAAGACTAACGATGCCGCCCGCATCCAGAAGAAGGTCAAGAAAATCCAGAAAGACTTGGAAAGCAAGCAGAAAGAACTGGACGACCTGAAAGCCGAAACCATTCTGGTCATTCGGGGCGTAAGTGCCTTGGACAAAGAACTGCTGGGCACACTGGTAGCCGAGGCAAGAGAGGCTTTGGAAACTCTGGAAAAGCAGCTCGTGCAGGCACAGGAAGAATACGAAGAAGCCACCAAAACGGCAAAGCGCAGCAACTACATCTGCAACGAGCTGTTCACATGGGCGGATGTGTACGATACAGCCAACCACGATGAACGCCGCGCCATTTTGCAGCAGTTCATTAAGGAGGTTCGCGTCCGAAAAGACTATGAGATCTCGATTACGCTGAACGCCAGCTTCAATCAAGTGGAGCAGCTCAAGGCTGTATCAACCTACGATGGCGCGGAAATTTTTGAAGAAATTTCCGAGAAGGGGGCATAAAAGCGATGCACTTGCCCGCAGCACCATGCAAAATTCAAAGAAAGAAGCGTGAAACCGATGGATTTTCAAAAAGTATATGGATGACCCCGCCCGGTTCGCATCCGACTTCAGGGTTCGGAACCCGGCACGGTCCGCCAAAGTTTTTTGGACATAAAAAACGCCGCATCGTACAAAACGATGCGGCAAATTGGTGGACCTAGAGGGATTCGAACCCTTGACCTCTCGGATGCGAACCGAACGCTCTCCCAACTGAGCTATAGGCCCATATTTAGGGGCGTGACGCGGTTGGGCGACCAACCGACATACTCCCCATTTGAATGCCCACAACTCTGTGGGGCACAAAAGCGATACGCTTGCACTCCCAGCTGAGCTATAGGCCCATATTTAGGGGCGTAACTCGGTTGGGCGACCAACCGACATACTCCCCATTCTAATGCCCACAACTCTGTGGGGCACAAAAGCGATACGCTTGCACTCCCAACTGAGCTATAGGCCCATGTGATGACCCTGTAAGTGTAACTCTGTTCGGGCGATTTGTCAAGTATTTTGGGCAGGGCCAAAAGCCTGGCTCATCAGCGGTTGCCTAGCTGCCAGAAAGCAACAGCGCTGGCAGCGGCAACATTCAGGGAATCCACGCCGTGGGACATAGGAATCTTTACGGTGTAGTCACAGGCGGCAATGGTGCTGTGGGCAAGGCCGTCACCCTCTGTGCCCAGCACGATGGCAAGCTTCGGCTCAGCGGAAAGAGCGCTGTCGTCAATGCTTACGGAGCGGTCGCTCAGAGCCATGGCAGCAGTCTTGAAGCCAAGACTGTGCAGCTGAGCAATGCCGTTTTCCGGCCAGTCGGCAGGACAGGTGCCAATCTGCGCCCAGGGCACCTGAAACACGGTGCCCATGCTCACACGCACGGCACGGCGGCACAGCGGGTCGCAGCAGGAAGGAGTAACGAGCACGGCATCCATGTTCAGTGCAGCGGCGCTGCGGAAGATCGCTCCCACATTGGTGGAGTCCACAATGCCCTCCAGAACGGCCACCCGGCGGGCATTGCGGCAGACCTCTTCCACGCTGCGCGGCAGCGGGCGGCGGAAGGCGCACAGCACGCCGCGGGTCAGTTCGAAGCCGGTCAGGCTGGCAAGGGTCTCGCGGTCGGCTGTGTACACCGGGGCATCACCGCAGCGGGTCAGGATATCGGCAGCCGGGCCGGTGATCTGTTTGCGCTCCATGAGCAGGGAGAGCGGGGTGTATCCGGCATCCAGCGCACGGGTGATCACCTTGGGGCTTTCGGCAATAAAGATGCCTTTATCCGGCTCCAGACGATTGCGCAGCTGCGCTTGCGTCAGGCGGGCATAGACATCCAGCTCCGGTGCGGAAAGGTCTGTGATCTCGACAATATTCGGCATAAGGAAGTTCTCCTTTGGAAAAGCTTTTTTCTTATTCTAACACAACCTGTGAGGGAATGCAAAGTGCGGGCCGGGCACGGCCGTATTTTTGGCTCTGGCAGGACGCAGGGATACACATGCATGACATGTAAAATTGATATGAACCAAGCTGTAAAAATATATTATAATAGGGTGCGAAAAGAGGGGAAAAGGTAATATGAAAACAAAACATCATGGGCAGATGTCGGAGTCCTTCCTGACGGCGGTGTTCCTTTCGCTTTCGGGCGGGCTGCAGGATGCCTATACGTATCTGTTCCGCGGCAAGGTGTTTGCAAATGCACAGACCGGCAACATCGTGCTGCTGAGTGCCAACATCATGGATGGTCAGTGGGATCGGGTGCTACACTATCTGGTTCCTCTGTGTGCTTTTGCGCTGGGCGTACTGGTGGCAGAAAAGATGCGGGAGTGTTTTCGTGACATGCAGCGGCTTCACTGGCGGCAGCTGGTGGTGCTGGGCGAAGTGCTTCTGCTGTTCGTTGTAGGTTTTTTACCGCAGGAGCAGAATCTGCTGGCAAACGCCATCGTTTCCTTCTCCTGCGCGATGCAGGTGCAGGCGTTCCGCAAGGTGAACGGCTATGCATTTGCCAGCACTATGTGCATTGGTGACCTGCGCAGCGGTGTGGAAGCATTCTGCATCTGGCGCAAGACCCATGAGCCGAAAGCTAAGGACCGGATGATGCGTTATTTTGGCATCATCCTGCTGTTCGCGGTGGGTGCCGGTATTGGAAGCGTGGGCGCAGCGCGGCTGGCAGAAAAGACCATCTGGATCTCCTGCGGGCTGCTGCTGGTAAGCTTTGCACTCATGTTCATCCGGGAAGAAATCGAAGAAAACCCTGCGATCGAAAAGGATCTGGCTGAGATCCGGCAGGAGACACGGGAGATCGACCAGACTCTCAAGCAGGAACTGAAGGAAGAGCGCGAGGAACTGCATGAGGAATTACACGAGAAATTGAGATAAAGCACCGGACATCAAAAAAGGAGCCGCTGCGTGATGCAGCGACTCCTTTTGCTTGCAGAGAAAGGAAATTACTCAGAACGCAGGGCGGTGACGGGGTTGCACTTGGCTGCGCTGCGGGCGGGAATCAGGCCGCCAAGGATCGTGAGCAGGGTAGCCAGAACGATCAGGATCAGTGCAGCCTTGGGCGGCAGCACAGCGGTGACGCTGGTGGTTCCTGCAATGGAGTGGATGAGCATGTTGCCGGGGATCAGCAGCAGCAGGCACAGGCCCACGCCGATCACGCCGGAGCACATTCCGATAATGAAGGTTTCGGCATTGAACACCTCGGAGACATTGTGCTTGGATGCACCGATGGCACGCAGAATACCGATCTCCTTGCGGCGTTCCAGCACGCTGATATAGGTGATGACACCGATCATGATGGAAGAAACCACCAGCGAGATGGCAACAAAGGCCACCAGCACATTGCTGACCATATCCACGATCCTGGTCACGGCGCTCATCAGGGTGCCGACCGTATCCGAGAATACGATCACCTTGTCCTCTTCTCCCTGCGCACGCATGGCGGCGTTGTAGGCGTTCAGGCTGTCCACGATGCGGTTCTTGGCCTCAAAGCTCTTGGGGTAGATCCAGATGCTGCCGGGTTTGGCATAATCCGAATAGCCCAGTGCACCAAGAACACTGCCATAGGAGGTGGTGCTGGACTGCAGGTTCATTTTGACCAGATCCACAAGGTCGTCGGTGCTCATGTTCACCTGCACGGCACTCTGGAACACGGTGGGGTCGATCTTCAGGGCATCTTCCACCTGACTGCTGAGCTGAGCGATGTTGTTCTGGATGGCGGACTGGATCTGCTGGCTGAACTGAGTGGTCAGCTGGGTCATCAGCTGCTGCATCACGGTGCTCATCTGGGTCTGAATGGCAGCGGTAAGTTTGGTCTGCAGAGCTTCGCCCAGCTTCTGGCTCAGCTGTTCCGAGTAGCTTTGCAGATAGCTCGTCATGATGCCCTGCAGGTTCTGCTGAAGCGAAGCGGTGAACTGCTCCTGCAGGCCGGTGGTGTCCAGCAGGTCGCCCATGGATTCGGACAGAAGCTGTTTGAACTGGTCGCTCTCCATATAGGAAGAGAAACCGATCTTATCCAGATTCAAGATGCCGTTGCCGATGATATAGCGCTTATAGCCATTCATGATCTTCTTCATCAGGCTCTGCAGCGCATCCTCCGAGACGGACAGGTCCATATCGGCAAACAACTGGCTCAGATCCAGCGCGTTCATGTCCGGCAGCTCCACATCGCTCATGTCGATGTCGCTCAGGTCCAGATCGCTCAGATCCAGCTGGAATGCGGACGGATCAAGGATGGAGGAAACGTCAAAGCTGCCATCCTGCAGATCAAATGCACCGCTCAGGTCGAACTGCAGCTTGCTTGCATCGAACTGGAAGGAATCCTTCAGCATATCGGTATCCACCGAGAACAGGGAAGAAATGTCAAGATCGGTTTTGCGCTGGTCGGCATCAAAGCGCTCGCCGGTCAGCACGTTCACTTCCGGGTCGGCAAGCTGCTGCTTTACCACTTCACTTTCGGCTGCATGGTCGATGGCGTAGTTGGTGAGTGCATGGGTATAGGCAACGCCTATGGGCAGAATGGTGGAGCTGGCATCTGCGCGGGGCTGCACCACGCCCACGATGGTCAGATCCGGACTGTTTTCCACAAGCTGCTCCACATACGCTTCATCGTCGGAGCGGTTGCGCCAGATCTGGCGTTCTTCGTCATAAACGTAATAGTCTGAGTTGGTAACGATCTTATATTTCAGGCCCACAAAGGTATCGTAGGGGTAGGTGCCGTAGCCGGTGGGAGCCTGTGTGTTCTTGTTTTTTGCGTACTCCTGCAGAAAACGCATCATCACGCTGTCGTCCTCAATGCCCAGAATATAAAGAGCGTAGTCGCTGATGCTGCCATCCGAATTCAGCACAAGAACGGCCTCGTTGTAGCTTTCCGGCCAGCGGCCTGCCTTGACATCGTACTGATCTTCGTACAGCGAAGGCTCTTCGGCCATCTCGGTAAACACGCTCTGGTTGGTCATGGAAGAGACGATGCCGGCGGCAGAGGTGGTGTTGTTCAGCGCAGAAAGGCTGCTGTCCGGGAAGATCTGGCGCACGGTGCCGTCCTTGTTCTGGCGGTAGATCAGCGGTACGGTGCCGTAGGTATACTCGATGGAAGCAGCATCCTCCGAGATGGTGCACTCGCTGCTGTCCAGATATTTTTTCAGGGAAGCAAGGTCATTGACAGAGGAATTATCCTCGGTCAGCTGGCTCAGCAGTTCACGCACCGTGACCATGCCCTCCGGGGTGGAAGAAGCGCTGGTGGTGCCCACATTGGTGTTGTCGGCAACGGCGCTGGTATAGCTTTCCGGGTCCAGCAGGGCGGCAAGGTCCACGCCGGTGGTCGAGAGCTGCAGCGGATATTCCGAAAGGGTGGAGCGTTCCATCTCTTGGATATAATTGCTCACACCGGCCGAGAGCGAAAGGATGAGCGCAATGCCGATGATGCCGATGGAACCGGCAAACGCGGTGAGCAGGGTGCGGGTCTTTTTGGTGAGCAGGTTGTTGAAGCTCAGCGCGAGAGCGGTGAGCGGCGACATGGAAGAACGGCCCAGATTTTTGTGCACCGGCGGCACCTGAGCGGAATCATCCGGCGTAAACGGTGCGGTGTCCGATTGAATCACGCCGTCCCGCAGGCGGACGATGCGGGTAGCATACTGCTCTGCAAGCTCCGGGTTATGGGTGACCATGACCACAAGGCGGTCTTTGGCCACCTCCTTCAGCAGCTCCATCACCTGAATGCTGGTGTCGCTGTCCAGTGCGCCGGTCGGCTCGTCGGCCAGCAGGATATCGGGGTTGTTGACCAGTGCGCGGGCAATGGCCACACGCTGCATCTGGCCGCCGGACATTTCGCTGGGGTGCTTGTGCAGCTGGTCGCCCAGACCTACCTGCTCCAGCGCCTTGGTGGCCCGGCTGCGGCGCTCGGCACCGGAAATGCCGGAGATGGTCAGCGCCAGCTCCACATTGGAAAGCACTGTCTGGTGCGGGATGAGGTTATAGCTCTGGAACACAAAGCCAATGGTGTGGTTGCGGTAAGAGTCCCAGTCGCGGTCGGTATATTTTTTGGTGGAGATGCCGTTGATGATCAGATCACCGCTGTCGTAGCGGTCTAGACCGCCAATGACGTTCAGCAGGGTGGTCTTACCGGAACCGCTGGGGCCGAGAATGGCGACGAATTCGTTGTCCCGCAGGTTCAGGCTGACATCATCCAGTGCTTTCTGCACCAGATCGCCGGTCTTGTATTCTTTCTTGATGTGGTTGAGTTGGAGCATGTGTGAGCCTTTCCGGCGCATCCTCGCAGGAACGCTGCCGCTATACATTATAATAAACTGCCCGGATACAGGACCCGCAGCAAGGCGTTATACACTTCTATTTTACCGGAACAATATGAAAAAACTGTGTATATTTCAACGTAAATTTTGACCGGACCGGTATTTTTGGCTTTTGAGGCAGAAAAACAGGAAAATAAAGGAAAAATTGACGTGGAGGTTGAATTTGCGTCGCCGTCGTGCTATTTTAATAGCGGAAGATCCTGATAAAACGGAAAAACATCACGAAAGCAGAATTACACTGCCAATACGACGCAAAAAATCTGCGATCAAACGCAAGCACAAAATAAAATGTGCCGCGGAACAGAAAAACACGACAAAAAATGCAACGAATGTGATTTTGATGTTTTTAGACGCTTTTTCAGGATTGAACCAGCCCTCCTTGCTCTTTAAAATAAGATAAGAAAAACAAGGAATGCCTTAAAAATGTCGCAGGACCTTGTAGCAAGGGAGGAAAAATTATGGAACGTACATTTTCACCTATGATCCGTCAGTTTTCGGCAATCGACGGGTTGCAGAAAGCATATACGCTGGTATACTCAATGGATACAGGCAACGAAGACGGCTGCTGCCTGACGCTTTGCCGTACCGGGAACCGGCAGTACATGCAAAGCTGCTACATTGCAGCTGCACCAGAGTTCTGCTACCGGATCCTGCGCTATCTGTGTGAGAATGGTGTCCAGCCGGAGATCTGGCAGGATGTGGTAGAAGAACTGACCGATACAGAACAGCTCAGGCAGAAAGGCGGCGCGTTGCGTGGAGAGTGAGCACACAGCAAAAACGCTGCAGATCGCCCTTGGAAGCTACGACCGCAAGGAACTGCGGGTGGAAAAGAACTACCTGCAGGAGCAAAGCCCTGCGTTGGAGTGCACCTGCTTCCAGAACGGCGGCCGTCTGCTGGAACAGCTGCGTCAGGGCCGTCAGTTTGATGTTGTGATCCTCTGCAGCCAGCTGGAAGATATGAGCGGGCTGGAGTTTTTAATGAATATCCGCAGCATGGATCCCAAACCGAATGTTGTTCTGTTTGATGAGGGCAGGCGGCAGAATACGAGTGCCATCTGTCTGGAATCGGGCGATGGGTTCTGCTATGTGGGCCATGCCGAACTGAAGAACCTGCTGTGGGAGCTGTACCGCCTGCCGGGACGGCAGAGCCAGCGCATAGAACGCAAGTGTCAGGAACTGTACGAGGGATGGGGCATCCAGCTGCCGGACGTGAACTGCAACTATCTTTCCTGTGCGGTGGGCGTGGTGTACGGCACCAGCCAGAAGCTGGCCATCCGCAAGGAGATCCTGCAGGCGGTGAGCGAGCAGTACGATGTGTCGGTCTCTGCTGTGGACAGCGGCATCCGGCGTATGATCGACCAGCTGGAAGCAAAGCCCTCGGTCAAGTGGCTGCGCTTCAAGGAAGAAAGCGGATTTGCGGACGAGAAACCTACCACTGGTAAACTGATCTACACAGTCAAGAATTATCTTCAGCGTCAGAAGGACGACTGAGCATAAAACACAGGAGGCGCAAGGGTATGGAGCAGATGCGGCAGAACGAGGCGGGTGCACTGACCGCGCAGGCGGTCCCGCAGAAGAATGTGGAACAGGCATGCTTCCATGCACTGGGTCTGATCGGACGCAATTGCGAATATCTGGACCAGCACCTTGCGCATGTGGGTGCCGACCAGCAGACCCGACAGGCGGTGAACGATATCAGCGCTGCGGCGGCAAGGCTGGACCGCACTGTGAACGAAGTGATGTCGCTGCTGGATTTTCTGCGCACCGAGGAAGACCCGCGGCTCTATCCGCTGGACCTGTGCCAGCTGCTGCAGCAGGTCGCCGCACAGGCCGATATGGTGCAGGCGCAGCTTGGGGTGGAACTGACGCTGGACTATGGCGGCTGGACAGCCTGCCGGATCATGGCGGACCGCAGTGATGCAGAACTGCTGTGCCTGCATCTGCTTTCGAATGCCTTGCGAGCCTGCAGTGCGGGCGGCAAAGTGCGGCTGATGCTGCGCCGCAGCGAAAGCTTCTGGCAGCTGACGGTGATGGATAATGGCTGCGGCCTGCCGGAAGCAGGCGAGGATACATGGCTGGAGAACCGGCGCTGCTTTCTGGGCGGCGCAAAGCTGGGCCTGCTGCTCTGCCGCGAGTGCTGCCGCCGTATGGGCTGGGGCCTGCGGGTGGAGCGCGCACCGGAAAAGGGCACACAGGCAGTGGTGACCATTCCGCTGTGCGCCGACCGCATGGCGGAGCCGACGGTAGAGCTGCATACGGGCGGCGATACGGCACAGGCACAGCAGCATCAGTACCAGCTGCGCAATATGCTGGTGCGGGAGCTGCGTACCATGCCGGAGCGCGGCGACCCGGACGAGCTGTGATGCATGCTGCATGATTGCATTATAATAATGAAAAAGGACTGCTGCAGGGGAGATGCTCCTGTGCGGCAGTCCTTTTTTGTTGGCAAAGGTTAAAAAACTTTGCCGAGACACCGGTGCAGCCGCATAAAAAGCGACAAGTTCACAAAATGTTTAACTTTTTGAGCGGAAAATACTATTTTTTCTGTGTAAAATAAAGGACGCTGATTGATTGTGCCGCAAAATTGGATTATAATACATTTGTATGCGAATTGACAAAATGATTCGTTAACAAACTAATTTTTGGCAAAGAAATTGATTTTGCCGTCCACCGGGGGCTTTGCCTCCGGCATTTGTCCTTAGGAGGAAAACAACGTGAGAGTAGGTCTTGACATCGGCAGTACCACCATCAAGTGTGTGGTGCTGGATGAACATGATACGCTGCTGTATTCTACATACGAACGGCATTACAGCCATATTCTGGAAAAGGCACAGGAGCTGCTGCGCCGCATCGATGCCGAGCAGTTGCACGGTCAGAAGGCGCTGCTGAGTATTTCCGGTTCGGCGGGCATGGGTCTGGCCGACAGCTGCGGCGTGCCCTTTGTGCAGGAGGTGTTCTCCACCCGCGTGGCGGTCAAGCGCTTTGTGCCTGCCACCGACTGCGTGATCGAGCTGGGCGGTGAGGATGCCAAGATCCTGTTTCTGACCAACGGTACCGAGGTGCGCATGAACGGCAGCTGTGCCGGCGGCACCGGTGCCTTCATCGACCAGATGGCCACCCTGCTGAAAATGGGTGCCGACGAGATGAACAAGGCAGCAGAGAATGCACAGCGCACCTACACCATTGCGTCCCGCTGCGGCGTGTTTGCCAAGAGCGACGTGCAGCCCCTGATCAATCAGGGTGCCCGCACTGAGGACATTGCTGCCAGCATTTATAAGGCTGTGGTCAACCAGACCATTGCAGGCCTTGCACAGGGCCGTCCCATCAAGGGCAATATCCTGTATCTGGGCGGCCCGCTCACCTTCAGCAGCGTGCTGCGCAAGAGCTTTGACGAAGCGCTGAACGTGACCGGCACCTGCCCGGAGAACAGCCTGCTGTATGTGGCACTGGGCGCTGCCCTCTATGCCGACAAGGCTTTTGTTCTGTCCGAGGTGGCCGATGCGCTGGATCAGTATGCTGCCACTGCCACCTACGCCAGCGAGCCGCCGCTGTTCGCCAGCAAGGAGGAATACGAGGCCTTCCACGCCCGCCACATGTCCCACAGTGTGCCGCGTGTGCCGTTCAGCGCGCAGTGCGGCCCGGTGCATATCGGCATCGACTCCGGCTCCACCACCGTCAAGCTGGTGGTGGTGGACGAGAAGAGCCAGATCCTTTACACCAACTATCAACCGAACCTTGGCAACCCGCTGCCCCTCATCCGGGAACAGCTGCTGAAAATTTACAAGGAGCACCCGGGCCTGCAGGTGGCCAGCGTGACCACCACCGGCTACGGCGAAGAGCTGGTGAAGAACGCATTCCGCTGCGATTACGGTCTGGTGGAAACGGTGGCTCACTTTACCGCTGCAAAATACTTTATGCCGGATGTGGATTTCATCATCGACATCGGCGGTCAGGATATGAAGTGCTTCAAGATCGAAGATGGTGCCATCAGCAATATCTTCCTGAACGAAGCATGTTCCTCCGGCTGTGGCAGCTTTTTGCAGACCTTTGCACAGGCACTGGGCTATGACGTGAAGGAATTTGCAAGCCTTGGCCTGTTTGCAGACCGCCCGGTGGATCTGGGCAGCCGCTGCACCGTGTTCATGAACAGCTCGGTCAAGCAGGCCCAGAAGGACGGCGCAAGCATCGAGAACATCTCGGCTGGTCTGTCCATCAGCGTGGTCAAGAACGCACTGTACAAGGTCATCCGCGCATCCAGTCCGGAAGAGCTGGGCCGCAAGATCGTGGTGCAGGGCGGTACCTTTTATAATGAAGCCGTGCTCCGCGCCTTTGAAAAAGAGATGGGCGTGGAGGTCATCCGCCCGGACATTGCCGGCTTGATGGGCGCTTACGGTGCGGCTCTGTTCGGCCTGCGCCAGAGCAGCAAGGCCCACCGTACCGCCTCCGGCATGATGAGCCAGCAGGAGCTGGAAGCCTTTGAACAGAAGGTGGTCAGCGTGAAGTGCGGCGGCTGCGGCAACCACTGCCAGCTCACCGTCAACACCTTTGCGGATGGCCGCAAGTACATCTCCGGCAACCGCTGCGATAAGCCCGTGACCGGCAAGAGTGCCGACGACAGCCTGAACCTCTACGCCTACAAGCAGCAGCTTCTGGCCGAGTACAAGCCGGTGGCCGGCAAGCGCGGCTCCATCGGCATCCCGCTGTGTCTGGGCTTCTACGAGCTGCTGCCCTTCTGGTGGGCCTTCTGGACAAAGCTTGGCTTTGCCGTGCACACCAGCCCGGTGTCCAGCCGCGGCCTGTACCTCGCCGGTCAGGCTACTATCCCCAGCGATACCGCCTGCTTTCCGGCAAAGCTGAGCCACGGCCACATCAAGGCCCTGAGCCAGATGCAGCTGGACGCTATTTTCTATCCCTGCCTGACCTACAATGTGGACGAGGGACTGGGCGACAACCACTATAACTGCCCGGTGGTGGCCTACTACCCCGAGGTTCTGGCAGGCAACTGCCCGGAACTGGAGGGCACCAAGTTCATCTATGACTATGTGGGCATCCACCGCCCGAAGGACTTTGTGCACAAGATGGCAAAGAACATCCTGCCCAAGTACTTTGGCGGTATCTCCGAGAAGGAAGTGCAGGCCGCAGCGGATGCCGCCTATGCGGAATACGAGTCCCACATGGCAAAGATCCGCGTGAAGGGCAGCGAGATCATCGATGAAGCCCGCCGTCAGGGCAAGCGCATCATCGTGCTGGCAGGCCGCCCCTACCATGTGGACCCCGAGGTGAACCACGGCATCGACCGCCTCATCACCCGCCACGGTGCTGCCGTTGTTACCGAGGACAGCATCTCCAATCGAGTGCAGAAGTTCCCCACCAGTGTGCTGAACCAGTGGACCTACCACAGCCGCCTGTATGCCGCCGCCAAGTACTGCACCACCCAGAAGGATATGGATCTGGTGCAGCTGGTGTCCTTCGGCTGCGGCGTGGATGCCATCACCACCGACGAGACCCGCGAAATTCTGCAGGAGGGCAGCAAGCTCTACACCCAGCTCAAGATCGACGAGATCACCAATCTGGGTGCCGTGAACATCCGTCTGCGCAGTCTGTTCGCCGCTCTGGATGAGCGGGACGAGGTAGCCGCAGAAAAGGCAGAATAAAATAGAGATAGAGCAAAAAGCTTTTTAAGAAAGCAACATAGGAGGAACCTATGGAATACAATTATCCCAAATTTACTCCGGAGATGAAGAAGACCCACACCATCCTCATCCCCAACATGGCCATTACCCAGTTCCGCCTGCTGGAGTACGCCCTGCGTTACGACGGCTACAAGTGCGAAATTCTGGGCAACTGCGGCAGTGCCGTGGCACAGCTGGGCCTGAAATACGTCCACAATGACACCTGCTATCCGGCTCTGCTGGTCATCGGTCAGTTTCTGGATGCGCTGAACAGCGGTAAGTATGATCTGGAGCATACTGCGCTGCTCATCACCCAGACCGGCGGTGGCTGCCGTGCCTCCAACTACATTCACCTGCTGCGCAAGGCACTGGTCAAGGCGGGCTATCCGCAGATCCCGGTGGCCAGCCTGAACTTCTCGGGTCTGGAAAAGGACAGCGGCTTCCAGATGACCCTGCCGCTGGCTCGCCGTGCGCTGGCCTGCATCTTCTACGGCGATATGCTGTGCGCTCTGCGCAATCAGGTGGCACCTTACGAGAACGAGAAGGGGGCTGCCGATAAGATGGTAGACCTGTGGGTGGAACGCTTGGGCCGCGTGCTGCTGGCAGGCAAGGGCTACACCTCCAAGGAGATGAAGCACACCTTCCCCCTCATCGCAAAGGACTTTGCTGCCATCCCCGTTACCCGGGTGCCCAAGGTCAAGGTGGGCGTGGTTGGCGAAATTTACGTCAAGTACAGCCCGCTGGGCAACAACGACCTGCAGAAGTTCCTCGAAAGTCAGGACTGCGAGGTGAACTTCCCGGGCCTGATGGGCTTTGTGCAGTACTGCGCCTTCAACATGGGCGAGGATCATGTACTGTACGGCGGCAAGCTGGCTGTGAAGATCGGCATTGACCAGTTCCTGAACTGGCTGGACAGCATCGAGCGCGCCATGCTCAAGGCTGAGGCCGACGCAGGCTTCTACGCCCCCGGCCCCTTCAAGGAGCTGGTGGAAAAGCCCAAGGGCATCATTTCGCTGGGTGCCAAGATGGGCGAGGGCTGGCTGCTGACTGCCGAGATGATCGAGCTGGTGCAGGGCGGCTACGGCAACATCGTGTGTGCCCAGCCCTTCGGCTGCCTGCCCAACCACATCGTGGGCAAGGGTATGGTGAACAAGATCCGCGCCCTGTACCCCAGTGCCAACATCACCCCCATCGATTACGACCCCAGCGCCACCAAGGTCAATCAGGAGAACCGCATCAAGCTGATGCTGGCAGTGGCCAAGGAGCGCCTGAATGCCCCGGTGGAGGCAAAGCCCCTGACGGCAGAGGAAATCGCAGGCGGCGCACCCAAAGTCGGCGCAGCGGTCTGATGTTCTAAGGCGGAGAATACCGAAATGCAAAAAGCCCGTCCGGGCCTAAAACTCGGACGGGCTTTCATCATGCCTTGAGAAAAATCAATGCAGGAGAGATCACTTCTGATTCTTCATGTAGATGTGGTGGGGCAGACCGGCAATGTACAGCGGGGTCAGCTCGGCCTGGATCAGCGGGCGGGCATAAGCAAGGAACTCATCGGTCATCTGGGTGTGGTTGGCGTTCATCCAGCTCAGCGGCACCTTCTTTTCAAGGTTTGCCACCTCGCTGATGGGATGCAGCTCGGTGGTGCACTGGTACGGGCTGTTGGAGATGCGCTTCAGGGCCACCATCTGGCCGGTAACGCCCTCAAAGGCCGCCTTGGCGGCAGCACCGCCCACCTGATAGGCTTCGGTGATGTCGGTGCGGCTGGTCAGATGGCCTGCGCAGCGCTGCAGGGTGGAAAGCTCGATGCAGCGGGTCTTTGTGTCCAGATTGCGGGCCACCACGTTGGCCAGATATCGGGCGGTGCCGGTCAGGGCCTTATGGCCGAAAGCGTCCACTGCGTGCACATCGTCGGCCAGCTCACAGACGTAACGGCCATCTTCCAGCTTTACGCCCTCGGAAACGGCAATCACGATGCTGGGCTTCTTCTCCTGCATCACGCGCACCTTTTCAATGAAGTGTTCCACATTAAAGGGCACTTCGGGCAGGCAGATCATGTCCACACCCTCGCAGTCGTCACTCTTTGCCAGAGCGGCGGCAGCGGTCAGCCAGCCGGCGTTGCGGCCCATGATCTCCACCACGGTGACGTACTTGGTGCCGTACACGGTGGCATCGCGGATGATCTCCTTCATCACCACGCCGATGTACTTGGCAGCAGAGCCGTAGCCGGGGGTGTGGTCGGTGACCATCAGGTCGTTGTCGATGGTCTTGGGCACGCCCATAAAGCGGATGTCGCTCTGGATGCGCTCGCCGTACTCGGCCAACTTGCCGATGGTATCCATGGAGTCGTTGCCGCCGATGTAGAAGAAGTAGCCGATGTTCAGCTTTTCCAGAATGGCAAACAGCTTTTTGTAGACGGTCTCGTCCTCATGCCAGTCGGGCAGCTTGTAGCGGCAGCTGCCCAGAAAGCTGGACGGGGTGCGCTTGAGCAGTTCGATGTCCAGATCGTCCGTCAGCACGGTGGAAAGATCCACCACCCGCTCCTCCAGCAGACCGGCAACGCCATTGCACATACCGTAAACGATCTCTGCGCCGCGACTCTTGCAGCTTTCAAATACGCCTGCAAGGCTTGCATTGATGACGGAAGTAGGACCGCCAGACTGACCAACGATTGCATTTTTACCCATGATGATTTCTCCTTTTTTGTTTTTCTGTTTCGGCAATATAATATTACGTGCAGGATGCACGAAAACAGACGCGGGAAAAGGGATTACAGGCGGATGTGGCGCGGGGTGCCGTTGACATAGACGGGCGTTACCTCGTCCAGGATCAGCGGACGGGCATACTCCTCAAAGGCAGCAGTCACCTGCATCCCGTCGGGGCTGATCCAGTCCAGCGGCACCTTCTTTTCAAGGTTTGCCACCTGCTGCACATCCACCGACTCGGTGATGCACTGGTAGGGATAAGCGGAAATGCGCTTGAGCGCGATCATGCGGCCGGTCTCGCCCGCAAAGGCGGCGGCTGCTGCGGCACCGCCCACAGCGTAGGCTTCGTTCACATCCGTGCGGCTGGCCAGATGGCTGGCGCAGCGCTGCAGGGTGGAAAACTCGATGGCACGGCTCTTGCAGTTCAGCTTGTCGTGGATGAGGTCGGAGAGATAACGGCTGGTGCCGCTGAGCACGGCCTTGTGGCCAAAGGCATCCAGCTGGCCTGCGGTGGACACCAGATCGCACAGATAGGTGCCGTCGGCGGTCTTTACGCCCTCGCTGGCCGCAATGATCACATTGGACTTGCGGCGCTGCAGTTCGTCCACCTTGGCAAGGAACTTGTCCTGATCGAAGGGCACCTCCGGCAGCAGGATCAGATCCGGGCCTTCGCAGTCGTCGCCGCCCGCAAGGCAGGCCGCACCGGCAAGCCAGCCCGCATGTCGGCCCATGATCTCAGCCACGGTCACGCTGCGGATGTCATACACGGAGGAATCCCGGATGACTTCCTTTAAAATAGTGGCAATGTACTTGGCGGCAGAGCCGTAGCCGGGGGTGTGGTCGGTCAGGCACAGGTCGTTGTCGATGGTTTTGGGCACACCGATGAACCGCACGCTGCTGCCCACGCGCTCACCGTAGCGGGAAAGCTTTGCGATGGTGTCCATGGAGTCGTTACCGCCAATGTAGAACACCGCGCAGATGTCGTACTTGTCAAACAGGGTGAACAGTTTGATGAAGGGTGTGGAGTCCACATCCGGGTCCGGCAGCTTGTAACGGCAGCTGCCAAGGTAGCTGGAAGGCGTGCGCTTGAGCAGTTCAATGCTCATGCGGTCGTCCAGCAGGACGTTCAGCTCCAGCATTTCTTCCTTGAGCAGACCTTCGATGCCGTATTTCATGCCGTACACCTTGTCTGCACCCAGGCTGCAGGCGGCTTTGTACACGCCTGCCAGACTGGAGTTGATCACGGCGGTAGGGCCGCCGCTCTGACCAATGATCACATTCTTGGCCATGAGTACCTCCTTTTGCAAATTTCATTCTTATCATTTGTACATCGCTGCAGGTTCCGGCTTCCGCGCCGCCAGAGTGGGGTTTGGTCTAAAGGCCCTGCACTGCCCGCAGACCGTGCGGCAAACAAACCGGATGCTGCAAGTGATACAAAAAAGTTTGCGGCATGTGCACACCCTTTTTGTAAAATGTGCAAAATTACCACATCCTTATTGTACCTGTTTTGCCTGTTGTATGCAAGACCTAATTGGTTGCACAGGCAAAAAAATTATGATAAAATAAAAAACGCACAGCCCCGGGCGGGTAACACCCCCTTCTGTGCGGGAAAAATGGAGAAAGCTGGAAAAACCATGGGCATTTCACACGAGTATCATTCTGCACCGCGCCGGGCACGGCGCGGTACAGTCAGCGGCAAGCTGCGCTTTCTGGGCGCAGTGGTCGCCATTTTGCTGGTATCCTACGCCATCACGGCCATTCTGGAAAAGGGCGCAGAGGGCGCGGACGATACCCCGTCTACCAACGCCAGCGGCATTGCCGAGAACATTCTGGCACCGCTGCCCATGCAGGGCGAAGCGGACAGCAGCAGTGCTGCACAGGATGGCAGCACCGGTGGGCAGGCCGTCATACTGGAGAACTTTGGCCCTGCAAAGCAGAGCGCTGGGGCCTACACCGTCAAAGCCTATGATGCCAGCGTCATCCGCCAGCCCAGCTGCGGGCAGGTGGACCTGAGCTACTTTGCGGACGCAGCCTTTCTGGGCGACAGTCTGACGGTGGGCTTCTCGGATTACCAGATCAATCTGGGCGGGGCACTCATCTGCGGCTATACCGGCGTTGGCCCGGATGCCATTGTGAACCGCAGCGCAGTCAAAAGCCCCACCCGCGGGCAGGAGGTAGCGCTGGATGTGCTGGCCGCTGCCCGGCCCAAGAAGCTGTATATCCTGCTGGGCACTAACACCCTCACCACGCTGGGCGCTTCGGACCGCTTCCTTGCCTACTATGGCCAGATGCTGGATATGCTGCGCGAGGCTTTGGGCGAGGACTGCGTGATCTACGTGCAGTCTATCCCGCCGGTGCGACCCTCGGCAGCTGCCGAAAAGCCTGGCCTTGCATCGGATGTGCTGCGCGGTGTGAACGAGCAGCTGGCTCAGCTGGCCGCCAGCAAGGGATGCGTTTACCTTGACCTGTGGGAGACCCTTGCCGACGGCGAGGGCAACCTGAAGGAGATGCTTGCAGCGCCGGATGGCGTGCATCTCTCTGCCGGCAACGGCTACGGCGCGTGGGTCACCTACCTGCGCAACCACGCCAAGTACAGCGCGGATAATTCCTGGACGATGGGCAGCATTTACAGTGCACAGTAAAACGGAGTGAAAAATAAAGAGCCGCTGCACAAAATGGATGTGCAATGGCTCTTTTGTGTATGATGCAGTTTCCCACAGCGACCCTACGGTGAAAAAGTGTTTCAGAAAAGCCCGCAGGCTTTTCTGAAACACAAATATAAAATAAATTTTCCGCTGAAAATGCCCAGAGCGAACGCGGAGGGCATTCCGATCATAAAATTACTCCTGCTGTTCCAACTCCAGCAAATATTGCTTCATCTCCACGCCATAGGCGTAGCCGGTGAGCTTGCCGGTGCTGCCCACCACCCGGTGGCAGGGCTGAAGGATGGCGATGGGGTTGCAGTGGCAGGCACCGCCCACAGCACGGCTGGCCTTGGGCTTGCCAACAGCGGCGGCCAGCTGGCCGTAGGTGCGGGTCTCACCGTAGGGGATCTTGTTCATCTCGGCCCAGACGGCTTTCTGGAAAGCTGTGCCCTTTGGAGCGAGGGGCAGATCGAACTCCCTGCGCGCCCCGGCAAAATATTCGTTCAGCTGCTCCTCGGCTTCCTGTAAAAGCGGTGTTTCGCACACCTTGCGGGGCAGCGGTTCCAGTTCCGGCACCCCGTCCGGGCAGAGGGTCAGCCCGCAGATGGCATCGTTTTCCTCTTCCAGCCGGAAGGTTCCCAGAATGCTGTTCACATACCAGACGTTCAAAAGTTGCGCTTCCTTTCCTGTGAGTTTGTGTTATACTGAAGCTATCTTAACACAAATGTACATCCGGCGAAAGGGGCGTTTTTTGTTATGGTACAGGCATTGGAAGAGATCATTGCCAAAAGCAGCAGCATCGTGTTCTTTGGCGGGGCGGGCGTTTCCACCGAGAGCGGCATCCCGGACTTCCGCAGTGTGGACGGACTTTATCATCAGAAGTACGCCTATCCGCCGGAAACGATCCTGAGCCATACCTTCTGGGAGGAGAACCCGGAGGAGTTTTACCGTTTTTACCGAGATAAGCTCATCGTGAAGGGGGCAAAGCCCAACGCGGCTCACCTGCGGCTGGCAAAGCTGGAACGGGAGGGCAGGCTGAAAGCGGTCGTCACCCAGAACATCGACGGCCTGCATCAGGCGGCGGGCAGCCGCACGGTGTACGAGCTGCACGGCAGCACCCTGCGCAACTACTGCACCCGCTGCGGTAAGTTCTACGATGTGGATTTCATTGCCAACAGCACCGGTGTGCCCCGCTGCACCGAGTGCGGCGGCATCGTCAAGCCGGATGTGGTGCTGTATGAAGAAGGGCTGGACGAGGAGGTGCTGTCCGGCGCGGTGAACGCCATCCGCCATGCGGATACCCTGATCATCGGCGGCACAAGCCTTGTGGTGTACCCGGCGGCAGGACTGATCCGGTACTTCCGGGGCGACCATCTGGTGGTCATCAATATGCAGCCCACCGGGGCAGATGCGGAAGCCGACCTGTGCATTGCAAAGCCCATTGGTCAGGTGCTGAGCGAGGATGTAACGCTGGATCTGTAAAACAAAAAGAGCGGCCCTGTTTCGCGCCGATTCTCGCCCCCGGTCCGGTATGCTGGGTGCATACTGAAAAAGAATGGGGGAAACCAAATGATCCAGGTTTGTGACCCGCCGCGCACGCGGCAGGTAAGGCGGCTTTCGGCGGAGGAATTCTGCCGACTGGCGCAGAGCGAAGTGAGCAGTGTGTACCGTCCGCGCAGCGAGGTGCTGCGGATGCTGACGGTAGGCGAGGTGTGGGGCGTGTACAGTACACGCGGTGTGCCGGGAGCTGGGTGCATCCTGCTGCCCATGGATGCCGATGTGGCAGCGGCGGCTGCGCTGCGCCGCTTTTTGGGCTGGAACCGCACGTCAGGCGGATATTTTTTGACGCCGGCAGCCGGGCCGGACGGCCATGCTGCCGAGACCCTTGCACCGCTGCTGGCTGCGGCTGCTGCCCGGCAGGAGTTCCTTGCCCGGCAGCGGGCACAGTGGGCCGTGGTGGAATGTGCGGCAGAAGAACTGATCCCGCTGTATCTGCGTCAGGGGTTTGCTTTGCGGGCTATCCGCCCGCTGGACAGTCTGGCACCGTGTTTTCTGCTGCAGGCCGGGTGCCTTGCGCAGAATGTGCCGCCGGTATGGCTCCCGCTGGCCGACCGGGTGCACATTGCCATCCTGCTGGCTCGAGGCTATGCCGCGCTGGAAAGCCGCGAAAGCCCGCAGGGCACGGTGCTGGCACTGTATCCCGTATGATGTGAAAGTGAGGAAGTTGAAATGAAAGCAGTGGTTCTGGAAGATTATGCCATACAGCAGGGAGATCTGGACTGGTCGGGTGTGAAGGCGCTTGTGCCGGACATCACCCGCTATGGGCGCACCGCGCAGGAAGAGGTGGTGCCGCGCATCGGGGATGCGGAGATCGTGTTCCTGAATAAGTGCCGCATCGACGAAGCCGTTCTGGCCCAGTGCCCGAAGCTCAGGTGGGTGGGCATCATTGCCACCGGCACGGATAACCTTGATCTGAAGGCCTGCCGCCGCCATGGCGTGCCGGTAGCCAACGTGCCGGGCTATTCTACTTACAGTGTGGCACAGATGACCTTCAGCCTGCTGCTGGCCATCTGCCAGTGCGCCGACCGTTACCATCGCCTTGTGCAGGACGGCCAATGGCGCACCGAGGAGCCTGCGGCCTACGGTCTGCTGCCGCAGGTGGAACTGCTGGGCAAGACCTTTGGCATCTATGGCTACGGCAGCATTGGCCGGCAGACCGCCCGCATTGCCAAGGCCTTTGGCATGGAGGTGTTGGTGTGCACCCGCACCGTTCGGCCGGAGTACAAAGCCGACGGTGTGGAGTTCGTGGATCTTGACACCCTGCTTGCCCGCAGCGATGTGCTCAGCCTGCACTGCCCGGCAACACCTGCAACACGGGGGCTGATCAACGCGGCCACCCTTGACAAGGCAAAGCCCGGCATGATCTTGCTGAATACTGCGCGCGGTGCACTGGTGGACGAGCAGGCCGTGGCCGATGCGCTGAAAAACGGGAAGCTTGGCTTTTACGGTGCCGATGCCTTTGGCACTGAACCGCTGCCGCAGGCAAGCCCTTTGCGCGGCCTGCCGAATGCCCTGCTGACACCGCACATCGCGTGGGCCACCAACGAAGCCCTGCAGCGGCTGATGGATATTACTGCAAACAACCTGCGCACATGGCTGGATGGCGCGGGAGAGAATATTGTGAACGCATAAAAAAACGGGAACGCCGCATGGACGTTCCCGTTTTTTTAGTTCAGGATACCGCTTGCTTTGATGGACTGCACCGCCTCGGCAATGCGCTCCGGCGGCAGGGTGAGGGCAAAGCGCACGTAGCCTTCGCCCAGCGGGCCAAAGCTGGAACCCGGCGTGCACAGCACACCGCTCTTTTCCACAAGGTCAAGACAGAAGTCCATGCTCTTTGCGTACTTTGCCGGGATGGGTGCCCACACGAACATGCTGCCGTGACTGTCCGGCACATTCCAGCCAATGGAACGCAGGCCGCCGCACAGAGCGTCGCGGCGCTGCTGGTACAGGCCGCACTGCGTTTTTACCATGTCCAGCGGGCCGGTCAGGGCGGCGATGGCCGCTTTCTGCACCGGCAGGAACATGCCAAAATCGATCTGGCCGCGCAGTTTCTTGAAGGCGGCTACCACGTCCCTCCGGCCCACAAGAAAGCTGATGCGGGCACCGGTGACGTTGAAGCTTTTGGACAGGCTGAAGAACTCCACGCCCACATCCATGGCACCCGGCGTATTGAAGAAGCTGTTGCCCACGGCACCATCAAAGATGATGTCGCTGTAGGCGTTGTCGTGGATGATGAGAATGTCATACTTTTTGGCAAAGGCCACCAGCTCGGCGTACAGCTCCGGGGAGCCGACGCTGCCCACCGGGTTTGCGGGCAGGGAGACGATCATATACTTTGCCTTGCGGGCCACATCCTCCGGGATGTCCTTCACATAAGGCAGGAAGCCGTGCTCCTTGGTCAGCGGGTAATACCACGGCTTTGCGCCGCCCAGCAGACTGCCCGCGATGAACACCGGGTAGCAGGGAGTGGGCAGCAGCACGGTGTCGCCCTCGTCGCACAGCACCATGCCGATGTGGCCCACGCCCTCCTGACTGCCCGCACAGCTGGCCACCTGATCCGGGGTGATCTCCACATGAAAGCGGCGCTTGTAGTAGCCGCACACAGCATCCAGCAGCTCAGGTAGGTCGCGCAGGCTGTACTTCCAATTCTGCGGGTCGGCGGCTGCGTCCATCATGGCCTTGCGGATGTGCTCGGCAGGCGCAAAGTCCGGCGTGCCGACGCTCAGATTATAAATGGTACGGCCCTGAGCTTCCAGAGCTACCTTGCGTTCGTTCAGTGCGGCGAAGATCTCGTCGCCGAACAAGTCCAGTCGTTTGGAAAATTCCATGATACAATACCCCTCAAATCCTCTTGCTTTCAACATGAACCATTTTAATAATAGAGCTATTTTAGCACGTTTTGCCTGACTGCGCAACGAAAAGGGCAGATGGGGGAGAAAGTTTCAACTTTCGGTGATGGGAAGCGAAGGATGTTTCACGGGGAAACTCCTTCAGTCAAATCCTTTGGGTTTGCCAGCTCCCTCAATGAGGGAGCCTCTGGCGAAGAGGAAAAGCTTGCGGTTTTGCCAAAGGCCCCATCTCCGAGGGGGCTGGCACCGAAGGTGACTGGGGGAGTTTCTGCTAATCGATCGTCGTTTTTGTCCGTCCCACGCCGATGACGGCGGTGCTGATCTTTTTCCAGCTGTTGCAGCCGCACACACCGTCCACACGCAGGCTCGTGCGCCGCTGGAAGCCTTTCAGCGCTTCCTCCGTCCGGGCACCAAAGATGCCGTCGATGCGGCTCCCGGTCTGGTAGCCCAGCGTGGAAAGCGCGTCCTGCAGGATCATCACATAGCAGCCGCGGCTGCCGCGCCGCAGGGTGGGGTAGCCTGCTGTGGTGCCGCTGCAGGCAGGCGTGCCGTAGCGGCGGTCCATGTGCACCCATGTGGGGGTCTGGCTCAGCGGCTCCACATAGCCCCATGCACCGGTGCCCCGGGCTGCGTTGTAGATGGCCGTGCGAGCAGTCTGGGTCAGGCTCTGGCCCACGTCGAAGGATACGCCTGCGTAGTGCTGGCTGCGGGTGCCGTGCCCGCCCTCCCAGATGCGGCGGAAGGCATACCCCACCGGGATGCCCTTGCCGTACTTGCGGCGGGTCAGGTTCCATGCTTCCATGGCTGCAATGGTGGTCCACAGGGTGGGGCTGGCAGATTTACCCCGGAATTCCCGCACCCGCAGGGTGGTGCCGGTGCTGTAGGGCATGGGGTCGTTCTCGTTCAGGTTTGCATAGGTGTATACCTTGTTCTCGTAGGCATCATAGATCAGAAGTCGTGCCATCGCTCATTCCTCCTTGCTGCAGTGTGGGCAGCTCTGGGCCTGCAGCGCGGCCCATGTTCCACGGTCCACGGTGCCGGTCACCAGCAGCCCGGCCCGCTGCTGTGCCAGCCGGACGGCGGCAGTCTCTTCCGGGCCGAAGCGGCGGTTCTCGGTCACATAGCCCTCGGTGCAGTACAGGCAGGAACGCCCGTTCAGCCATGTCTCCACCTGCGCCACGTCCGGCCCCACGCTGCCCGCGCCGATGGCCCGGCCCGGGTAGACCGGGCCATGCCCGATGCTGCGGTCGGGGTTGGGCATTTCGGCGGCGAGCTGCAGGCTCAGCGCTTCCACAGCTGTCCATGTGTCGGCATCCGCAATGCCGGTCTCGGGCAGGCCCAGCAGCTCCTGTGCGCTGCGGGTGGCGGCGGCAGTCTCGTCGGTGTACTGGTCGGAGAGGGGCGGGTTCTCCACACTGGTAAAGTAGTAGGCAATGCGCTGCAAAAGCAGGCTGTAGTAGAGCACTGCACTGCCGGAAGACCCCACTGCGAGCGGGGTGCCGGGGTAGGGCAGGCGTTTCAGGGTGACCACCGGCCCGGATGCCCGCAGAGTGGATGCATTGTCGTACAGGCTGTTCCATGTGGTACGTCCTACGATGCCATCTACAGTCAGCCCCGCAAAGCGCTGGTAGGCCCGCACGGCAGCTTCGGTGGAAGCACCGAACTGTCCGTCGATGCCAATGGCCGGGATGCTGCTCTCGTAGGCGCTCATGAGGTAGAGGTAGAACTGCAGCTCCCGCACCGCTGTGCCGGAAGAGCCTTTGCGCAGCACGCCCGGGTACTCGCCGGGGCGCAGGCTGGACGACAGCAGCTTGTTGGCGATGTCGTTGTACACCTCGTATAGCTTGTTCCATGTCGTGCGGCCCACTACACCGTCGCTGGTCAGGCCAAAGTAGGTCTGGAACCGCTTGACTGCCGCTGTGGTGGCACTGCCGAACTTGCCGTCTACCGTGATGTTGTTCAACTTCGAGTACACCGTGCGCGCGATCTTGAGCCAGAACTGCACCAGCCGCACATTCTGTCCGCTTGCACCCTCCCTCAGAGCGGTGCCGGGGTAGGCATTAGGGGTGCCGTTGTCGGACTGGATGCTGCGGAACTGGTCGTACAGCTCGGTCCATGTGTCACGGCCCACCACGCCGTCTACGGTCAGGCCGTATTTGCGCTGGAAGGCCCGCACCGTGTTGGCCGTTCCAGTGCCGTAAACGCCGTCCACTGTTAACGATGGGATGGAAGACTCATACTGTGCCAGCGTATTCAGCCAGAACTGCAGCTGTTCCACGGCGCTGCCGGTAGAGCCGGTGCGCAGCACGGTGCCGCCCCATGTGCCGTCCGAGAGAGTGCCGCTGGATACCTCGCCCTCGCTGGTCAGCTCCGCAAGATCCTTGACCGACACATAGATATAGCTGATCTTGTACCATGTCTGCCGTCCAACTGCACCGTCGGCGGTCAGGTTGAACTGCTTCTGGAACGCCCTGACCGTGGCGGCCATCCTGGCCCCGAACACGCCGTCCACAGTCAGCAGGCCGAGGAAGGGATAGTCCTTGGTGATGCGGTTCAGCTGGCGCTGCAGGGTGAACACCGCTGTGCCGCTGTCGCCCTGCCGGATGGGCGAACCGGGGTAGCTCTGGGGGATGGACTGGATGTTCGAGGTGCGGATGATCTCGATGTCGTTGCCGTAGTAATACTTCAGGATCTGCAAGGCGTTACGGCCCTGATTGGCCAGCGTCACGGTGCCCCACTGCTTGAGACCCGGGCAGGTGACCGATTTACCGTCGCAGTATTCAGAGTAGTAGGGGTTTACGGTGCCGGTCTTGCGGATATAGGTGTTGAAGATGTCGTCGGTGATGCGCACCATCACATCGAACACCGTGCGTCCGTGAACGTAATACTGGTCGTAGCTGGTGGAGTTGGTAATGTTGAAGGTGTAGCCTTTGCTGGGGTACCACTCGGTGTAGATGCGGTTGAGTGCCAGCGAGATCTGGCAGTGGATGTTGGCTCGCAGGGCCTGCTCCGGCCAGGTAGGGCAGCACAAACCAAAGAAAAAAATAAACGCACGATCCCCCCCCGAAAAACAGCAGTTTTTCAAGTTCTGAACCGTGCTTTCAAGCTTTTTTGGGCGGTGCGCGACCGCCTGCGGGGGTGCAACCCGGCGTTTGCCGGTATCGGCATCATTTTCGGGTTTGGCATGGATGTGCAGGACTCCGTCCAAAACGTTGGGATCCGGTGCCCCGGAGGATGCCGGGCAGTTGACATGCTGCTGCCGCGATTCGCCGAAACTGGCAAAAAGCCACCGCATCCACCGCATTGCTTCTCCGGCTGTCTCTGCCGGTGCTTATGGCTGTCCGCCGGACGGGCCTGCCAAAATTACAGTGGATACAGTGGCTGATTGGCTGCAAAGCCATGCCAACGATGATAGGAAGGGCATCTTCTTACCGGGTGGTTTTGCGGTACACCACCGCCGAGGAGACAGTGAGCTCCGAGGGAATACGGTGATTTTTGAGTTTGTGGATCAGCATGGAAACTGCGGCCACACAGGCTGCCTCCACACTGTTGTCCACGGAACTCAGCTCTGGGGTGCAACTTTCCGTAAGGTTCGTGTTGCCAAAACCGATCACACACAGATCGTCCGGCACTGCAATGCCGTGCCGCTGGGCATACTTGAGTACACCCACCGCAATGCTGTCCTCGGTGGCAATTACACCGTCGAACTTCAGCCCTGCTTCGGCCAGTCGCTCGACCTCGGCAGCACTTTCCTGAATATCCAGCGAACAGGAGCAGATGTACTCCTGCCGCACGGTAAGCCCGTTCTGGTGCAGAGCCTCCTGATAGCCCTCCAGCTTGCTGCGCACACTGCCGGTCATGTTGTGGTGCAGAAACAGGATGTCTTTGGCACCGCTCTTTGCCATCTGGTTCACCGCCTGAAACGCGCCCTTGCGGTCACCGCAGCGGAAGGAGTATACGTTGGGCGCATCAATGTAGCCATTGACCAGAAAAACCGGTACCTGCTGAGCAGCCTTGATGATACAGGCATTCTTTTCCGGGTCGCCTTCCACAAAGAAAGAACCCAGCACCACAATGGCATCCACGCGGCGGTCGCACATGGTCTGCAGGCAGCTTGCCTTATCCTCCATATCGTAGCCCACGCAATAGATGACGGTATCATAATCAAAGCCGCGCAGCTCCCGCTGTACATAACCGATCCCCATGGAAAAATTGCCGCAGGCATTCGGGTCGGAGGGGTCCACGCACAGGATGCCCACAGTACGCATGGTATCATGGCTGAGCCCCTGTGCGAAGGCGTTTGGGATATATCCGCTTTTATGGATCACATCCAGCACTTTTTTGCGGGTAGCGGGGCTGACCTTGCTGCTTCCGTTGATCACTCTGGATACCGTGGCAGCAGATACATTTGCCTCTCTGGAAACGTCGTAAATGTTCATCTGTACGCAGGTTCCTTTACTTGGATTTGTTGGTACAAAAATACCATATTCACGGCAGCAATGTCAAGCTGCCGTGAACCATTTTTGCGTCCGGAACTGCCGGGTGTGCAAAGATGGTCCCGCGCCGCCGCTGCATCCGAAAAACACCCCTTGCGCAGGAGCTTCCACGCAAGGGGTGTCTGGGAACAATGACCGGTTCAGCCGACAGATCACTGCCGCATCACTTGCCCACGTCACGCCCCAGCGTGATAGGCTTTGCACCTACAAAATTTTCAACGCTGCGGTGTTTTTCGTGGAAGTGAGGCATCACCTTGGCAAAGCCGCCCCGCTGGTAGTACACATCGTCACCGGTAAGGGGCAGCGTGACGGTGGTGCCCGTGTTGGCGGATTTGTAGATGGCAGTGATCAGCTCAATGGTCTTGCGGCCTTCGGCACCGTCTACAAACAGAGCTTCTTCCCCACGGATCGCCCGCAGGAAGTTGAGCAGCTGGGCAGGGTGGCCTTCACGCTCGAGATCGGGCAGATCATCGTAATATTTTTGCAGCTTTTCCTCTTCTTCCCGATTTTCCTCGGGGAAGCCGTTGACCATGGAGGCGTTGGACGACACGTTCCACGGCACTGCAATGCTGGCCTTTTCGCCATTGAACTGTATCTGCTGCGCTTCGTCATGGTTCACGATGGAGGTGGTAAGCCGCACCAGCTTGTCCGGATAGTTCAGGATGGCAATGCCCAGATCCTCGCATTCGGAGTTGTCGTGCCCTACATTGCGGATGACCGCGTACACGCTTTCCGGCATT
Source organism: Faecalibacterium sp. OF03-6AC (assembly GCF_003478175.1). Lineage (NCBI taxonomy): Bacteria > Bacillati > Bacillota > Clostridia > Eubacteriales > Oscillospiraceae > Faecalibacterium > Faecalibacterium sp. OF03-6AC. The sequence continues at coordinate 6,308 of NZ_QUEN01000006.1, read as the reverse complement.
CCAAGCATCCACTGCATCAGGTCGATATGGTGCACACCGTGGCTCGCCATCGCGCCGGAGGACTCCTTATCCCATGTGCCTCGCCACCACAGGTCGTAGTAGCTCTGTCCGCGCCACCACAGCGAATCCACAGTGGCAAACAGCACCTTGCCGATGAGCCCCTCGTCCAGGATCTTTTTCACCTTCTGGTTGGGGGTCTTGCAGCGATTCTGCACCACCACGCTTAGGAGCTTTCCGCTTTCTCTGGCTGCGGCGATCATGGCATCGCACTCTTCCAGTGAGCAGGCCATGGGCTTCTCACAGATGACATGGCAGCCGCTGCGCAGAGCTTCCACGGCGATTTCCGCGTGCATCTGCGGCGGCAGGCAGATGGACACTGCGTCGATGCCGCCGGAAGCAATGGCTTCCCGGCAGTCCTTATAGGCTTTTGCGGCGGTCAGCCCGTTTGCCTGAATGAGCTGTTCGGCTTTTTCCGGGAAAAGGTCGCACACCGCGCACACCTCGCACAGATCCGGATACTGCAGATAGGCCTTGATATGTACATCTGCGATCGCGCCTGCACCAATAATGGCGATTCGGATTTTTTTCTGTTCCATCAATTTCACCTCTTAAAGCCAACTTTTTCCGCTTCGCGTTCTGCCTGGATCGCAAGCTCGATCACACGGAAGATGTAATCCTGCTTCATCACCAGCTCGGTGTGATCCAGACAGTCACGGATCATGCCGCCAAAAAAGGGAAAACCGCACTTGCCGCTGGCGCAGCAGTGATGCTCGCCTTCGTGGTCAACATAATACACCTGATCGCCTTCTGCGTTGTTGGCGATATCAATATACTTTCGGATCTCAATGTAGCCGTCCGTGCCCTCGATGATGGTGCGACCATCACCCCATGCACCCAGCCCCTTCGGGGTGAACCAGTCCACCCGGAAGTAACCGGTCACACCGTTGTCGCATTCGATCATGCAGTCGCCAAAGTCCTCGAGTCCGGGGCGGCCCGGATGATTGTAGTTGCCTGCGCGGCTGTGCACGATGCGGGCATCTTTGGCTCCGGAAAAGAATATGATCTGCTCGATCTGGTGACAACCGATGTCCGTGAGGATGCCGCCGTAAACATCTTTCTCAAAAAACCAGTCCGGACGACTGCTCTCAGGGCCCATGCGGTGGGGGCCCCAGCCCATTACCTGCACGACCTTGCCGATCTTGCCCTGTTCCAGCAACTGCTGTGCATACACCGAACCTTCCACATGCAGACGCTCGCTGAAATAGCAGAAAAACTTCTGCCCGGTCTCGCGCACCGTCTGACGCACCTGCTCCAGATGCTCGAGCGTGATCAGCGGCGGCTTGTCCACAAAAAAATCCTTGCCGTGGCGCATAGCCTCCACGCCCAGCGGCCCGCGATCCAGCGGGATGGATGCCGAAGCGATCATCTTCACATTGGAGGCGTACACCTCATCCTTGCTCGCCGCAGCCTTCGCCGAGGGGAACGCCTGTTGGAATTGCGCCACCTTTGCAGGGTCGGAGTCGTACACCAGCGTGATCTCGGCACCCGCCTCGGTCAGACCGTTGCACATGCCGTAGATGTGACCATGGTCCAGCCCGATGACTCCTACGGGGAAGTCACCCGGGGCGCATACCGGCTTTGACCTGCCCTTGGGTGCATACATTGCTCCATCTTTTTTTTCCTGCATAAGGATACCCCCTTTTCTTTATCAGCCGTAGATGAGACCCGGCAGCCAGGTGACCAGCGGCGGGAATACGAATGCCAGCGCAACGACGATCACGACGGTCGCGATGTAGGGCAGCAGAGGCTTGGCCGCTTTTTCTACCGGAAGTTTTGCCACGCCGCAGGAGATGAACAGGAAGGTGCCAACCGGCGGGGTGATCGCGCCCAGCTGCATGACGATGACCATGGGAACGCCGAACTGAATGGGATCAAAGCCCAGCGAGTTGCCAATGGCAAGCACGGTGGCTGCAAACATGGCAATGATGACAGTGGGATCCAGGAACATGCCAAGGATCACAAATGTCACGATGAGGAACAGCACTGCCAGCACCGGGCTGCCCAGTGTGTTGACCGCAAAATTCTGCACCTCGGTCTGGAAGTGCAGGCGCACCAGCACATTGGAAAGCACACCGGCACCCACAATGGTCATGTACACCACAGAGGTCGTCACGGCAGAATCGATCAGGATGCCGGGAATGTCGCTCCACTTCAGAGTCTTGCTGATGCAGAAGCCATACAGCAGACCGTACAGGATGGCCAGAACACCGGACTCGGTGGGCGTAACGATGCCGAAGCAGATGCCGCTGAGAATGATCAGGGGCATCATCAGTGCTCCCAGAGAATGCCATGCGGTCGTCAGCAGATTCCGGAGAGAGAAGCGGGTGCGGGGAATGTCATATTTGCGCAGCCGGTATTCCAGATACACAACACCCATCTGCAGGAGTCCCAAAAGAATGCCGGGCACCAGTGCACCCATGAACAGACGTCCCACGGGCACCTCTGTATAATAAGAATACAGGATCATGGCGATGCTGGGCGGAATGATGGGCGACAGCATGGAGGAGCCTGCGGTGACTGCCACAGAATAATCTTTGTCGTATCCCTGCTTTTCCATGGCAGGGATCAGCATGCCGCCAATGGCTGCAGCATCGGCGCAGCCGCTGCCCTGAATGCCGCCAAAGATCATGGAGGTAAGCACGTTCACATGACCAAGACCGCCGGGCAGCCAGCCAACGGCTGCATCTGCAAAGTTGACCAGCTTGTCGGTGATGCGAGCCTTCATAATGATGTTGCCCGCGATGACAAAGTATGGGATGGCCAGCAGCGAAAGGCTGTTGGCGCTGCCGAACATCTTGATGACGGTAAGTCCCAGCGAGTTGCCGCCTAACGTAAGGAACAGGATGCCGGTGATCAGCAGCGACATAAAAATGGGAAATCCCAGAAAGATAAAGGCAAGCAGAACAATAAAAATCAAAAATACGGTAAGCATCTGTGTCCTCCCTCCTTCTCAAAACGCGCCGGTCACATTGTCGTCCTCACCGGGCGAGGAAGCAAACGGGTTTTTGCCGAACACCAGGATCAGAATATATTCGTAAAGAAGATACGCACATCCCACCGGGATCGCTGCATAGAACCATGCATTGGAGATGGGCAGGTTCTGCAGGAAACTTGTGCGCATTTTGATCGTTTGCTGAATGCCGATCACGATCAGCAGAACCAACGTAGCAATGACGATCACCTGTGCGGCCTTGTGCAGGATCCGGGATGCTTTGGCGGGCAGATATTTCTCTGTAAAGCTCTCCAGACTGACATGCGCATCCTGCCGTACGCCAAGCCCCGCCGCCAGAAATACTACCCAGATCGCCAGCATTTGCATCATCTCGTTTACCCATGAAAACGGACGAAGAAACGACACACCTTTGATCAGGTAGCGCAGAACGACATTCATTGTGCACATGCCCATCATGGAAACCAGCAGTGCGACCAGTACGACCGACCGGACCCTATTCAGGATCTTATCAATTTTTCTCAGTGCATTCAAAGCAGACACCTCCTGCCGCAATGATTTTGTGTATCACCAAAAAAGTCCGGGCTGAAAATTTCTGGTTCCAGAAAGATACAGCCCGGACAACTCCATTCAAAATACAGGGATAGCCGATGCCGGCTTTTTACTTAATGGAGAGCAGCAGGTCAGTGAACTTGGCCCAGGCATCGCCCTTTGCGCGATACTCGTCCAGCATCGGTGCACAAGCATCCTTCCATGCCTGAATATCGGCAGGCTCGGTGACCTCCACGCCATCCTTCTTCATCTGCTCCAGTGCGTCCTTCTGGGCATCGTCATCAATGGACTCCTGATAATCCACGGCTTCCTTCACGCAATCGGTGACGAGGGTGCGCACATCTTCCGGCAGAGATTCCAGCCAGTCGGTGTTGAAGAAGAAGTAAACGCAGGCAATGATATGATTGGTGATGGCCAGATACTTTGCATTATCCTGCAGCTTGGACGCATTCAACATCACGGGAGAGCCTTCGCAGCCCTGACAGACATTCTGCGAAAGGGAAGTATAAATATCGTTCCAGTCCATGGTGATGCCAGCAGCGCCCAGACACTCGAACATTCCGTTGTAGATGGCGTTGGGACCGCGCATGACCAGATCTTTCATATCGGCCAGCGTCTTTACGGGCACGGTGGTCAGCATATCGCGGGAGCCCATAGACATGCCGCCCATGCCGCTCAGGCCGATGGTGTTTGCCAACTCGTTCACCTGATCCTCGGCACCCTTCAGCACACGGCGGTACTGATCGTTATCCTCAAACAGGAAGGGGAACTCGAACATCTGCATCTGCTCCAGACCGTCGTATGCACCCGGGCCGGTGCCGGGAGTGGACAGGACCAGCTCCAGATCGCCTGCAATGGCCATTGCCACCTGCTCAGCCTGACTGCCCAGCTCAGAACCGTAGTTTGCCGTTGCTTTGATCCGACCGGCACTCTTTTCGTTGACAAGCTCCACAAACTTTGCCAGCGCCATGCCGATGGTGCTTGTGGCTGCCTGATTGGAAGAAGCACGCAGAGTGTACTTCTTTCCGTCCGCTGCAGGGGCTGCACTTGCACTGCCGGAAGCTGCAGTGCCGGCAGTGCTGCCGGAGCTTCCGCCGCAGGCATTCAGTCCGACTGCAGCTGCCGAGATGCCGGTGATCTGCAGGAAACGGCGACGAGAGATCTTTTTCATTTCAATAGCCTCCTTGTTTTTTGTCCTCTTGTATTCGTGTGGAAAGCTCCACCTGAGACACGGTTCGTTTCGGCCATCGGCATGGCCTGCGGAGTTCAATGGAAACATTGTGTATCCGCTTTCATTGCGATTTCATAATACGGCTTTGCTCCTTTTTTGTCAAGTATTTTTTATTCTTTTTATCAATTCTTAGTTTTTATGGTCGTTTTGACTGATTTTTGCCTTTATTTTTGGCGGATTTGTTTTAAGGAAAGTCTCTCAGCGTTCTTTGAAAAGAAACGCGTTTCATTCACAATTGCACTTCTTCCATGGCAGAACGGGTGTGGCGCGCTTCCATTATAATAGGGGGCTCTGCGCTGACGGATACAGAGCCGATGCCCCGATTTTCGGATTTGACAACCTGCCCTGAAATCGCGTATAATGCAAAAAGCGATCAAAGAAAGGAGCGGTGAACAATTGTACGGACTTCTGAGCGCAGAAACGGTGAATCTGCCAAGAACTATGTGCTACGCGTTCTGGTGGACAACATTGTCAACACCTGTCTGGAACCCGGAGAAAAACTCAACGAGCCGGAATTGTGCCAGCAGTTGGGAGTCAGCCGGATGCCCTTCCGGGAGGCAGAGTTGGAGCTGGTGCAGCGGCGGCTCATCGAGATCCGTCCGAAGATCGGCACCTATGTCTCCCTCATCGACGCGGAGCTGGTAGAGGAGGTGCGGCACCTCCGGGCGGTGCTGGAGATCGATCTGTCCGAGATGGCCTGCCAGATGCTGAACAATCAGCAGCTGGACCACCTGTGGGAGAATGTGGCGCTGTGGCAGATGTACATTCAGCGAGCGCAGGAGGAAAAGATCTTTGCGCTGGACAAGGGATTCCACCGGCTGCTTTATGTGCAGTGCGGCTGCCCGTACTGGTACGATCTGGTGGAAAATCTGGCACCTCATTTTGACCGCACCACGGTGCTCAGCTTCCGCTGCCGTCCGGCAGAGGCCATTCTGGACGACCACACCAGTCTGCTGAAGGCCATCGAAGCAAAGGATGCTGCCGCTGCGCGGACCGTTGCCGCCCGGCACATGCAGCGGTATACCGAAAACCTTGCCACCATCCGGGAGTCCTTCCCCCAGTATTTTAAGTGAATATCCCCGAATTTCCAGAAGCTCTGTCGTTTTTTCCAAAGGACAGAGCTTCTTTTTGTGCACGTTTTTTGCCGAAACGGCTTGACAATCCCGACTGCAAGATGTATTTAAAACGATGAAATATATTTCAATAAGGTAGAGGCTATCACCCGGGAAAATGAGCTGTACTACCTGCATACTGCCCACGGCGATTTCTGCACCCGCTGGGTGGTCAACGCCGCTGGTCTGGGCGCAAAGCAGATCTCCGACCTGCTGGGCCTGACCGGCTACCGTGTCATCGGCTCCCGCAGCAACTACATCATCCTGCACAAGCGCATGGGCAAGCTGCTGCCCATGCCGGTGTACCCGGTGCCCAGCAACACCTACATGGGCATCCACATCACCCCCACCGTGGACGGCAACGTGACTGCCGCATCGTGGTGCGCCAGAACGGTGTGGAAGT